>JAFXIE010000083.1 GCA_017533425.1 Clostridia bacterium | reverse complement strand
TACCGATGAACATATCAAAAATGGAAAAAGTGTTGCCGTTCTTCTTCCTTTTCTTCATTATGAAAAAATTGAAGAATTGGTGAGAATCGCAACAGAAAACGGCGAATCTATCACCATGTTCATGCCATTCTTAAGAGAATCCGCCATAAAAGCGTTTGCTTTTGAAGCATTTGAACACGGTGGTATAAGTGAGGCATCTTTGTTTTTGCCGTTTATGAATGAGGCTGATATATTAGAACTTATGAAACTTGCATCGCAGACAAATAATTGACTTATAATATTAAATATGCGCATGGTGTAGGTTCAAATCCGATCACAAAAACCGGAAAATATCTTTTTTATAGTCGATAGACAAAAATCGGCAAGTTTCGACAGAAGCTTGTCGATTTTACTTTTTCCCTCTTCACTCTTCACTTTTCACTCAAAAAAGTCCTTGGGGTTTTGAAGTAATACGCAAGGGGTAATGGTGAAAAAGTTCGGTGTCTGCTTTGCAGACAAATCTATAGGATTTCACAAAATGCCGATTCCGGCATCTTCTTTTTTGCAAACATATCAAAAAGCAGTTACGCACTGCTTATCGACTGCTAAAACCCAGTATTTATGCGGCTTTACAGAAAGGCCCTATGAGAGCGCTTGTTGATACTGCCGGCGCGTGACCGGCACCATACCGGTGGGCGGGACGGGCAGGCGCAGCAGGCTGTGCGGCGGAACGATGATCTCTTCCAAATGCCCGAATCCGGCAGGACACACCGCAATATTTTTTGCTCGGATTATTGACTTTACCGTCGATTCCGTCTATAATTGTTTTCGTATATTGTCAGGTTGTATTTTTATGTGAAACGGGGGATGATAAATGTCCAAAGAGCTCATTCGTCTTTCGGGTCTCTGCATGGCCTACGAGGGCAAGGATGTGCTCAAGTCCATAGATCTTTCAATCGCGGACAAAGAGTTTCTTACGTTGCTCGGCCCCAGCGGCTGCGGTAAAACCACCACCCTTCGCATCATCGGCGGTTTCGAAACGCCGCGTTCCGGCGACGTGTTTTTTGATGGCGAGCGCATCAATGATGTGCCCGCCTATAAGCGCAACATCAACACAGTTTTTCAGAAGTACGCACTCTTCCCCCATCTGAATGTTTTCGAAAATATTGCCTTCGGCCTGCGCGTGCAGAAGTTGCCGGAGGAGGAGATCCGCTCCCGCGTCCGTGAGATGCTGGAGATCGTCAGCCTGCCCGGCTTTGAGAAGCGCAAGGTGCATTCCCTTTCCGGCGGCCAGCAGCAGCGCATCGCCATCGCCCGCGCGCTGGTCAACCGCCCGCGGGTCCTCCTGCTGGACGAGCCCCTCGGCGCGCTGGATCTCAAGCTCCGCAAGGAGATGCAGAGCGAGCTGAAGACCATTCAGCGCAGCCTCGGCATCACCTTCGTCTACGTCACCCACGACCAGGAGGAAGCCCTTTCCATGAGCGACACCGTCGTTGTCATGCACGAGGGCATCATCCTGCAGAAGGGCACCCCCCAGGATATCTACAACGAGCCCGCCAACGCCTTCGTGGCCGACTTTATCGGCGAGGCCAATATCATCAACGGCCGTATGCCCGAGGATCACCGCGTCAATTTTGAGCGGCGCTCCTTCACCTGCCTGGACGGCGGCTTTGCCCCGAATGAGGCGGTGGATGTGGTCATCCGTCCGGAGGATATCGACATCTGTCCCGCCTCCGATGAGCTCATCTGCGGCACGGTGGAATCGGTCACCTTCAAGGGCGTGCATTATGAGATCGTTGTGGACTGCGACGGCTACAAGTGGTATATCCACACCACCGATTTCTGCCCCGAGGGCAGCTATGTGGGTCTGCGGCTGGAGCCCAACGACATCCACATCATGCCCAAGATGTTCAAAAACACCACCAACTTCCTGCCCTGCGAGGCCACCGGCGAGAACACCCTGTACTTCCCCGCCCTGGACTGCGAGGTGGAATGTCCCGATGCCGCCTTTGAGAAGGGCGACCGCTTCACCGCCGAGCTGCCCACCGCCTCCCTGGATATCACCAGCGAGGACATTGCCCATTTCACCGCGAACCTCGAATCCATGATCTACAAGGGCCGCTACAACGAGTTTATCGTCGCTGCCGACAGCGGCGACCGGCTCATTTTCCGCTCCAATGCAGACGCGCAGGTCGGCCGCCGCGTCGGAATCCGCATCGATTTTGCGAAGGTTCTTCTGAGCCCCGCGGAGGATATGCCGGATGAAGACTAAAAAGCTCTCTGTGCCTTATCTGATCTGGCTGACCATTTTTGTGGTGGTTCCGCTGGTATTTGTGGTTTATTTCGCCTTTCAGGGAGAGAACGGCTTCTCCTTTGAGAACTTCTCCTCGGCCGTCAAGTATCTTCCCACCCTCAAAAAGAGCCTGTGGTATGCCCTGGGCAGCACCGCTGTCTGCCTTGTGATGGCCTACCCCACGGCCTATATCTTCTCCCGCATCCGCGCAGACCGGCAGAAGACCATGCTGCTGCTCATCATGCTGCCCATGTGGATGAATTTTCTTCTGCGCATCTATTCCCTGACCATCATTCTCGAGAAAAACGGCATCATCAACAAGCTTCTCGGTTTTGTCGGTCTCGGCCCCTTTAATATGATGAATACCGACGGCGCGGTGCTGCTGGGCATGGTCTACAATTTCCTGCCCTTCATGATCCTGCCCATCTATTCCGTCATGTCAAAGATCGACAACCGCCTGCTGGAGGCCTCCTCCGACCTTGGCGCCGGCGCCCTGACTACCCTGCGCCGGGTGGTCTTCCCCTTGAGCTTCCCCGGCATCATCACCGGCATCATCCAGGTCTTTATTCCCGCCGCCTCCACCTTTGTCATCTCCCAGCGGCTGGGCGACGGCTCCATGCTCATCGGCGACCTCATTGAGACCTTCTTTATCGGCTCCTACACCAATTTTGGCGTCGGCTCTGCCATTTCCCTGGTGCTGATGGTGCTGATGCTCATCTTTATCGGCGTTCTCAACCTCTTTGATAATGAAGATGTGGGGGATATGCTCATATGAAAAAGCTGTTTTCAGCCCTCTGGGTGGGCATTATTTTCCTTTTTCTCTATTTTCCCCTGCTGGTCATGGTGGCCTTCTCCTTTAACAGCACCACCAGCAAAAGCGTCTTCACCGGCTTCTCCTTGAAGTGGTATGCGGAGCTCTTCTCCGATCCCCAGCTGATGGGTGCCCTGGGCAACACCCTGCTTGTGGCCGTGCTGGCCGCCCTTGTGGCCACGGTTCTCGGCACCGCCGCCGCCATCGGCATCCACAGCTATCCCAAGCGCGCCCGCAATGCTGTCATGAATATCTCCAACGTCCCCATCATCAACCCGGAGATCGTCACCGGCATTTCCCTGATGCTCATGTTTGTCATGGTGGCCGGCTGGCTGCGGCTTCCCATGGGCTTCTGGTCGGTTCTTCTGGCGCACATCACCTTCAACGTCCCCTATGTGGTGCTCAATGTGCTTCCCAAGCTCCGCCAGATGAATTCCCACCTCTACGAGGCCGCCCTGGATCTTGGCGCTCCCCCACGGCGGGCGCTTTGGCGGGTGGTTCTGCCGGAGATCATGCCCGGCATCGCCTCGGGCTTTCTCATGTCGCTGACCTATTCCATGGATGACTTTGTCATCACCCGCTTTACCAGCGGCAATTTCCAGACCCTGCCCGTGCTCATCTATACCATGCTGAAAAAGCCCCTGCCCCTGTCGGTCAATGCCCTGTCGGCGCTGCTTTTCCTCATGGTGCTTTCCATTCTCATCGCCATCAATGTCATTTCCGCCAAGCGGTATAAAAAAGAACAAAAGGAGCTGGCCAAATGAAAATGACCCGCCTTATTTCCGCAATTCTCGCCCTTTCCCTTCTTCTCTCCTGCATGGCCTTGCTCTCCGGCTGCGGCAGCGACAACCAGATCGTCATCTACAACTGGGGTCAGTATATGTCCGACGGAAGCGACGGGTCTGAGGATCTCGTTGCCCGCTTTGAGGAGGAGACGGGCTACGATGTCGTTCTCCGCTATTACGAATCCAACGAGGAGCTCTACGGCCTGCTGACCAGCGGCGCCATCCAGTGCGACCTTGTTATCCCCTCCGATTACATGATCGCCCGCCTTATCGAGGAAGGCTATCTCGACAAGATCGATTACGCCAACATTCCCAACTACAAGTACATCATGGATGCCTACAAGGGCATGGCCTACGACCCCACCGATGCCTACAGCGTTCCCTACACCTGGGGCACCACCTGCCTCATCTACAACACCAAGATGGTCAAGGAAGCCCCCACCTCCTGGAACGCCCTGTGGGACACCGACTATAAGGGCAACGTCCTCATGTTCCGCAACTCCCGCGATGCCTTTGCCATCGCCCTGCAGAAGCTCGGCTACTCCATCAACACCACCAGCGAGACCGAGCTGCGGGCCGCCGCGGCAGAGCTTGTGAAGCTCAGAGAAAACTGGCAGGGACTTGTCATGGATGAGACCTTTGAGAAGATGGAGGGCAATAACGCCTGCATGGCGCCCTACTACGCCGGCGACTTCATCACCATGCAGGAGGTCAACCCCGACCTCGATTACGTCCACCCCACAGAGGGCGTCAACATCTTCGTGGATGCCATGTGCATTCCCACCGGTGCCCGCAACAAGGCCGGTGCCGAGGCCTTCATCAACTTCATGCTGGAGCCCGATGTGGGCAAGGCAAACATCGAGTACATCGCCTACTCCACCCCCAACAGCGCCGTCTATGACCTGCTGGACGAGGAGACCAAGAACAACCCCGCCATGTACCCCGCGGAGGATGTCCTTGCCAAGGCCGAGGCCTTCAGCCACTGGCCGGAGGCCACCAACAAGCTCGTCAGCGAGCTGTGGCTGGAAGTTACCAACGGTTAAAAAAACAAATAGCCCCCCGGAAAGGCTGCCCGAAACGGGCGGCCTTTCTTCTTTCGCATATTCTTGACATGCCGGAAGATATGTGCTACATTACCCCTAACAGACTCTTTTTTTGGAGGAAAGCGCACCATGCCATCCACGCAGATCGATATCACCCGCATCCCCTTCAGCCGCTACGGAGCCTTTCTTTCCGTGACGCAGGAGGATGGGGCACAGGAGCTCATCATCCATACCGCCCGGCGCAGATTTAAGGAAAGCGCCGTCCTCGCCCTTACCTTCGGCGGTGCTTTTACCTGCACAGCCCAGCCTGAGGCGCTTTCGGTCACGGGTGCTGCGGGGCATGCGCGCATCTACCTGCGCGATGACGATACCCTCGTCATCGAAAGCTTCGGACTGGATATTTCTCTCCGGCAGTTTGCCCGCGGCTACGGCACCGAGACGGGGGATCGCACCTTCCGGATCTATCACGATGCCTTCAGCCTCATCTCCACCGTCACCCTTCCCTGCGGCAGGGCACTGCTCGACGGCCCCGTCATCGGCCGCAACCGGCGGACAGATCTTTCCGTAGCCTGCGAAGAGGGACGTATTCTCATGGCACTGCGGCTTTGCCATGCCGAGCCCCGGGAAATCTCGCTTCCCCTTACCCCGGAGGCAGACATTGCCGCCATCCGCGCCGAGTGGGAGAGCTTTCTTGGGCTGATGCCCGATATTCCCGCCGCCGATGCGGAGATGGAGGAATTTGTGCGCCTGACCTGGTACAATCTCTGGTCCTGCTTTGTCCGCGCCGGCGGATGCTACCCTGCCGACACTATGCTCATGAGCAAAAAATTCATGACCTCCACCTGGAGCTGGGATCACTGCTTCAATGCCCTGGCCATGGCGCACCTGACCGACCGGGAGCTTGCAAAAAAATACGCCCTCAGCCAGTTTTCCGCCCCCTTCCATCTGCAGGGCGAGCTTGGCGCGCTGCCGGATATGTGGAATCCCGATCTGGAAACCCGCTGGGGCACCACCAAGCCCCCCATCCACGGCTGGTGCTTTGGAAAGCTCATGGATACCTTTGATTTCACCCGGGAGGAGCTGCAGCGCGTCTACGGCTGGCTGTCCAAGTGGACCCTTTGGTGGACGGAGCACAGCGACACCGACCATGACGGCATCCCCGATTATCCCCAGGGCTGCGACAGCGGCTGGGACAACAGCTCCCTCTTTGATGCGGGATTCTTTATGGAAACCCCCGATTTGCCCGCCCTGCTCATCCTGCAGATGCGCACCCTTGCCCGCATCGCCGCCGAAATTGGCGATGCGGAGGGCGAAATGCACTGGCAGACCGAGGCCGCAGCCATGCAGGAGCGCCTCTTTGCCCACAGCTTTGACGGCCAGCGCTTTCTTGCAAAGCAGAGCCGGACGCATATTTATGACGAAAATCCCACCAGTCTCCTCTCTCTGATGCCGCTGGTGCTGGGCGAGCATCTGCCGCAGGAGGTCACAGAGCAGCTTACCGCCCGGCTTACCCGGGATTTTCTCACCGAGAACGGCCTTGCCACAGAGATGCCCGACGGCGGAAAATACGAGCCCGACGGCTACTGGCGCGGCCCCATCTGGGCTCCCACCACCTATCTGCTCATTGACGGCCTGCGCCGGGGCGGCAGGGCGGAGCTTGCCCGCACCGTGGCCGGGCGCTACTGCCGGATGTCCGCCCGGATCGCCCGCGGAAACTATGAAAACTTTGATGCGCTCACCGGTCTCGGCCGCCGCGCCCCCGGCTATACCTGGGCAGCCAGCGTATATATGCTGCTGCATCTTGAATACGGTCTCTGAGCTTTCGCGGCTCCCTTGCTTCCCCGGCAAGGGAGCCGCTTTCTGTCTCTTTTTTCTTGATGCCGGGCGGCAAATATGGTACAATAAGGGGAATAAAACAAGACAAAGCGAGGATGCGCATTCATGGAGCGAAATTACCCCCTCTTTACGGTGACCGACAAGGGCGAGCGCGCCCTGCGAAAGGGACACCCCTGGGTCTACGATGCCGAGCTTCGCCTCGCGGAGGGCTCTGCCGCCCCCGAAGACGGCGGGCTTTGCGACATCCGCAGCCGCAAGGGCGCCTATCTCGGCACCGGGCTTTACAACAGCCGCTCCAAAATCCGCGTCCGCATCCTCTCCCGCAATGCAAACGACCGCTTCGACGAGGCTTTTTTTGCCCGCCGCATCGCCTATGCCCTCGATTACCGCATGACCGTCATGGGAGAGAGGGATTTTGCCTGCTGCCGCCTCATTTTCGGCGAGGCCGACGGCCTGCCCGGCGTGACGGTGGATCGCTTCGGCGAGGTGCTTTCGGTGCAGATCGCCAGCCTCGGCATGGAGCTGCGCCGGGATATGCTCATCTCCCTGCTCATCGATGCTCTGGCCGCCCGCGGGGCAAATATCCGCACCGTCTGCCTCCGGGATGACCTGGCTCTGCGCACAAAGGAGGGGCTCCCCCTCGGGAAGAGCTACTGGCGGGATATGACCGGCTCGGGGCATACGGAGATCTGCGAGAACGGCATTTTCTACGATGTGGATTACTACAACGGCCAGAAAACCGGCTTCTTCCTCGACCAGAAGTACAACCGCGCCGCAGCCGCAAAGCTTGCCCGCGGCCGGAGGGTGCTGGATTGCTTTACCCACACCGGCTCCTTTGCCCTTAATGCGGCCAAGGGAGGCGCCGCCGCCGTCACGGCGGTGGATGTTTCGGAGGATGCCCTCGCCGTTGCAAGAGAAAACGCCCGCAGAAACGCCCTTTCGGTGGATTTTGTCTGCGCCGATGTTTTTGATCTTTTGACCGAAATGGCAAAGACGGGAAATCCCGGCTACGATTTTATCATTCTCGATCCCCCGGCCTTCACCAAGTCCGGCGCCACCGCCGCCGCGGCGGAGCGGGGCTATAAGGAGATCAATCTCAAGGCCATGAAGCTGCTGCCCCGGGGCGGCTATCTTGCCACCTGCTCCTGCTCCCACTTCATGCCCGATGAGCGCTTCCGCCGGATGCTTGCCGCCGCCGCGGAGGATGCCGCCGTTTCCCTCCGGCAGATCGAGGCTCGCACCCAGTCCCCCGACCATCCCATCCTCTGGAATGTGCCGGAGACCGATTATCTCAAATTCTACCTCTTCCAGGTGGTTTAACTCTTAAAGAAATCAGGTAGCACCATGAAATCCCTTGTGCGCGAAAAAAGCTTTTACAAGACCTTCTTTTCCATGACGGGCATCATCGCCCTGCAGAATCTCATCGTCTTCTCCGTCAACCTGGCCGACAACGTCATGCTCACCCACTGGTCTGCCGATGCCCTTGCCGGCGTCGCCCTGGTCAACCAGATCCAGTTTCTGCTGCAGATGCTCATGCAGGGCATCGGCGAGGGTGCGCTGGTCTTTTCCTCCCGCAGCTGGGGCGAGGGAAAGCGGGAGCCCATCCGCGCCATTGCAAACATCGGCATGCGCTTTGCCCTCGCGGTTTCCCTGCTTCTCGGCGTTGTTGTTTTCGCCTTCCCGGAGGCGGTGCTGGGGCTTCTCTCCTCCGATGCGGAGATCGTTGCCGCCGGCGCGGAATATGCCCGCATCATCGTCTTCACCTATCCCGTCTTTGCCGTCAGCCAGATCCTGCTCATCGTCCTTCGCAGCGTGGAGACGGTGCGCATCGGCTTCTGGCTCTCCGTTGTGGCCCTCATCTCCAACATTTCCTTAAACTATGTGCTTATCTTCGGCCGTCTCGGCCTGCCCGCCCTCGGCATTCGGGGCGCCGCCATTGCGACCCTGCTTGCCCGGCTTATCGAGCTTTGCGTGCTGCTTGTGTATGTGCGCTTTATGGATAAAAAAATCGCCCTGCGCACCCGCCACTTCTTCCGGAGGACCGACCGCGCCCTGGTGCGGGATTACATCCGCGTGGGGCTGCCCGTATTCTTAAGCGGCGGCATGTGGGGCATTGCCCAGGCCATGCAGACTGCCGTGCTCGGCCATATGGATGGGGATGTCATCTCCGCCAATGCCGTGGCCGTCACCCTTTTCCAGATCATCTCCGTCTTTATGTATGCCTCCGCCAGCTCCACCGCCGTTATGGTGGGAAAGATCATCGGCGAGGGGCGGGAGGATCTCATCCGCCCCTACACCCGCACCTTCCAGCTGCTGTTTGTGGGCATCGGGCTTGCCAGCGGCCTCACCCTCTTCCTTCTGCGGCATCCCATCCTGGCCCTTTATGCCAACCTGTCCGCCGAGGCGGAGCGCCTGTCCCTGGCCTTTATCTCCATCCTCGCCGTTACCAGCGTCGGCACAGCCTATCAGATGCCCTGCCTGACCGGCATCGTCCGCAGCGGCGGCGACACGGGCTTTGTGCTGAAAAACGATTTTATCTTCATGTGGCTCATCGTTCTTCCCTCCGCCGCAGCCGCAGCCTTTATCTTTGAGCTCTCCCCCGTCATCGTCTTTATCTGCCTGAAGGCAGATCAGATACTCAAATGCTTTGTCGCCGTTATCAAAATCAACCGTTACAACTGGCTGCGCCGTATTCGGAAGGCCGCCTGAGAGAGGAGTTTTTTTCAACATGAAGCTGAACATCCCCGCCCTTTCCGGCATCGAAGCCATCATCCGCCAGCGCATGGCCGAGGGCCATATTCCCGGCGCCTCCGCCGCCGTTTGGGTGGAGGGCGAGAAGGTCTATGAGACCTATGCCGGCATCGCAAAGCACGACGGCACCCCCGTCGGCCCCGAAACCATCTTCCGTCTTGCCTCCATGACCAAGCCCTTCACCGCTGTGGCCGTCATGCAGCAGGTGGAAGCCGGCCGCCTCGGCCTTTTTGACATGGTGGAGGAGTTTATCCCCGAGCTTGCGGAGCTGCGCGTGGCGGACAAAAACGAGGCCGGCGAGGTCATCGGAAGCCACCCCGTTCCCCGCCCCGTGACGGTCATCGACTGTCTGACCCATTCCTCCGGCATCGCCTGCGGAAAAACCCAGGAGCTTGTCTATCCCGATGTTCGCATCCGTCCCGGTGAGACCCTGGCCGACTGCGTACCCCGCTATAAGGACATTCTGCTGGATTTCGATCCCGGCACCAACCAGATCTATTCCCCCATCGCCGCGCCGGATGTCTGCGCCCGCATTGTGGAGATCCTCTCCGGCGAGACCATTGATGTCTATTTCAAAAACCACATCACCGATCCCCTGGGCATGACCGACACCGTCTTTGCCCTGTCGGCAGAGCAGCGCACCCGCCTGGCGGAGGGCTTTGGCAAGGAGGGCGACGTCTGCGTTCCCACAAAGATGTCCGAATCGGGCATTTTCAATGATCTGCCCGCCCTCTACAGCGGCGGCGGCGGTCTTTTCGGCACGCTGGATGACTACGGCCGCTTTGCCAGTGCCCTGGCCTGCGGCGGCAAGGGCATCCTGACGCCCGAGAGCATCGGCGAGATCCGCACCCCGCGCCTTTCCCGCGCCATTCCCGGCATCAGCCGCGGCTTCAACTGGGGCCTTCTCGTGCGCTACTGCGCCCACACCAGCCGTCCGCAGCCCCTTCCGCCCGGCTGCTGGGGCTGGAGCGGCGCCTTCGGCACCCATTTCTTTGTCGATCCCACCCGCAAGGCCTGCGCCGTCCTCATGGCCAACACCACCACCGCCGCCGGCTCCTCTTCCATCACCTGCCGGGATCTGGAAACGGCCTATGTCGCTGCCCTTGCCGACTAAAATCCGCCAAACAAAGGAGATTTTGCCATGGCATGCGTCATTTCCGTTGATTTGAATACCCCCCGCGGTCCGGTGCGTCCCCTGCACGGCATGGGCAACGGCCCCGTCACCCGCCGGGGAACCTACGATCACATCGCCGATTTCCGCGAGGCCTCCATCCCCTACTGCCGCCTGCACGATACGGAATACCCCCTCGGCTCCGGCGTCTATGTGGATATCCACTGCATCTTCCCCGATTTTTCCGCCGATCCGGAGGATCCCGCCTCCTACTATTTCGACCACACCGACCGCTATCTTTCCTATATCGAGCAATCGGGAGCCAAAACCTTCTACCGCCTCGGCGAATCCATCGACCACGCCCCCGTCAAGTCCTACATTTTTCCCCCGGCGGACAACAAAAAGTGGGCGGTCATCTGCGAGCATATCATCGCCCATTACACCGAGGGCTGGGCAGAGGGCTTTACCTGGGATATCCCCTACTGGGAGATCTGGAACGAGCCGGACAATTTCGAGGACATCGCGGACAACGATATGTGGCAGGGCACGCCGGAGCAGTATTTTGCCCTCTACGTCACCGCCGCAAACCACCTGAAGTCCCGCTTCCCCCATCTGAAGATCGGCGGCTACGGCAGCTGCGGTTTTTATGCCGTCACCGGCACCGATGCCTCCGCTGCGGCAAAATCCACCCCCCGCTTCAATTATTTCGTGGAGTTTGCCCACGCCTTCCTCAAATATATCACCGATCCCGCCCATCCCGCGCCGCTGGATTTCTTCTCCTGGCATTCCTATGCCACATGCGTGGAGGACAACCTGAAATTTGCCCGCTATGCCCGCAACCTGCTGGACAGCTACGGCTTCACTTCCTGCGAGAGCATCCTCAACGAGTGGAATCCCCGCCCGGTCAACCCCGCCACCTTTGACAAGCCGGAGGATGCCGCCGCCATCATGGCAAATTTTGCCGCCCTGCATGACCTGGGACTGGATGTGGCCACCTATTATGTGGGCGATCCCGGCTCCGGCTACTGCAAGATCTTTGACACCGCCGGCGGCACCGTCAAGGCCTGGCAGGCCTTCCGCGCCTTCGGCGAGGCCTATCGCCTCGGCAGCTATCTTTCCTCCACCCAAAGCGCCCCCGTGTGGTCCCTTGCCGCCACGGACGGAGAAAAGACCCTGCTCATCCTCACTAACGCCTCCGCCTCGCCGCAGGAATGCACCCTCGATATCCCCGGCCTCCGCCCTTCCGCCCTGCGGGCCGTGGATGAGACCCATGACTGCACCCCCCTTTCGGATATTCTCGAGGGTAACAGCCTCACGCTTTCCCCCTGGCAGATTTTGCTCTGTGAGCTCATTTCCAAATAAGGAAAGGAAGATAAAACCATGAAAAGAGTTCTTTTTCAGGGCGATTCCATCACCGATACCGCCCGAAACCGCGAAGCCAAGACCGGCTTCAACGCCTACGGCTGCGGCTACACAAACTTTGTAGCCGGAGAGCTTTGCCTGGAGAACCCCGGCGCCGTTGAGTTCATCAACCGCGGCGTCAGCGGCGACCGCGTGGTGGATCTCTACGCCCGCTGGCGCAGAGACTGCATCCAGTGGAAGCCCGATGTCATCTCCATTCTCATCGGCGTCAACGACGTTTGGCATGAGCTTGGCGGCGGCAACGGCGTTCCTCCGAGGCGCTTTGAGAAGGTGCTGCGCATGCTCATCGAGGAGACCCGCGAGGAGCTGCCCGGCGTCAAATTCATGCTGATGGAGCCCTTCCTGCTCCACGGCTCCGCCACCAACGAGCACTACGACGAGTTCTTCCCCGAGGTTCGCATCCGCGCCGAGATCGTGCGCCGCCTCGCCGAGGAATACGGCATTCCCTTCGTGCCCCTGCAGTGCGTCTTCGACGAGGCTCTCAAGTCCGCCGACGATAAGTACTGGGCCATCGACGGCGTTCACCCCTCCCATGCCGGCCATGCCCTCATTGCAAAGCAGTGGGTGGCCGCCTATAAAAAGTACATCGCCGAATAATCCGCAAAAAGATAGGCGAGACCACAGCGGTCTCGCCTATCTCTTTTTTTGTTTTGTCAGATGACGCCCTTCATCACCAGAATGAGCAGCACAAAGACGGCGATGATGGCCAGGGAAAGATAGACCACCGCAAGGCTGCGCTCGCCGATGCGCTCATGCCCTTCCGCAGGCAGCAGCCGGGCGCACTGCAGGGTGCGTACCAGGGGCTTGTAGAGCAGCAGAATGATGCCGGAATTGAGGCCGGATTTAACCAGATTGAAGGGCAGGAAGGCGGGCACCAGCAGCCCGGCCACCACATCGCGGCTGACCTCCATATACAGCGGCGTAATGAAATAGTTCCACAAAAGCATCACGCCGGTGGTAAACACAACGCTCAGGGTCAGGCCGACGAGGGCGGAGGAAAAGCTGCGCTTTTTGCGGTAAATGACCGTTACCGGCAGCAGGAATGCCGCCGAGGAGAGAAAATTCATCAGGCAGCCGATGATCCCCGTTTCGCTGACGGTGACCATCTCAATGAGCGCCACCACCGCGCTCATCAAAAGTCCCGCCGGTGCGCCGTAGATGAGGGCACCCAGGGTGAGAATGACATCCTTGGGCTCATATTTTAAGAAAAGCACCACCGGAACCTTAACGAGAACCATGACCATATAGGCCATGGCCGTGAGCATAGCCATGGTTACCAGTTTTTTTGTCCGTTCTGCCGATTTCATCTTTGACTTCTCCTCCTTTTTGCAAAAGAAAAGCCCGAAGGATAACTGCCTTCGGGCTTGAAAATGAACTGCATCCCCAAAAAATAGAGATAAAACGCCTCTTCTTTCATCCAGACTGTAACTGTCGGTCCCGGAATCGCACCGGATCATGCACCGTAACGGCTCGCGGACTTTGACCGCCGATCGGGAATCTCACCCTGCCCTGAAGATATTCACTTTGTGCTTATAGCATACACCCGCAGGCGGGCATTTGTCAAGGGGCTATTTCCTACAGCAGCCACTCCACCGGCGCCGCAACGCACTGCCCCGCCGGAACGCAGAGCAGCACATCATTCTGGCTGAGATAAACATCCAGCGCCGAGGGATTGTGCACCCGGGACATATCGGCCGACCAGACAAGGCTTTCATAGGCCTTGCAGTAGGCGAAGATCTCGCCGTTGGTGGCGTACCATACGTTCTCGTGACCCGCCACCCGCGCAAGAAGCTTCTCCATGATGTACCAGTTGTCGCCGTCGTCAAACTCATAGGCATGCCCCCAGACGTAGAAGAGCCTGGGCGGACCGCCCGCAAAGGGAGAGAGGAACTTTTCCGCGAGCTCCATCAGCTGGGGATTGCCATGGTGGCAGGTGGGCTGCAGGCGCAGCCAGTCCTGCGGGATGTCAAAGCCCAGGGAGGACTTGACGCCCCGGCAGTAATCGATACCCGCCAGGCGCAGCACCTCCACCACCCGGTCATTGTAGGTGCCGAAGGGATAGGCCATGCCGCGGACAATGCGGCCAAAGCGCTTTTCCAACCTCCGGCGATCCTCCAGCGTCTCATACATGGCGGCGGCGGGATCCATGCGATCCAGGAAGCCGTGGGTCAGCGAATGGCAGGCCACCTCCGCCTCCGGGGCATCCGCAAAGAGAGCCACCGCCTCCGACTCGGAGAGCCGGCGGTTCATCTTCGGAGGATAATCGCCCGATTCCGGGCGGAACCGGCCGGAATTGAGGTTAAAGGTTCCTTTGACGCCATATGTTTTGAAGAGCTCCAGCAGATGGATATCGCCCTTCACGCCGTCATCGTAGGAAAAGGTAAGCGCTCTGTCCCGGCCGCCGGGAAAGCGCATATCGCAGTGATGTACCATATCAGTTATCTCCTTTTTCCGCCGGCTGCCGCACAAAAAGCGTGCAGCCCTGGGCGCGGAAGTGCTCAATTTTCTCCTCGAGCAGGCTCACGGGGCATTTGAATTCCTCCGCAAGGCAAGGGAGGCAGAAAAAGCTGGTTTCCCCGCGGTTGATCATCTTCTTGGTCATGCCCTCCGCATCCGGAGAGACCGGCCCGCCGCATTTTCTGCAGATCACTTGAGATCCACAACAGAGGCGCGGAAGAGCTTGCAGCCGTGGGCGGGAACGTTGACGCGGAAGGTGCCGTTCTTGACGGAGGGCTCCTCTCCGCTCCACACCTCGCGGGGAAGGAGGCTCTTGCCGCAGCTGACGGGCAGAGCCAGCTCATCCAGCATAAGGGTAATGGTGCGCTCCGCATCGCTCATATTGAGCATGGCGATGGCAATATCGCCGCCCTCCAGATGGCGAACGTAGATGCGTCCCTCGGGGCCGCAGCCGTTGCCCTTCAGGCGGAAGATCTGGCGGTAGGCCGCATCCTGGTTGATGCGCAGCATCTCCTCGTTGCCGAGGATATTCATGGTCTCCTCGTCCTTCTCGATGCCGCGCAGATCGCAGCCGATCATCAGGGGAGAGCCCATGAAGGCCCACATGGACATGTGGGTGCGATACTCCTCCTCGGTGCAGCCGACAAAGCCGACATTTCCGCGGCCGCGCATACCGACGATGAGCATATCCATATCGTTGAAGCAGCCCTGACCGTTGTATTCGAGGATCTCGTCCTGCTTCAGAATGAGCTTCTTGACCGATTCCCAGCCGTCATGGATGTCGCCTGTGGAACGCCACATGTGCGCGCCGGTGGTCTT
>JAFXIE010000082.1 GCA_017533425.1 Clostridia bacterium | reverse complement strand
CATGCAGCAGCTGACCGAGCATGAGATCCTGCCCGAGGAATGGGGCGGCGATACCATCGTCTGCAAGGTTTCCGCCCACACCGGCGAGGGCCTGCCCAACCTCCTGGAGATGCTGCTGCTCACCGCCGAAATGCAGGAGCTGAAGGCAAATCCCAACCGCGCAGCCTCCGGCACCGTTGTCGAGGCGCGGCTGGACAAGGGCCGCGGCCCCATCGCTACCCTGCTTGTGCAGAACGGCACCCTCCATGCGGGCGATATCGTTATCGCCGGCAAGAGCGTCGGCCGTGTTCGCGCCATGAAGGATGATAAGGGCAAGGTTCAGAAGGAAGCCGGCCCCTCCGTGCCTGTGGAGATCATCGGCATGGCGGAGGTTCCCGGCGCCGGCGATATCTTCAATGTTGTATCCGATGAGCGCATGGCCCGTGAGCTGGCCGAGCAGCGCAAGGAAGAGGAAAAGGCGGCGGCCAACGCTCCCGTGACCAAGGGCGCCAGCCTCGACGATATTTTCTCCCAGATCCAGGAAGGCACCGTCAAGAACCTCAACCTCATCGTCAAGGCCGACGTGCAGGGCTCCCTGGAGGCCGTCCGCGCCTCTCTGGAAAAGCTCTCCAACAACGAGGTCAAGGTCAAGGTCATCCACGGCGGCGTCGGCGGCATCACCGAGAGCGACGTTATGCTCGCCAAGGCCAGTGAGGCCGTCATCATCGGCTTCAATGTCCGTCCCGACTCCGGTGCCCGGGATTCCGCTGCCCAGAGCGGCGTTGAAACCCGCACCTACCGCATCATCTACGAGTGCGTGGAGGAGATGGAGGCGGCCATCAAGGGCATGCTCGCCCCGAAATTCCGCGAAAATGTCCTCGGCCATGCCGAGGTTCGCCAGACCTTCCACGTCAGCGGCGTCGGCACCATTGCCGGCTGCATGGTTCGCGAGGGCAAGATCACCCGTTCCTCCAAGGCTCGCGTCGTCCGCGACGGCGTGGTCATCTACGAGGCGGAGATCGCCTCCCTCAAGCGCTTCAAGGACGATGCCCGCGAGGTTGCCCAGGGCTTTGAGTGCGGTATCGGCGTTGAAAAGTTCAACGACATCAAGGAAGGCGATATCATCGAGTCCTTCGTGATGGAAGAGATCAGGGACTAAGCCATGGCCGGATATCGAATTGATCGCATCAATGAGGAAATCGCCCGTGCCCTCGCCGAGCTCATCCGCGGCCTGAAGGATCCCCGGATCTCCGGCCTGGTGAGCATCACCCGCGTGGACACGGCGAGGGATCTCGGCTGTGCGAAGGTATATATCAGCTGCTACGGCGAAGAAGGGGAGACCATCAAGGGACTGAAGTCCGCCGCGGGTTATCTGCGGCGGGAGCTTTCCCGGGCGGTGGATCTCCGCGCCGTGCCGGAGCTGCGCTTCTTTAAGGATGATTCCTTAAACGAGGGCAGCCGCATCCTTTCCGTAATGAACGAGCTTAGCTCGGCTGAGGCGGAGAAGGAAGATGAATGAGGTGATTTGCGCGCAGAGACTGCGCGAGGGCAATGACTATCTCATCATCACCCACAGAAATCCCGACGGGGATACGGTGGGCAGCGCAGCGGCTCTCTGTCGGGGGCTGCGCAAGCTCGGAAAGCGGGCTTTTGTGCTGTCCGGCGCCTCCTTTCAGCCCCGGCAGCGCGAGCTGCTGGCAGGATTGCTGACGGAGGAATGCTAGGGCTTCACGGTGGTTTACACCGATGTGGCCGCCCCGGATATGGTGATGGCAGAGGCAAAAAATCTGCCGGCGGATGTGGTGATCGACCACCATCTGAACAACCGCGTGCCCTGTGAAGATAAGCTGGTGGTCCCGGAGGCTGCGGCCACGGGAGAGATTATATTCCGCCTGCTTTCGGCCCGGGGTGTCAGCCTGGATGCGGACATCGCAAAGGCCCTCTATATCGCCGTATCCACGGATACCGGCTGCTTTGCCTTTGATAACACCACCCCCGAGACCCACCGCATCGCATCGGAGCTTTTGCGCTTTGATTTTGATGCCGGCGGGGTCAACAGAACCTATTTTCAGGAGAAAACCTTTGCCGCACTGCGCCTGCAGGCGGAGCTCATTTGCGGTATGCGCCTCTTTGCGGAGGATCGCATTGCCGCCGTCTATGTGCCCATGTCCCTGCGCCGGGATCTCGGCATCACCGAGGAGGATCTGGAGGATGTTTCCTCCCTGGCGCGCAGCGTGGCCGGCGTGGATGCGGGCGTCACCCTGCGGGAGCTTGAAGATGAAAGCGGCTGGAAGATCAGCCTGCGAACCTCCACCGCGGTCAATGCCGCGGAGATCTGCGCCCTTTTCGGCGGCGGCGGCCATGCGCGCGCAGCCGGCTGCACCCTGTCGGGAACGGCGGAGAAGGTGACGGAGCAGATTGTGGCAGCCATCGAAAAAACACTTAAAGCGAGGTAAATACACCCATGATTTCGGGTATTCTGCCCGTGGACAAGCCGGAGGGGATGACCTCCCACACCGTCATTTCGGTGCTGCGGCGTCTTTCGGGCATCCGAAAAATCGGCCATACCGGAACCCTTGACCCCATGGCCACCGGCGTTCTGCCCATCTGCATCGGCCGGGCAACCCGGGCGGCGGATTTTGTGGCCGATTCCCCCAAGCAGTATATTGCCGAGCTTACCCTCGGGGTGGAAACCGATACCCAGGACACCACGGGGAATATTCTGCGCACCGCCCCGGTGCAATGCGGGGAGGACGAGCTGCGGGAGGCCCTGGCGGCCTTCACAGGACAGATCGATCAGATCCCGCCCATGTATTCCGCCCTCCAGAAGGACGGAAGGCGGCTCTATGATTACGCCCGCGAGGGCATCGTTGTGGAGCGCGAGCCCCGCCGCGTGACCATTCACGGGCTGGAGATCCTCGGAGAGGCCGGCGAAAACCGCTGGAACATCCGGGTGGATTGCTCCAAGGGAACCTATATCCGCACCCTGTGCCACGATGTGGGACAGCGGCTTGGCTGCGGCGGCGTGATGAGCGCCCTGCGGCGCACCAAATGCGGCGGATTCTGCGCGGAGGATGCCTATACGCTGGATATGCTGCGCGAAATCTGCGAGAGCGGCCGCTTTGAGGAGATCCTGCGACCCACCGAGAGCGCCTTTTACCACCTGCCCCTCTGCGAAATTTCCGGGGAAGGGGAGTGGCGCTTCCGCCATGGCGCCCCGGTCTGGAAGCGGCAGCTGCCCGAGGGTCTTTCCGAGGGTGTGCTCATGCGGGTGCGCGGGGAGCGTGAATTTCTCGGCCTGGGCTGCCTGAAGGGCAGCGAGCTTTGGTGCGAGAAGAGCTTTTGCGAAATTGAGGAAGAGGCATAAAGGCCATGTATACGATTTTACGGGGCAGCCGGGAGATGCCGGCGCGGCTGTGCGTTGCGCTGGGCTTTTTTGACGGCGTACACCGCGGCCATGCGGCGCTGCTTTCCCGGGTGCAGGCCCAGGCTCGCGAGCTGGAGGCCTCTCCGGCGGCCATCACCTTTGACCGCCATCCTGCCGCCTTCTGCGGCCAGGTGCCGCCCCCTCTGCTTTCGGCGCCGCAGGACAGAGCCTTCCTTGCGGAGCGGGTGTGCGGCATATCGCGAACCCTTTGCCTGCCCTTTGATTATTCCGTGGCTGCGATGAGCCCGGAGGACTTTGTCGATCGGGTCATCTGCGG
The DNA here is from genome assembly GCA_017533425.1 of Clostridia bacterium. Classification (GTDB taxonomy): domain Bacteria; phylum Bacillota; class Clostridia; order Oscillospirales; family QAMX01; genus RGIG1911. The sequence goes on along the minus strand of JAFXIE010000082.1, from coordinate 31,336 downwards.
CGAGCTGAAGGCCGTGGGCGTCACTGTGGGCGCAAATTATACCTTCGGTGCCGGCGGCCGGGGAGATGCCGCCCTGATGGAGCGCCTTTGCAGGGCGCGAAACCTGGCTTTTTCCCTCGTTGCCCCGGTGACGGAGGAGGATGCGCCGGTAAGCTCCACCCGGGTGCGAAACTGCCTTGCCATAGGCGACATGGAGAGCGCGGAGCGCCTCCTCGGACACCCCCATATGATGACCGGCCTTGTCGGCCACGGCCAGCGGGTGGGTCGCCGTATGCATTTTCCCACGGCAAACCTGCAGCTGGATGATAAAATCGCCCTGCCGCTGGCGGGCGTTTATGCCACGGTGACCGAGCTTGCGGACGGAAGCCGGTATCCCTCGGTAACCAATATCGGCACCCGTCCCACGGTGGACAGCCGGGAGGATATCACCATCGAAACCCATCTTATCGATACGGCGGCGGAGCTTTACGGCGCGGAAATCCGCATCTGGTTCAAAAAGTACCTTCGGCCGGTGATGAAATTTGCCGATCTTTCCGAACTTGCGGCACAGATCTCAAAAGATGTTGCCAAGGCCAAAGCTTTGGGTGTATAATAAAGCAAGAAAACCGTCCGAGGGGAGGCGAAGGCCTTGACGGCGGGTGAATATTTCCGCACGGCGGAAAAAAGGCTCTGCGATGCCGGAATTTCCGGCGCCGCGGTGGAGGCGCGGGCCATGCTCTGTGCCGGCCTCGGTGCGGATTATGACGAATTTTATTCCCTGCGGGAGCGAGAGCTTTCCCCGGTAGAGCGTGAGAGACTGGATCGCATGTTCTTCGAGCGCCTTGCGGGAAAGCCGGCGGCCTACATCTGCGGCGAATGGGAATTTTTCGGCCTCGGCCTTACGGTAACGGAGGATGTGCTCATCCCCCGGGCAGATACCGAGGTGCTGGTGGAAGAGGTGCTGCGTAGCGCGGGCAAAATGCGCGGGCAGCACATACTGGATCTTTGCTGCGGCAGCGGCTGTATCGGCATTGCGGCGGCAAAGTGCCTGGATGCCCGGGTGATTTTATCCGATATTTCCCCGGCGGCACTGCGCGTGGCGGAGCAAAACGCCCGGCGGCATCTTCCGTCCGGCTGCTTTTCCTGCGAGTGCAGGGATGCCCGCATCCCCCGGGAGGAGTGCGGCGCATTTGATTTTGTCCTTTCCAATCCGCCCTACATCCCGGAGGCGGAATACCTTCGGCTGGATCCTTCCGTCCGGGCTTTTGAGCCCCGGCTGGCTCTGGTGGGGGAGGAGGAAGGACTGGAATTCTACCGCTGCATCCCGGCGGCGGTGTTCTCCGCGCTCAAGCCCGGCGGTCTGCTGGTGATGGAATGCGGCCTCGGCGAGGCGGAGGCGGTGGCACGGCTTTGCCATGCCGCCGGATACCGGGATATCAGAACAGTTAAGGATACTGCGGGCATCGACCGGGTGATCTCGGCCCGAAGGCCTGCAAGCGCAATAGAAACGATGAACCAAAGGAGTAAAATCATGGCAAGAAAACTTTTTACCTCCGAATCCGTGACGGAAGGACATCCCGATAAGATCTGCGACCAGATTTCGGATGCCGTTCTGGATGCTATTTTAGAGAAGGATCCCTATGCCCGCGTTGCCTGCGAAACCACCTGCACCACCGGGCTGATCAATATTATGGGCGAGATCACCGCCGACTGCTATGTGGATATTTCCGGCATTGCCCGCTCTGTCGTGCTGGATATCGGCTATGACCGCGCAAAGTACGGCTTTGACGGCAACACCTGCGCCGTTGTCACCTCCATTGACGAGCAGTCCGGCGATATTGCCATGGGCGTCAACCGCGCCCTGGAGCACAAGGCGGGGGATGAGGATTATTACAATTCCATCGGCGCCGGCGATCAGGGCATGATGTTTGGCTATGCCTGCGATGAGACCCGCGAGCTCATGCCGCTGCCCATTGCGCTGGCGCAGAAGATGGCCATGAAGCTCACCGAGGTACGCAAGAACGGCAAGCTGCCCTATCTGCGTCCCGACGGAAAGACCCAGGTCACCATTGCCTATGAGGACGGCGTTCCCGTGGCGGTGGATACCGTTGTCGTTTCCAGCCAGCACGCCCCCGATGTTTCCCTGGATACCATCCGCGAGGACATCATCCGCGAGGTCATTCTTCCCACCCTGCCCGCGCTGCTTTCCCGCGAGGGCATGAAAATCTATGTCAATCCCACCGGCCGCTTTGTCATCGGCGGTCCCCAGGGTGACAGCGGTCTGACCGGCCGTAAGATCATCGTTGACACCTACGGCGGCTATGCCCGCCACGGCGGCGGTGCCTTCTCCGGTAAGGATCCCACCAAGGTGGATCGCAGCGCCTCCTATGCCGCCCGCTATGTGGCAAAGAATGTCGTTGCCGCCGGGCTTGCCTCCCGCTGTGAGATTCAGATTGCCTATGCCATCGGCGTTGCAAAGCCCGTTTCCGTCATGGCGGATACCTTCGGTACCGGCAAGGTTTCGGATGAAGCCCTCTCGGCTGCCATCGAAAAGGTCTTTGAGCTGCGCCCCGCAGGCATTATCGATACCCTCGATCTCCGCCGTCCCATTTACCGCAAGCTCGCAGCCTACGGCCACATGGGTCGCGAGGATCTGCACGCCCCCTGGGAGCGCACCGACAAGGTGGACGCCCTGAAGGCGGCTCTCGGCCTGTAATTTATGCCAAAAATCCCTGCCCGATACGGGCGGGGATTTTTATATGCGTCAACATGACGGAAATATGTGGAATGAAGGCGTAAGCCTTTGTGCAGGATGCACATATCTATTTTTGAAAAAATCCGTCATAATACGCAAAAAGAAAGCAATAGAAAGGATGGGCCGCCTATGTTCCAGTTGAAATGGATTTTTGATACTGTGGACAAAAAGTATAAGCCCTGGCTTTATGTTGGACTGTTCCTGAGCTTTGCGACGAGTATGATGATGCTCATCAATCCGAAATTCTCTGCGCGGCTTGTGGATGAGGTCATCGTCGCACAGAATCCGGAGCCGCTGCTGGGCATTCTTGCCGTCATGTTCTGTGCGGAACAGCTGCGCCAGAGCCTGCGCTACTTTATGGCAATGTCCCTGGAGTATGCCTCCCAGAGCTCACTGTCCCATCTGCGTACATATCTCTATGACAAAATCCAGTATCTCGATTCGGATTTCTTCCGCCATAACAGAACCGGTGACATTATGACCCGCATGTCCCCCGACCTGGATATGTGCCGCCATTTTATTGCCTATCTGACCTATACGACCATTGACAGCGTGACCCTCTTTGTGGCGACGCTCACCATGTTCTTTTTCACCAACTGGAAGCTGACCCTCTGTCTTCTGGCGCTCCTTCCGGCGCTGCTTCTCGTGACCAGCTTCTATTCCAAGCGTGTTGGTCCGAAATTTATCCAGGCTCGCGACAAGCAGGCCTATATGAACACCGCGGCGCAGGAAAATATCTCCGGCAACCGCGTGGTCAAGGCCTTTGCCCGGGAAGAATATGAAAAGGATCGCTTTGAGGTCTGCAATATCGAATACCGTGATATTAACCTCGATATCAACCGCACCTGGCTGCGTTTTTATCCCATCATCGAGGGCGTGGCCAGCTTCCTCGGCATCACCACCATCTCCCTCGGTGCGGTTTTTGTCATCCTCGGCGAGATCTCTGCCGGTGAGATGACCATCTTTACCGGAATGTCCTGGGCGCTGGCAAACCCCATGCGAAACCTTGGAACCATGATCAATGATCTCCAGCGCTTCGGCACCTCGGCCAACAAGATCATGGAGATCTACTACGCAAATTCCAACATCAAGGATGCGGAGGATGCGGAAGATCACGAAAAAATGATCGGCAACATCGAGTTCCGTAATGTCGGCTTCTCCTATGACGGCCACGAGATCGTCAAGGATCTGAGCTTTAAGCTCGAGCCGGGTAAGACCCTGGCCATCATGGGCCCCACAGGCAGCGGCAAGACCACCGTCATTAACCTGCTGGGCCGCTTCCTCGATGCCAAGGAGGGCGCGGTATATGTGGACGGCTGCGATGTGCGGAAATGGAAGCTTACGCAGCTGCGCCGCGGTATCGGCTGCGCGACGCAGGATGTTTTCCTCTTCTCTGACACGGTGGAGGGCAATATCGCCTTCGGCAACACCGCGCTGAGCGAGGAAGAGGTCTACGATTTTGCCCGCAGAGCCGGCGCGGATGACTTTATCCGCAAGCTGCCGGAAGGATATGATACCATCATCGGCGAGCGCGGCGTCGGCCTTTCGGGCGGACAGAAGCAGCGCATCGCCCTGGCTCGCGCCCTGGCGGTGCAGCCCTCTGTCCTGGTGCTGGATGATACCACCTCCGCCCTGGATATGGAAACGGAGTTCTACATCCAGCAGCAGCTTCGGGAGCTTCCCTTTGCATGCGCAAAGATCATCATCGGCCAGCGCATTTCCTCCGTCCGGGATGCCGACGAGATCCTCATCCTGGAGCAGGGACGCATCACGGAGCGCGGCACCCATGAGGAGCTTCTCCGCAACCGTGGCTATTATTACGAAACCTACTGCCTGCAGCAAGGCATCTCCGATACGGAAGGAGGTGAAGCGTAATGGCACGCAACAAGTTTGACGTCGATGAAGAATTGGAAGCCCCATTTCAACTTTCCCACTTAAAGCGCGTTCTTGTTTACGTTAAGCCCTATGCCTGGAAGATGGTCATTGCGCTTCTCATCAGTGCAGTGACCTGGTGCCTGAGCCTTCTCGGCACCAAGATCCTCCAGTGGACGCTGGACATCGCCATCCCGAACAAGGATCTGAAGCTTGTGGGGCTGCTGGCGCTGCTCAATATCGCCGCAACGGCTCTCATCCTCGGGCTTGTGGTGGTGCGCGGCCGCCTGATGGCCCATGTGTCCAACTACATCATCTGCGACATCCGCCGGGATCTCTTTGCCCATCTGCAGCGGCTGCCCTTTGCCTATTATGACAGCCGCCCGGCGGGAAAGATCCTCGTGCGCGTCATCAACTACGTTAACTCCGTCTCGAACATCCTCACAAACGGCATCGTCAACACCATCATCGAGCTGACCGGTCTTGTGCTCATCGCCATCTTCATGTTCATGACCAATGTCCGCCTCTCGCTGGTCATTATTGCCGGCCTGCCCCTCTTCCTCTTCTTTATTTTCCTCATCAAGCCCCTTCAGCGCAAATCCTGGCAGCGCGTATCCAACAAGAGCGCCAACTACAATGCATTCCTTGCGGAGTCCATCGACGGCGTGCGCGTTTCCCAGCTCTTCTCCCGTCAGGAGGAGAACAAGAGCATCATGGAGCGCCTTTCCAACGCCTGCCGGCGTGAGTGGCTGCGCGCCCTCTACATCTCCCATTCCGTTTGGTTCACCTCCCAGTTTGTCACCCAGACGGTCTTCTGCTTCCTGTATGTGACGGGCGTTTACTGGCTGTCCGGCTCCATGGTCTCCTTCGGCGTCATCATGGCCATGGGCGACTATGTCAACCGCTTCTGGGGCCCCATCACCAACCTTGCCAACATCTACAACGATTTTGTCAATAACCTCGCCTATCTTGAGCGCATTATGGAGACCCTGGATGAGCCGGTGGATATTGACGATGCGCCCGACGCCGTGGAGCTTCCCAAGCTGACCGGCGAGCTGGCCTTTACCGATGTGACCTTCGGCTATGAGCCGGGCATTCACATTCTGGAGAATTTCAATCTGCACGTCAAGCCCGGCGAGAGCATCGCCCTGGTGGGCGAAACCGGCGCAGGAAAGACCACGGTGGTCAATCTCATCAGCCGGTTCTACGATATCGAAAGCGGCCGCATTGATCTCTATGCGGAGGATGGCAGCGGCGTGCGCCCCTACGGCGTCTCGGAGGTCACCCTCAACAGCCTACGGCGGCAGCTCGGTATCATGATGCAGGATTCCTTCATCTTCTCCGGCACCATTCTGGACAATATCCGCTACGGTAAGCTGGATGCGACGGAGGAGGAGATCGTGGCGGCGGCCAAGGCCGTCTGCGCCCACGACTTTATCTCCAAGATGCCCAACGGCTATTACACCGAGGTCAGCGAGCGGGGCGGAAGCCTTTCCCAGGGGCAGCGGCAGATGATTTCCTTTGCCCGCACCCTCCTGTCCGACCCGGCCATTCTCATTTTGGACGAGGCGACCTCCTCCATCGATACCAAGACCGAACGCCTGCTGCAGCAGGGCATCGCAAAGCTTCTGGAGGGACGCACTTCCTTCATCATTGCCCACCGGCTTTCGACCATCAAGAACTGCGATCAGATTCTGGTCATCGGAAACAAGGGCATTATTGAATCCGGCACCCATGATGCGCTCATGGCAAAGCAGGGCGCCTACTACAAGCTCTCCACCGCACAGAAATAAGTAAAAAAAGTGATTTTGCCCGCCCCGAAGAACGGCTGAAACCGCCCTTCGGGGTTCTGGCTTTGCCGCGAAAGGAAAACTATGACACAGCAGGAAAAACTTGTATATATGACGGAGACCCCGGTGGCGCGGCTCATTCCGCGGCTTGCGGTGCCCACCGTCATCAGCATGCTGGTGACCAGCCTCTACAACCTTGCGGACACTTTTTTTGTGGGTATGCTCGATTCGACGGCGGCCACCGGCGCGGTGGGCATCGTCTTTTATTACATGGCGATCATCCAGGCGGTGGCCTTCATGTTCGGCCACGGCTCGGGCAACTATATCTCCCGTGCCCTGGGGGCAAAGGATGAAAAATCGGCGCGTGCCATGGCCTCCGGCGGCTTTTACTATGCGCTGGCCGTCTCTGCGGTGATGATGGCTCTTGGTTATCTTTTCCTGGAGCCGCTGGCGCGCATACTTGGCTCCACCGAGACCATACTACCTTATACGGTGGAGTATCTTCGGTGGATTCTTCTCGGAACTCCCTTCATCGTCGGCAGCTTTGTGCTCAACAACCAGCTGCGCTTTCAGGGCAATGCCGCCTATGCCATGGTGGGCATCATCAGCGGCGCGGTGGTTAACATCGTGCTGGATCCCGTGTGCATGTTCGCGCTGGATCTCGGGCTGGAGGGGGCGGCCATCGCCACCTCTGTCGGCCAGGCGGTGGGCTTTTTTGTGCTGCTGCTTGCCCGCCGCAGGGCGGGTGCCCTGCCGCAGGCTCTTTCTGCCCTGCGCTTCCGGTGGTGGATGCTGCGGGAGATCGTCCGCGGCGGTATCCCCAGCCTCCTCCGGCAGGGACTTGCCAGCGTATCCGGCATCTTTCTCAATTTTGTGGCCGGCGGTCTCGGCGGCGATGCGGCCATTGCCGCCATGGGCATTGTCAGCCGCGTGATGCTGGTGGCAAACTCCGCCCTCATCGGTTTTGGCCAGGGTATGCAGCCGGTGGTCGGCTTTGCCTACGGTGCAAAGCTCTATGGGCGGGTGCGCGAGGCCTTCCGCTTCTGCGTGCGGTATGCCGCGGTGATGCTGGTGTGCATTGGCGCGGTGGGCTTTGCCGTGGCCGATCCCCTCTGCCGCCTCTTTCAGAGCGATCCGGAGGTGGTAGCCATTGCCCGGGGCGCTTTGCGCTTCCAGTGTGTTTCCTTCATCGGAAATGCCTGGATCATTCCGGCAAATATGCTGCTGCAGTCGGTGGGGCATGCCCTGTCCGCCTCGGTGCTGGCCGTTTCCCGCCAGGGACTGATGCTGATGCTCCCGCTGGTGGTGCTTTCCTCCCTTTTTGGGATTCCGGGACTGCAGCTGGCTCAGCCGGTGGCCGATGTGCTGACGCTTTTGCTGGCAATTCCCCTGACGCTGCGATTTTTCCAAAGTCTTCCCGGGAAAGATTGACAAATAATTTCCTTTGCGGTAAAATAAATATAACTTAAGGGAGTAGTTCGCCCGAAAATCGGGTTGGATGGGTCAACATCCTGGCAAGTGCCTGGCCCATTGCCGAGAAGGAACGAGACTTAGGTATGGTTTGGGGCTGTACCTATGCAATTGCTGAAAGGGTATGGCCGGTGCTGTACCTTTTTTGTTTTCTGTGCAAAAAAGGCGGATGTAAGATAGGAGCTTTTGCATGACAAACGAAATCAAACGGAATTACGAGACCCTTTCCGCGGCGGAGACCGCGGAGCTTCTGGGCACGGATACCTCCCGCGGTCTCTCCGCGGAGGAGGCGCGGCTGCGGCTGGAAAAATTCGGACCCAATAAGCTGGCAGAGAAGAAAAAGAAGGGATTTTTGCGCATTTTCTTTGAGCAGATGAACAATCCCATGATCTTTGTGCTCTTTGCCGCCATCGCCGTTACCATCGGTATCTCGGTGTATGAAACGGTGCTTGCGGCCAAGGCCGGCTGGATCAACGCCGCGGGGGAGATCATCGCAAATCCCTTCCTGGATGTGGGCGACTGGCCGGATGTTGTGATCATTCTCGCGGTTATTTTGCTCAATTCTCTCATCGGCGCGGTGCAGGAGGTCAAGGCACAGACCTCCCTGGAGGCGCTGAAGAACCTCTCCAGCCCGGAATCCACCGTCATTCGTGACGGACAGCGCATGAAGGTTAAATCCACCGACCTGGTGCCGGGAGATATCGTCGTTCTCGAGGAGGGCGACACCATCGGCGCCGATTTGCGCCTGTGTGAGGCGGTCAATCTCAAGGCAAACGAATCCAGCCTGACGGGCGAGTCGGTTCCCGTGGAGAAGGACGCCGCCATCACCTTCTCCGAGCGTGTCGGCATCGGCGACCGGTGCAATATGGCCTATATGTCTACCCCGGTGGCCTATGGCCGTGGAACCGGCATTGTTGTTGGCACCGGCATGAACACCGAAATCGGTAAGATCGCCTCGGCGCTGGAGGAGGAAGAGGAGGAGCTCACCCCGCTGCAGAAGGTGTTGGAAAAGCTCTCCGGCTTCCTTGGACTCCTGACGCTGGGCGTCGTGGTGCTGGTGCTGCTGGTGGATATTGTGTGGCTCTTTGTTGACGGCCACGGCGGAGAGGTGGAGGCCTGGATCGAGGCTGCCCTTTCTGCCATTGCTCTGGCCGTGGCGGCCATCCCGGAGGGGCTTGCTGCGGTGGTCACCATCGTGCTTTCCATCGGCGTGCAGCGCATGGTCAAGGTCAACACCGTCGTTCGCAAGCTTCCCAGCGTGGAAACCCTCGGCGCGGTCAGCGTGGTCTGCTCGGATAAGACGGGAACCCTGACCCAGAACCGCATGACGGTGCTGGAGGCCTATACGGACGGCAAAAATTATACCCGCGATGACTTTACGGCGGAGGCTCCGTCGGCGCTGAAGCTGCTGGGCATGGGCATGTCACTCTGCTCCAACGCAACGGTGGACGAAGGCCTCTACGGCGACCCCACGGAGATCGCGCTGGTGGTCTTTGCAAACGAAATGGATCTGCATAAGGCCGGGCTGGAGGCCCGCTTCCCCCGGCAGGAGGAAATTCCCTTTGACAGCGTCCGCAAAATGATGTCCACCAAGCATCAGAACGGCGAGGGAAGCCTCTGCTACACCAAGGGTGCCCTGGACAGCATCCTCAAGCACAGCACAAAGATTTTGGAGGGCGGCGCCGAGCGCGCCATCACCGAGGCGGATATCGAGCGCATCTACGCGGAAAATTCCGCCTACAGCGCCAAGGCGCTGCGCGTGCTGGCGCTGGCCATGCGGCGGGGTGAGACCCTTGCGGAGGAGGAGCTGACCTTTGTCGGCCTGGTGGCCATGATCGACCCGCCCCGTCCGGAGGCGGCTGCCGCCGTGCGCAGCTTCGAGGGCGCCGGCATCACCACCGTCATGATCATCGGCGACCATAAGGAAACCGCCTTCGCCATCGCAAAGGAGCTGGGCATCGCCGAGACCCCCGATCAGTGCGTCATGGGCGGTGAGATCGACGGGCTTTCCCTGCCGGAGCTGCAGAAGCTCTGCGAGCGCGTGCGGGTCTTTGCCCGCGTATCCCCTGAAAATAAGGTGCAGATCGTCAAGGCCTTTAAGGCCAACGGCCACATCTGCGCCATGACCGGCGACGGCGTCAACGATGCCCCCTCCCTGAAGGGCGCGGATATCGGCATCGCCATGGGCATCACTGGCACCGACGTGGCCAAGAGCGCGGCGGATATGGTGCTGACAGACGATAACTTTGCCTCCATCGAAAAAGCGGTGGAGGAGGGTAGAAGCATCTACGCAAATATCAAAAAGACGGTCATCTTCCTGCTTTCCTCCAACATTGCGGAAGTGCTGGCCATGTTCTTTATCATCTGCATCGGCTTCCCGGCACCCCTCATTGCCATCCACCTGCTGTGGGTCAATCTCATCACCGACTCCCTGCCCGCCATCGCCCTCGGTATGGATCCGAAGGACGAAGGCATCATGCGGGAAAAGCCCCGCGACCCGGCGGAGGGCATTTTCGCCGGCGGCGGCCTGCGGAACACCGTGATGTACGGCGCAGTTATCACCATTTCGGTGCTGCTGGCCTATTTCTCCTGCGCGTGGCTGCACGGCGCGGTGAGCTTTGGCGAAATGCGCGCCCTCTTTGCGGAAAATGAGGCGGTGCTCCATCAGGCCCAGACCATGGCCTTCACGGCGCTGGCCTTCTGCGAGCTCTTCCACATGGTGGGCATGAGCAACCTCAAGCGCTCCGCCTTCCACGTTTTCAAAAACCGCAACTGGATGATGGCGCTGGCCTTTGCCGCCGGTGTGATCCTGCAGATCTTCGTGGTGGAAACCCCCGTGGTGCAGGATGTCTTCTCCACCTATAACCTCAGCGGCGCAGAGTGGCTCATCACCGCCCTGCTCTCCCTCGTTCCCCTGGCATTCCATGAGGCAGCGGTGCTCATCCACCGCCTGCGCGGAGAGAAGTAAGCCGAAAACTCCATACGCACAAAAAATAGAAGGACAGAGAAGGCTTTCTCTGTCCTTCTTTTGCCTAAAATAGGCAGAAACGACTTGAAATGAAATTGAGCATATGCTATAATGGCTCTGCGACACAAATTCATATCTTGAGCCTATTGTCAAAAGTGTGTATTTTTATCTCCCGATAAAAATACAGGCTCTTTTTCCGCATGCTTTTGATAGTAGGTAGAAATTTGTGTCGCAGCAAACGGAGCTATGTATTTTTTGTGCGTGGCTTCGGCTGCGCACTTTTTTATTTCAGGGAGGAACCCAAATGAAGAGACTGCTATCAATGCTGCTGGTGCTGGTCATGCTGGTCTCCATTGCATCCCTTGCTGCCGGATGCGGCGAGGATGATATCGGATCGGCATCCTCAGTGACCGAGCCGGATCCGACGCCGGGAACCGAGACCGGTTCATCCTCGGAGCCGGACGTTTCCGAATCGCCGGAGCCGACGCCGGATGTTGAGCCTACGGAAGCCCCGCAGGCAACAAGCCCGGCGACGCCGTCCCCCACAGATGCGCCGGAGGCAACCCCGACCAAGGCACCGGAGGGAAAACCCACTGCGACGCCTGAGGCAACGCCCACCACGGCACCTGAGGCCACCCCCACCACGGCACCTGAGGCAACGCCAACCCCGGAACCCACAGCGCAGCCCACAGCAACCCCGCAGCCTACGGCAACCCCTAAGCCGACAGCGACCCCGGAGCCGCTGCCGACCTTTGCCGATGCGGTAAAGCAGCTGAAAAACGCAAAGTCCTATCGGCTGAACATGATCGAGACAACGGTATACGAAATGTCTTCGTATGTTCGCGAGTTTGAATACCTCGTAGATAAGAAGGATGGCACTAACCGAATATTACACAACGAAGAGGCTTTTGTGACGGAAGATGGAAATACGGCGGTTTATGATATCGAAACTTCCTATTATGAGGGATCGGTAGCCTGGAAACTTGATAACCGTGGTGAGTATCTTTCCGAGAAGGTGTATGCGGACTATGAGTTTACCATGGAAAAAATCTTAGAAGTTAATCAGGATGTATCCGTTAGCTATGACAGTTCGTCCGTGGTCGCTGTGGTTGCGGGTATGAATCCTACAGTTTCGAGAAAACTCAATGGAAGTATTGTATTTTCAAAGAAGGATCTTACCGATAAGCAGACAGAAGCGATACTTGTTGCCCTCTCCGGCGGAGCCCTTGACCCCGACTGGTATCAGGTAGGTAAGGGTACCTATATAGAGGGTGAAATTGACCAAAAAGGTAATCTTGCAAAATTTACCATCGATGTCAGCTTAGAGAAAAACGATGATAAAATAGAAAGAATTGCTTTCGATTTTGTCATTGATCAGGTTGATGCAGTGACGGTCGAAAAGCCGGATTTTGCAAAGGCGGACATAGACACAGATGCGTTCTTGTATAATTGGTGCCGTTTTGTCTTTTTACAGGATGGCTTTAGAGCGGTTTACTCCTATGGCGGTGGAGGATTTTCCTTTGACGGAATTTCGCCTCCGGATCGGAGCGGGAAAACGCTGGAAAGCTACACCGTCTTGAAAGAGATCGAGGGAAATCCGGTCTATGAGATCAGATCTGCTCAGGATTCCTTTATGGAAATACCGGTGGTTGAGAGAATCGTTGTTCCTGCCGGCGTGAAGATGCGGCTGTCCGGTTATTATGACGATGTTTTCCATAATCCGTCTGAGAATACCGTGTTTTTCTTTGAGGACGCGGAAGAGAATGTCGAAAAAACATTCTATCTGCCGGGCGAGGAGACCGATAATCCGGAGGCCTGCTTCGTCAAGGGCGCATATTATGCCGGAGAGTGGAGATATGAGAACGGCATTCCCACGCCCGTTCCCGATCTCGGCGGATTTACCCTGCGCATCGGCGGATTGGGTATGGAATATCTGCTGAAGTACGATGGAGAATTGGATAAATATACGGAAGATCTCCGCAGCCGGGTTGAAAAGGTTATGGAAAACTATAACTTTAAGGTCGAAACTACCTTGGATGCAGTGACCTACAGTGCCTACAGTAAAATCAAAAAGGACTATTTGGCTGGTGGCGTTGCCGGGGCGCACTTCTATGCAACGAAGCTGCCCTATGCATTTTCCGGCGGACTGCAGGATTTCTTTGTTGATCTCTCTGAGCTGGACACCGCCGAAACGGGCTTTGATATTGATGACCCGGATCGCTTCTGGCAGGCCGTTACATCACAGGCGGTCATTGACGGCAAGCAGGTTGGCGTCGGCCTTATCTCCGGCTCGATGGAGGTTACCGAGATGAACCACGGTAACATCTGGGCATTCAATAAGAATGTAGTGGAAAAAGCCGGTTATTCCGCGGCGACCATCTATAAGCTTGTCCGCGATTACAAATGGTCTCTGGAAGAGGCTGCAAAGATTATGAACGCCGGTTATGTTGCCGATCAGAATCAAGATGGAAGCCCCGAGGTGTACGGACTCACCTTCTACAATAATTGCCTGTCACATGTTTCCTATCTCGGCGGCGGGCAGATGGTGGAAAAGGTGGGAAACACCTATAAAGCGGTGAAAACAAACACCGGAATCACGGCGGTTATGGATTGGCTGAAGACGCTGCTGAAGGACGGACTTGTTTGGCGGACCGGATCGGGGAATGTCAGAAGGGCTGTTTTGGAAGGAAAAACGGTGTTCTCTTCCTTTGGTTATGATTATTTATACAGATCCGATATTACAGAGGACATGTCACAGTATGAGAAAAATGTGTGCATTGTCCCGGCTCCGGTTTCGGAAACGCTCCTGAAGGAAAAGCGCTATTATGCCGCGATGCAGGACACTGTAGTGTATGCAATGCCCATAGGCTTTGACAAGACGGAAAAGACCAAGGCGGCAACGGCCTTTGCAGCCATTGCCGAAGCGATCAACGACTACGAAGCATATGTGGATTATAACATTGCCTCCGGCCAACTTTATGACAGTGACCAGGTTGACATGTTCAAAAATTATATCATTCCTTCTCTTGGTTGTGACGAGCGTGAGCTTACAGGCTCTGTTCAGTCAAGCAAGCTCAACGAGCAGATGGTGCTCTTTACTGATTTCCTGGCCGGGGACGTGTCCTCTGCCGAGGCGTGGAGCAATGCCTGCACAGCCATTGATCAATTCCTGGCCGATATTCACAATAGCTGAACCCCAAAAAAAGCAGAGGCGAAATTTCTTCGCCTCTGCTTTTGTTTTTATGCATCAAATACGTTGTCGATTCCCGGCGGGGGAGAGGTCGGGGGTTCGGGCTGAGAGGCGGCCGGCGTTTCGCCCGGCAGGTCGGCGCCGATGCCCATGAGATCCAGGGCGAAGGCGGCTTCTGCGGCCTGCATATAGGGGGTGAGGAAGATAAAACCGAGGCCGCAGACCAGGGAGGAAAGCAGCGACCGGCCGATGAAGGAGAGATGCAGGACGAAAAGCTCCAGCTTCTTGCCGCGCATCATTTCCTTGGACATCCGCAGAGCGGCCATGGGGGAGAGGGAGGGATCCTTTGCCATCAGGTAGGGAGCCATGGCGTAGCTGTAGGCGGCGATGATGCCGGGGAAGAAGAACAGCAGCGTCCAGAGGAAAACAAAGAGCCCGGTCAGCAGCCGCAGGACAAAGGCCTTTCCGAGATATTTGAAATAATCAAAAAGCACGCCGATGTCGCAGCGCTCGCCGTGGATAAGGCGGACGTAGAACTTGCGGTGGCCGAGATCCAGCGCGCCGCCGATGATGGCCAGCACCACAGAGCTGAAGGCGGCGATAGCGAGAAGGATCAGAGCGGTGAGCAATATGCCGGCAGATTGCGGCAGAAAGGGAAGCTCGGGCATCTCCGGCAGGGCGGGCCTACCTTCGGAGAAGAGGGTGGAAATATCAAAATCCTCGAAGATATTCAGGGACGGGAAGCTGACATTTCCGCCGGCGCCCAAAAGCCCCGCAAGCAGAGATGCGAGGATCGCAGAGCCCCAGTTGCCCTTCAGCCGGCTGCGGGCAATACCGCGGTATTCACTTGCAGTACGCATGAAAAAAACCTCCTGTTTGTAAAGCTTACACACTTCATTATAGTATGCCGGCCGGAAAAATGCAAGGCGGGATTGCAATTGGACAGGATTCTTGCTAAAATATGAGAAAAAACGAGGAATGGGAGGAAACCGGGCATGGCAGCGGCGCTGATTTGCATTTTGGGCGCGGTGGCGCTCTTTGCTTCCCTCCTTTGGGAGCCAAAACCCCTCGTCAAGCGCATCTGCATCGCCCTGTCGGTGGTCATTCTCGCCGTGGGCATGGCGGTGGGCGGCATTGCCCTGTATGCGCATGATTCGCCGCAGCCGGATCCGCCGCAGCCGACGCCCGGCACCGTGACCGAGAATCCGGAACCGACGGCAACACCTCTCCCGACGGTAACACCTCTGCCGACAGCGACACCTCTGCCCACCCCAACGGTGACGCCAAAGCCGACCCCGACAAAGGCGCCGACGGCTACGCCAAAGCCCACACCTTCACCCTCTCCAACACCGATGCCGGAGACAACGGATACACCGGAGACGCCGGAGGATGTGCGCAATACCGTGGTTTATGTGTCGGCCTCCGACATTCTGCATCTGAAGTCCAACTGCTCCGGCATGAAAAATTACCGCGAGATGACGTTGGGCGAGGCGGAAGGCGCTGGGCTTTCGCGCCGGTGCAAAAAGTGCTTTGCAAAGCCGCTGGAATAAAATTTCAATTTGCAAAAATTTCTTCTTGACAGGGCGAATATATCGGTGTATAATTAACTGCAATATTTGAAAAGCGTCGAAGGAATTACGCCTTTTCCGATCTGCTTCAGAGAGTCGGCGGCCGGTGCGAGCCGATGGGGGAGGATTTGAGCGGTCTCATTCCGGAGCTGCGTTCCCTAAATGCCTGCGGCACGCGTAAGGAACGACGGATTGCCCCGTTATCATGGCTATGGGCTTGCACTCGAGCCCGAATAAGAGGCTGTTTTCGCCGGAAAGGCAGGCAGCAACCGGGGTGGTACCGCGGATTTTATTGTTAAATTCGTCCCTGAGGCAGGAATACTGCTTCAGGGGCCTTTTTATTTCCAAGTTAGGAGAGATATACGCATGAAAAACATTCAGATTATTGACATGACGCTGAAGGAGTCCGCAGCGCGGACAGACAATACCCTGAGCTTCAAGGAGAAGCTTGCGGTGGCCCGTCAGCTCGATCGGCTGGGCGTGGCCTGCATCGAGTGTCCCCAGCTTGCCGATGCTAAGACCGACGGTCTGCTGGTGCGGACGCTGGCTTCCGTTCTGAAGGAAAGTGCGCTCTCCATTCCCGTGGGTCTGACCTGTGAATCCGTTAAGGATGCCTATGCCGCCGTCTCCGGCGCGCAGCATCCTCGCCTTGTGGTGGCGGTTCCCACCGCTGCGGCGCAGATGGAATACGTCAGCCACGTTAAGCCCGCCGCCATGGCCGGCCGCATTTCCGAGCTGGTGGCCTGCGCGAAGTCCCTCTGCAAGGATGTGGAATTCTCCGCGGAGGATGCCACCCGTGCCGAGCGCAGCTTCCTCATTTCCGCCGTCCGTGCGGCGGTGGAGGCGGGCGCAACCTCGGTGAATATCTGCGATTCCGCCGGCGTCATGCTGCCGACGGAGTTCTCCGCCCTCATTAATGAGCTTTACGCGGCCGTACCCGCCCTGGCAGAGCTTGAGGTTTTTGTGCAGTGCGCAAATGAGATGAATATGGCCGTTGCCAATTCCTTTGCCGCCGCTGCCTGCGGCGCCGTGGGCATCAAGACCTCTGTGGGCGGCACCGTCTATCCCCGGCTGGATGCCGTGGCACAGGTGCTGCGTCTGCGGGGCGAAGTCATGGGCATGACCAGCCGCCTCTCCATGACGGAGTTCAAGCGCGCCATGAAGCAGCTCTGGTTTGCCGATCCGCAGGCTGCCCGCAGCACCGAGGCAAGACAGCCCGCCGCCGGCGAGGAGAAGCCGGAGGTGGCGCTGAATGCCATGTCCACCCTTTCCGATGTGGTCGAGGCTGTGAAGGCCATCGGCTATGAGCTCTCCGAGGAGGATGCCGCGAAGGTGCACGAGGAAGTGCAGCGCATGGCAAAGATGCGCGGCGTCAATGAAAACGAGCTGGACGCCATCGTCGCCACCGTGGCGCTGGCCGTTCCGCCCACCTATAAGCTGGTGGATTACGTCATCAACAGCGGCAATATCATCACCCCCACGGCAAATATCCGCCTGGAGCGCCGGGGCGAGGTGCTGCAGGGGCTTTCCTCCGGCGACGGCCCCGTGGATGCCGCCTTCCGCGCCGTGGAGCGCATCACCGGCCATCATTACGAGCTGGATGATTTCCAGATCCAGTCGGTGACCGAGGGCCGTGAGGCCATGGGCAATGCGCTGGTTCGTCTGCGCAGCAACGGCAAGCTCTATTCCGGCAAGGGTGTCTCCACCGATATCATCGGTGCAAGTATCCGCGCCTATGTCGCCGCGCTCAACAAGATCGTATTCGAAGAGAAATAAGCTTTGACCGCAAAAAGGACGGTATCTGACTATGAAACTGGCTTTTTCCACCAAAGGGTGGCATGATTTTACCTTTACCGATTTCCTCAATACCGCCGAGGAGCTGCGCTTCTCCGGCATTGAGATCCATAACCTCTCCGGCGCGGTGTTCTCCGAGAACGGCGGCGTTTTCGCCCCGGCGGAGATTGCCAACACCGCCCGCCGCCTGGCGGACCGCGAGCTGTGCATTCCCTGCATCGACTCCCTGCAGGATATTACCTCCGCCGAGCCCGGCGAGGTGGCAAGAGAGGTGCGCAACTGCATCGATACGGCGGCGTCGCTCGGCGTTGCCAATGTTCGCGTCCGCGTAGGCAGCGAGTCGGCGGAGGCCGACCCCGATGCCATCGTCGCCCAGGCAAAGCGCTGCCTGGATGTCATTGTTCCCATTGCCGAAAAGGCCGGCGTGACGCTGCTTCTCGAGACCATCGGCGTCTTTGCCGATACGGCGCGTCTGCGCGAGGTGCTCAATGACTATGCCTCCGATTCCCTGGCGGCTCTTTGGGACATCCATCACTCGGTGCGCACCGGCGGAGAGGAGCCTGCCACCACCATCTGTAACCTCGGCGCGTATGTGCGCCATGTGCACATCAAGGATTCCGCCCCCGTGGGCGACGGCTTTGAATACCGTCTCGTCGGCGAGGGTGATCTGCCCATCCGCGAGTTTATGATGGCGCTGCGCTCCATCAACTACGACGGATATATTTCCCTGGAGCTCGACCCCGCCTGGGTGGAGGAGCTGGGCGACGCGGACATCGTGTTCCCCCATTTTGCCGCCGCCATGAGCCGGTATGAGAATCCCTCCCGCATGCAGTCCACCCTCTTTTCCAACCGCACCGGCACCGGAAAGATGGTCTGGAAGAAGGAAACCCTCATCGAAAAGACCTTCTCCCAGGTGCTGGATAAGATGGTGGAGGAGTTCCCTGACCAGTATTGCTTCAAATACACCACCCTGGATTATACCCGCACCTATGCGGAATTCCGCGACGATGTGGATACCTTTGCCCGGGCTCTGGTGGCTTTGGGCGTAGGCCCCGGCACCCATGTTTCCGTTTGGGCCACCAATATCCCGGAGTGGTTTATCGCCTTCTGGGCAACCACCAAGATCGGCGCCGTGCTTGTGACGGTCAAAACCGATTATAAGATTCATGAGGTGGAATATCTGCTGCGTCAGTCGGATACCCATACCCTCATTATGATCGACCGCTCGCTGGATTCCAACTATGCCGCCATCATGCAGGAGCTCTGCCCGGAGCTCAAGGACAATGCCCCCGGCGAGCCGCTGCATTCCCGCCGGCTGCCCTTCCTGCGCAATATCATCACCATCGGCCATCGCGCACCCGGCTGCATCACCTGGGAGGAGGCCGTTGCCAAGGCGCCCTCCGTTCCCCTGGAGGAGATCCGCCGCCTCGCCGCGAATGTCGATATTCACGACGTCTGCAACATGCAGTATACCTCCGGTACCACCGGATTCCCCAAGGGGGTTATGCTCACCCACTATAATATCGTCAACGACGGCAAGTGCATCGGTGACCGCATGGATCTCTCCACCGCCGACCGAATGATGATCCATGTGCCCATGTTCCATTGCTTCGGCATGGTGCTGGCCATGACGGCCTCCATGACCCATGGCGTCACCATGTGTCCGCTGCCCTATTTCAATCCCAAGTCCTCCCTTGCCTGCATCAATCAGGAGCGCATCACCGCCTTCCACGGCGTTCCTACACATTTTATCGGCATGCTGGAGCATGAGGACTTTGAAAAGACCGATTTCTCCTATATGCGCACCGGCATCATGGCGGGAAGCCCCTGTCCCATCTCCGTCATGCAGGATGTTGTCAACAAGATGAATATGAAGGAGATCACCATCGTCTACGGACTGACGGAGGCATCTCCCGGCTGTACCATGTCCTCCACGGACGATTCCCTGGAGGTGCGTGTGGCCACCGTCGGCCGTGCGCTGCCGGAAATTGAGTGCAAGATCATCGATCCGAACACTGGAGAGGAATTGCCTGACGGCATGAACGGCGAGTTTGTTGCCCGCGGCTACAACGTGATGAAGGGCTACTATAAGATGCCCGTGGAAACCGCCCAGGCCATCGATGCCGACGGCTGGCTGCACACCGGCGATATCGCCTGCCGTAACCCTGACGGCAATTTCCGCATCACCGGCCGCCTGAAGGATATGATCATCCGCGGCGGTGAGAATATCTATCCCAAGGAAATTGAAGAATTCATCTACACCCACCCGAAGGTCAGCGACGTGCAGGTCATCGGCGTGCCCGATGAGCAGTACGGCGAGGCCATCATGGCCTGCGTCATCCTTAAGGAGGGCGAGACCATGACCGAGCAGGAGATGATGGATTTTGTCCGCGACCATATGTCCAGACTGAATGTGCCGAAGTATGTGGAATTTGTTGACGATTTCCCCAAAAACGGTGCCGGAAAGATCCTTAAGTACAAGATGCGTGAGCAGGCTGTGGAAAAACTTGGCCTGCATAAGGCTGCCAGCATCGAAACTGCGTGATTTTGCTGGACATTTCACGCAAAATGGTATATAATTAACTGATTAGCAAATTGCAATTTCGGTCGCCGCCCGCCGCAAGGGACGGCTTGCGGAAAATACCGCAAAAAGGAGTCAATATGCTGGATATCAAGATCACAAAAACCACTGCCCCCAAGGCCCGTCCGGCGGACGAGTCCAAGCTCGGCTTCGGCAAGGTATTTACCGACCACATGTTCCTCATGAACTACACCGAGGGTCAGGGCTGGCACGATGCCCGCATCGTACCCTATGAGAACTTCTCCCTTTCTCCCGCCTCCATGGTTTTCCATTACGGCCAGGAGATGTTTGAGGGTCTGAAGGCCTACCGCGGCAAGGATGGCAAGACCCGTCTCTTCCGTCCCATTATGAATGCCCGCCGCACCAATGCCACCAACGAGCGCCTCTGCATTCCCGAGCTTCCCGAGGAGGATTTCGTGCAGGCCGTCAGCGCCGTTGTCAAGGTGGATGAGGACTGGATCCCCACCGCCCCCGGCACCTCCCTCTACATCCGTCCCTTCATCATCGCCACCGATGATTTCCTCGGTGTTGCCCCCTCCAAGACCTACCTGTTCTGCATCATTCTCTCTCCCTCCGGCGCCTACTATGCCAGCGGTCTCGCTCCTGTGGGCATCTGGATTGAGGATGAGTATGTCCGCGCCGTCCGCGGCGGTATCGGCTTTGCCAAAACCGGCGGCAACTACGCGGCTTCCCTTGCGGCGCAGGTCAAGGCTCACGATGGCGGCTATTCCCAGGTTCTGTGGCTGGACGGCGTCGATCGCAAGTACATCGAAGAAGTCGGTGCCATGAACATCTTCTTCAAGATCGATGGAAAAATTGTCACCCCCATGCTCAACGGCTCCATCCTGCCCGGCATCACCCGCGATTCCGTCATTCACCTCTGCAAGAGCTGGGGTATGACGGTGGAGGAGAGAAAGATCTCCGTGGATGAGCTCATCGAGGCGCAGAAGACCGGCAAGCTCGAGGAAGTCTTCGGCTCCGGCACCGCGGCTGTGATCTCTCCCGTCGGTAAGCTGCGCTATATGGACGATGTTATGACCATCGGCGACGGCGGCATCGGCCCTGTCAGCCAGAAGCTCTATGATACCGTCACCGGCATCCAGAACGGCACCGCCGAGGATCCCTTCGGCTGGGCGCTGGTGCTTGACTAAGCGATGAAGCCTGCACGCGTCACCCTTTTTGCGGGACACTACGGCAGCGGAAAGAGCAACATCGCCGTCAATTATGCCCTGAAGCTCGCAGGGGAGGGGTATCCCGTCCGCCTGGCGGATCTGGACATCGTCAACCCCTATTTTCGCTCCAAGGACAGCGAGGCGCAGCTGCGCGCCGGGGGTGTTGAGGTCATTTCCTCGGAATTTGCCAATTCCAATGTGGATGTTCCCGTCATTCCCGCCGAGGCCTACGCCATGACCGATGACCGCACCGCCTGCTTCGTTGCGGATGTCGGGGGAGACGATCAAGGCGCCCGCGCCCTGGGTCGCTTTGCGGACAAGGTGGTCAGCGAGGGAGATTATGAGATGTTCCTCGTGATCAATTGCTACCGTCCCATGACCCGCACGGCAGAGGATGTGCTCGTGATGCAGCGGGAGATCGAGGCGGCGGCAAAAATCCCCTTCACCGCCATCGTAAACAATTCAAACCTCGGCGTTGCCACCACGGCGGAGACGGTGCTTGATTCCCTTCCCTTTGCGGAGGAATGCGCCCGGCGCACCGGCCTTCCCCTGAAGATGACCGCCGTCTGGGAGGACATCGCCCCCGAGCTTGCGGGAAAGGTTCAGAACCTGCTTTCCATGAAGCTATCTAATCTGCAGATCTGGTAAGAGAAATACTCCGAAAGGATGAAAAAATATGGCAAAGGTAATATTCAATTCGGATGCCTGCAAGGGCTGCGGCCTCTGTGTCGGCGCCTGCCCCAAGGGCATCGTCAAGCTTGCGGATAAGATCAACGCCAAGGGCTACCATCCGGCAGAGGTTCAGGATATGGAAGCCTGCATTGGCTGCGCCTCCTGCGCCCGCATGTGCCCCGACTGCGTGATCCGCGTGGAGCGGTAAGAAAGGAGAACCACCCATGGCTGATAAAGTACTTATGAAGGGTAACGAAGCCCTGGCGGAAGCGGCGATCCTCGCCGGCTGCCGGCATTACTTCGGCTACCCCATCACTCCGCAGACCGAGGTCGCGGAATATATGGCGAAAAAGATGCCCAAGATCGGCGGCGTCTTCCTGCAGGCCGAGAGTGAGATCGCGGCCATCAATATGGTCATCGGCGCCGCCGCTGCCGGCAAGCGCGTGATGACCTCCAGCTCCAGCCCCGGAGTTGCCCTGAAGAGCGAAGGCCTGTCCTACCTCGCCGGCTGTGACCTGCCCGCCCTCATCGTCAATGTCCAGCGCGGCGGCCCCGGCCTTGGCGGCATTCAGCCCGGCCAGGCGGACTATTTCCATGCCACCCGCGGCGCCGGCCACGGCGACTTCCACATGATCGTCACCGCCCCCGCCACCGTGCAGGAGATGATCGATCTCGTTGGCAAGAGCTTTGATCTTGCGGACAAGTACCGCATGCCCGCCATGCTGCTGGCCGATGGCACCATCGGTCAGATGATGGAGCCCGTCACCCTCACCGAGAACACCTCCGCGCCCATCGAGAAGCCCTGGGCCGTTACCGGTTATGACGGAAGCCGTCCGAGAAATGTTGTCAACTCCCTCTTCATCCAGCCCGAGGATCTGGAAAATCTCGTCATGGAGCGCTATGCGCGCTATGCCAAGATCGAAGCCGAGGAGCAGATGGCCGAGGAGTATATGACCGAGGATGCCGATATCATCCTCGTGGCCTACGGCGTTGCCGCCCGCGTTTGCCGCAATGCCATCAAGGCTGCCCGGGAGAAGGGCTTGAAGGTCGGTCTCATCCGTCCCATCACCCTTTGGCCCTTCCCCAAGAAGGTCATGTCCGCCGCCGCCGAAAAAGCCAAGGCCTTCATCTCCGTGGAGCTTTCCATGGGTCAGATGATCGAGGACATTGAGCTTGCCATCCGCTGCCGCCGTCCCGTGCTGCTCTGCAACCGCACCGGCGGCATGATCCCCACACCCGCCGAGGTTCTCGCCAAGATCGACGAGGCCGCAAAGATCGGAGGTTAATTCACAATGGTCGTTTTTGAAAAACCCAAGGCGCTGACCGATACGCCTTTCCACTAGTGCCCCGGCTGCAACCACGGCATCATCCACCGTCTCGTGGCTGAGTGCATCGATGAGCTCGGCATTCAGAGCAAAACCATCGGTATTGCCTCTGTCGGCTGCTCGGTTTTCTCCTACAATTACTTCAACTGCGATATGGTGCAGGCTGCCCATGGCCGCGCCCCCGCCGTTGCCACCGGCGTCAAGCGCGCCGATCCCTCCAAGATCGTTTTCACCTACCAGGGTGACGGCGACCTTGCCGCCATCGGCACCGCCGAAACGGTGCATTCCGCTGCCCGCGGTGAGAATATCACCGTCATCTTCGTCAACAATGCCATCTACGGCATGACCGGCGGCCAGATGGCTCCCACCACCCTGCCCGGCCAGGTCACCCAGACCTCTCCCTATGGCCGCGATGTGCAGACCGTCGGCTACCCCGTCAAGGTGTGCGAGATGCTTTCCCAGGTGGATGGCGCCGCCTATCTTGAGCGCGTGGCTGTCAACAACGTCAAAAATCTCATGGCCGCGAAGAAGGCCATCAAGAAGGCCTTCCAGAACCAGATCGACGGCAAGGGCTTCTCCCTGGTCGAGGTGCTTTCCGCCTGCCCCACCTACTGGAGCATGACTCCCGAGAAGGCGCTGGAGCGCGTGGCAAGCGAGATGATCCCCTACTACCCGCTGGGTGTCTACAAGGATAAATATGCCGAGGAGGGAACGAAATGAGCAAGGCAAGTCAGCTGCTGATCGCCGGCTTTGGCGGTCAGGGTGTCCAGTTCTGCGGTAAATTCCTGGCCATGGTCGGCCTCAATGAGGGTCGCGAGGTCAGCTATCTGTCCTCCTACGGTCCCGAGGTCCGCGGCGGCACCTCCAACTGCAGCGTCATCATCAGCGATGAGGCTGTCGGTTCCCCCATTGTTACCGATCCCGAGATCCTTGTGGCGCTCAACCTGCCCTCCCTGGACAAGTTTGAGATGCGTGCCGTCCCCGGCGCCATGATCTTTGTGGATTCCTCCCTCATCGACCGCAAGGTCGAGCGCGGAGACACCGAGAATTTCTATCTGCCCGCCACCCAGATGGCCTCTGACAACGGCCTGACCGGCTTTGCCAACATGATCATGCTGGGTTATCTTGTCCGCAAGAGCGAGGTCGTCGCCTATGACGAGGTGCTTCGCACGGTGGAGAAGATGGTGGCCGGAAAGAAGCCGGGTCTTCTTGAGAAGAACCTCAAGGCGCTGGATCTCGGCTACAATTACGAAAATTAGCAAAGGAGAACTCCGCCGTGAATGCACAATTTAAGGAAATTGGCGATCGCCTGACCGATCTGCGCGAGATCAATGAGATCAGCGTGGAGAAGATGGCGGCACAGCTGGGCGTCACCCCGGAGGAATACCGCGATTACGAAGCGGGAAACACCGATTTTTCCATCAGCTTTCTCTGCAACGCCGCGGCCATTCTCGGCGTGGATGTTTTTGACCTGATGGGCGGCGATTCTCCCAAGCTTTCCACCTGCGCCGTCGTAAAATCCGGCCACGGCTTTATGGTGCGCCGCAATCACGACTATGACTACCGTCACCTGGCCTTCACCTTCCGAAATAAGAAGGCGGAGCCCTTCCTTACCACCGTTGTCAACGGGGGAGTGCCCACCCTGCACGCCCATGAAGGGCAGGAGTTCAATTACGTTCTCTCAGGAAAGATGGTATTTTACATCGGCTCGGTATCCTACGAGCTCGATCCCGGCGACAGCGTGTATTTTGATTCCTCCATTCCGCACTGCATGCAGCTTCGCGCCGAGGAAGAAATCAATCAGGACGAACCGGCACAGTTCATTGCCGTTGTGCTGAAATAACACAGGTGGAATTTCGACATGCCCATTTATGAGACCTATACCGGCTGCCATCGCGATTCATTTACCTCCCTTGCGGATGCGCAGAAGAATTTTAAGCTGACGTGGCCGGAAAATTTCAACTTTGCCTACGATGTCATCGATGTCCTCGCGGCAGAAAAACCTGATAAGGAAGCCCTTGTCTGGGTTTCGAGGGATTTTGAAGAGAAGCGTTTTACCTTTAAGGATATTTCCGATCTCTCCAATAAGGCGGCCAATTATTTCACCGAGGTCGGCCTGCGCAAGGGCGATTTTGTGCTGCTCGTCATGAAATGCACCTGGCTTTTCTGGCCGGTGCTGATGGGTCTGCACAAAATCGGCGCCGTGGCGGTGCCGGCATCCAAGATGCTGACCCGCAAGGACTATGTTTACCGCGCCAATGCCGGCCGTCTCGCGGCGGCCATCATCACCGGCGACGGTGACTGCACCGAGCAGTTCGATGCCGGCATGGATGCCTACGAGACCATCCGCTACAAGTTTGTCACCGGCGGAAAAGAGCCCGTTGGCGGCGGCTGGCTGGATATCGAGGCCGGTATCGCCGGCGCAAGCGCTGCCTGGACCCGCCCCACCGGCGAGGCTGCCACCCGCGCCGATGATATCATGATGATGTGCTTCTCCTCGGGAACCACTGGTTATCCGAAGATGATCGCCCACGATTTTACCTATCCGCTGGGTCACATTATGACCGGCGTTTTCTGGCACAGAGTTGTGGATGGCGGTCTGCACTTCACCATCTCCGACACCGGCTGGCAGAAGGCCTTCTGGGGCAAGCTCTACGGCCAGTGGTTTGGTGAAAGCGCCATTTTTGTCTACGATTATGATAAGTTTGACGGAAAAAACATCCTGCACCTGCTGGAAAAGTACCGGATCACCACCTTCTGTGTTCCGCCGACCATGTACCGGCTGATTCTGCAGAATGACGTTTCAAAGTATGATCTTTCCTCCATCACCCACTGCTGCACGGCGGGTGAGGCTCTCAATCCGGAGATCTTCAATGAATGGAAACGGGCCACCGGCCTGGAGATCCATGAAGGCTTTGGCCAGAGCGAGACGGCGGTCATGCTTTGCACCATTTCCCCCTGGATGAAGCCCTGTCCCGGCTCCATGGGACTGCCGGCGCCCGGTTGGGATGTCCGCATTCTCGATGAGGACGGCAACGAATGCGCCCCCGGCGTGACGGGAGAGATCTGCGTGCGTGCCCCCTCCAGGGAGGAGCGTCCCCGCGGTCTGCTGACCTGCTACTACCTCAACGAAGAGGAGACGGCGGAGTCCTGGCACGATGGCTTCTATCACACCGGCGACACTGCCTTCCGCGATGAGCGCGGGCTCTATCACTACGTCGGCCGCAATGACGATGTCATCAAGTCCTCCGGCTACCGCATCGGCCCCTTCGAGGTGGAGAGCGTTCTGCTGGAGCACCCGGCGGTGCTGGAGGTTGCCGTTACCGGCATTCCCGATGCTGTGCGCGGCTTCTGCGTCAAGGCAACCATCGTCCTGCAGAAGGGCTACACCCCCTCCGAAGAGCTGGTCAAGGAGCTGCAGAACTACGTCAAGAAGAATACCGCACCCTATAAATATCCCCGTGTGGTGGAGTTCTGGGACGAGCTTCCCAAGACCTTCTCGGGCAAGATCCGCCGGACGGAGATCCGCCAGATGGATATGAAAAAGTACGGAAAATAAGAAAAAATGAGACATTCAGCTGAATGTCTCATTTTTTATATTCATTTTTCCAGCTGCCGGTAGTCGATCTTGCCGAGGGGCGTTCGCGGAAGCTCCTCCAGGAAGATATACTCCCTGGGCAGGGCATAGCGGGCAATATTTTCCGCGGCAAAGGCGGCGATCTCCGCCTGCAGCTCCGGACCGGGGGAAATGCCTGCGGCGGGGACAATGCAGGCGCGGATGCGCTGGATGCGGTAGGCATCGGGAACGCCCACAGTGCATACGGCGGCGATTTTTGGATGGCCTGCAAGGATGTGCTCAAGCTCCTTTGGATAGACATTGTAGCCGGAGGTGACGATCATGCGCTTCAGCCGACCGCGGAAGTAAAAATAGCCGTCGGCATCCATGCGGCCGATGTCGCCGGTGTGAAGCCAGAGCATGCCGTCGGCATCCCGGCGGAGGGTGAGGGCGGTTTCCTCGGGATCGTTGAGATAGCCAAGCATGACCGTGGGGCCGGAAACGCACAGCTCGCCGTCGCTCCCCGGGGGAAGGGGATCCTCCGTGCCAGGGGTGCATACGCGCAGGCACATATCGGGAAAGGGAATGCCGATGGAGCCGGCGCGGACACCGCCCTCCGGGGACAGACAGCAGGCGGCGACGCATTCCGTGGCGCCGTAGCCCTCGCGCAGGACGGTCTTTGCCCCGTGGGCGGCCAAAAATGCGTCAAATCGGGCCTTTAGATCGGACGGAAGGCTGTCGCCTCCGGAATAAACGCCCCGCAGAGAGGAAAGATTCAGCCGCCGGGGCGGCGGGGTTCGCAGCAGCGCCTCAAACATGGTGGGCACACCGGTCATATAGCTGGGGCGCTTTTTCAAAAGGCGCAGAACGCCCTTCGCAGAAAAGCGGGGAAGGAGCATGACGGTGCAGCCGTGAATGAAGGCGGCGTGGAAGCCGATGCCCAGGCCGAAGCCGTGAAAATTGGGCAGAACGGCCAGCATACGGTGCCCGTCCGGATGGCAGAAATGATTTGCCGCCATGGTTTGCAGGCCGGCGGCATTGAAGGCGTCGGCGGAGTGCAGGATGGCCTTGGTGATGCCGGTGGTGCCGCCGCTGTAGAGAATGACGGCGGGAGCACATCCCGTGTCCCGCAGGGACGGAAGTGTGGCGCCTTTTCCGGCGGAAAGGAATTCCTTCCACCGCATAACCGGAAGATGCTTTGCTCTGCGGCGGTATTTTGCCTCGGAAATCAGCCGGTAGGCGGGACGCAGAGCGGGGGAGAGGGCGTCGCTGATGCGGGTGGTGATGACGCGGATTTCCGGGCAGGCGGCGCAGAGCTTTGGCGCAAAGCTTTCCAGCGTCACGGCAAAGCGGCTGCCGGAGAGCTCGCCGTAGCGGCGGAATTCTCCCGGGGAGGAGAGGGGATGCACCATATTTGCCACGGCGCCGATGCGGTCGGCGGCATAGAAGAGCTCGGCGGCCTGGGGGCAGTTGGGCAGCGCCAGCATGATGCTCTCCCCGGCGCGCAGCCCCAGGGCATACAGCGCCCGTGCCGCCCGGTCGATGGCGGCAAGAAAGGAAGGATAGCTTGCGTAGTTACCCTCAAATTCCCAGGCATGCGTGTCGGGGTATTTCTCGGCTGCCCGGCGCACCAGCGCATACATGGAGCAGCCGGGATAGGAGAGATTTTTCGGTATATCTCCGTAGCTTGCAAGCCACGGGCGGTTGCTCATCTTCTCCATCAGATCTCAAGCGGGAGGGTAAGCTCGCGGGTGCCGTCTTGGAAGACCAGCATTTGCTTTGCGCGGGCAACGGCGGGCATGGCCGCGGTTTCCGCGCAGCGGAAGGGACCGGTTCCCGGCCCTCCGCGGCCAAGATTCTCCCAGCTCCACTGGGGGGCATTGTTGATGCAGAGGGTAGGCGCGGCAAGGTCGTACACATTCTCGCCAACCCCCTTCTGGCCGTGGTGAGAAAGCTGGCAGATATCGCAGGCAAGCCCCTTGCCGTACATGGAGGCAAGCTCATTTCCGCCCTCGATGCCGAGATCACCGAGGAAAAGCCAGCTCTGGCCGGCGGCCTTCAGGCGGAAGACGATGGAGGTATTGTTGACGGGGTTTGGAAGAATGTTTTCGTTGGGCACCCGCAGGAATTCTACCTCAAGGCCGTCCAGCTCGATGCGTTGACCGACGCACACGGGGGTATGGCGCGCAAAGGCCATATCGTCATAGAAAAAGGCGTTGTAGGCCTTGCGGAAGCGGCGGAACCAGAAGAGATCCTCGCCGGAGAAATACTTCTCGGCAAACTCCTCGGAGGGGAAATGGAAATAGAAATTGCGCACGCCAAACTCGCTGTTGAGGGTCTCTGTCATGCGGCAGAATTCTCCCACATGGTCGGAATGAATGTGGGTGAAGATCCAGGCATCGATATAGGGACGCCCCTTTCCGGTGATGCGCTGCAGCTCGGAGAAGAGGTAGCCGGCGTATTTTTTTTCGGCGCCGGGGGGATCATCCATGCCGCCGTCGATCACAAGGGTCTTGCCGCTGTCGGTGACAAAGACAAAGCCCATGGTCAAAACTCCGGGATGGGGAGAGAGAAGATGCACCTTCATGATGATTTACCGCCTTTCTTCTGCGCAGTTCAGAGGAAGCTCCCACTCGGCATTGCCGGTGAGGCAGGCAACGATGTGCTTTGCCGCCCGGATCTCGGGCAGGCTGCGCGTATGCAGAATGCGCGCAGGCTCAGTATTGTTCCAGCACCAGGTGGCGGAGGAAAAGATGCAGATTTTGGGGGCAGCCAGGGCATAGACATTGTCGCCGACGCCCTTTTGCCCGTGGTGAGCCATCTGGCAGATGTCGCAGGAAAGCCCCTCACCGCAGATGGCGGCGAGCTCGTTTCCGCCCTCAACGCCGAGATCGCCGAGGAAGAGCCAGCGCTGGCCGGCGGCCTTCAGGCGGAAGACGATGGAGGTATTGTTGACGGGGTTTGGAAGAATGTTTTCGTTGGGAACCCGCAGGAATTCCACCTCAATGCCATCCAGCGTAAAGCGATCGCCCCGCAGCACCCGGCGGTAGCGGTCATAGGCGGTGGGGTCCTGGTGGTAAAGGCAGTAGGCCTTGCGGAAGCGGCGGAACCAGCTGAGATCCTTTGCCACGGCATGGCGGGCAAGAAAGGCCTCCGAGGGGAAGTTGAAGTGGAACCGGCCGACGGTGAACTCGCCGTTGTGATCCTCTGCCATGCGGCAGAATTCGCCCACGTGGTCGGAATGAATGTGGGTGAAGATCCATTCGTCGATGTGGGGACGCGGGGAGCCGGAGAGCCGGCAGAGGGCATCAAAGAGGCTTCCCTCGGTGTCGTGGCTGTAGGCATCCAGCCCACCGTCGATGACCAGCAGCTTTCCGCTGTCGGTGCGGAAGATATAACCCATGCCAAGGGTTTCGGGGTGGGGCATATGCTGATAGAAGCGCATAGCGGTGACCTCCGGAATTTGTGTCTTTCTTATCGGTATTATAGCATTCTGCGGCGGATATTTCAAATCCGAATGGGGATAAATTGACACGGGCGGAAGAAAAATGTATAATATGGGCAAAGATTCTCTCTGCGAGGTTTGAGTATGCTTGTTCTAAAACCCCTTCGGGATATTTCTGTGGCGGGATTTCTGCTGTCCGGGCTGCTGCTTCTCGGCATCCGGCTGTATGAGAGCGCCTATATTTACGCAAGTGAGCTGGTCTGCCTGACGCAGGTGCTCTATCCTGTGCTTTGGCCGCCGGTGGTCTTCTTTTTCTTTGCCTCGGCGGCGCTTTCGCTGGCCTGCGCCATCCTTCGCGCCTTTGAGCGCCGCAGAAGAAAGCGTATGGAAAAATGAAGGAAGAAAAAACCAATGCCATGCGCATTCTGGAGCGCGAGGGCATAGCCTTTGATGCGCTGCGATATGAATGCACCGAGTTTATGGACGGCGTACATATTGCCGGCATGATCGGCTGGCCGGTGGAACAGGTTTTCAAGACCCTGGTTGCCCTGGGCGCCTCCGGAAGCCCCCTGGTTTTTGTCATTCCCGTGGCGGAGGAGCTGGATCTCAAGGCTGCCGCCCGGGCAGCCGGGGAGAAATCGGTGCAGATGCTGCCCCTGGCTCGCCTGACGGAGGTAACGGGCTATATCCGCGGCGCATGCTCCCCTGTGGGAATGAAGAAAGCCTTCCCCACCTTTGTGGAGGAGACGGCGCAGCTCTTTGATACCATCACCTTTTCCGGCGGAAAGCGGGGGCTGCAGCTTGTATGCGCACCGGAGGATCTGCTGCGCATCACCGGCGGAAGCTACGCCGCCCTGACGGTATCTTAAAGATAAAGAGACGAAGCGAAAACAGTGTTGTTCTTATCGGAAAATTTGTAAACACACCCGTTTCTGTTAAGAACCGGCATCGCATTTGTATGCACAAATGCACTTGGGCGGTAGCCCAAACCCACAGAGCAACAGAAAAGAGAAGATTCGTATATTTTAACGAGTCTTCTCTTTCTTTTTGTTTGTTAAGTGATATGCTGACTATCGTCAGCGTGATATTTTCTTTTGGAAATACCTCGCCTGTGGCGAGATATTTCCAAAAGAAAGTGATATTAAAGCCTTGCGGCTTCAGTGATATTCTATTCGCCCATAAACTGTCCGCAGGACAAT
>JAFXIE010000081.1 GCA_017533425.1 Clostridia bacterium | reverse complement strand
CCGACACCGGCGCCAAGATCGACATCGAGGACGATGGACGCATCTTTATCTCCGCCATCGATAAGGCTGCCTGCGATATGGCCGTCACCCTCATCGATGCCATTGTCAAGGATCCCGAGCCCGGTGACAAGTTCTACGGCCGCGTGACCCGCATGCTTCCCTTCGGCGCCTTTGTTGAGATCGCTCCCGGCAAGGAAGGCCTCGTCCACATCTCCAAGCTCGCCGATTATCGCGTCGAGAAGGTGGAGGACATCCTCAATATCGGCGATATGACCTGGGTCAAGGTTACCGATATCGATGAGAAGGGCCGCATCAACCTCTCCCGCAAGGATGCCCTTGCCGAGATGGCTGAGTAAGCACAAATTACAGGCATAACAAAAGCCGATACGGATGAATGATCCGTATCGGCTTTTTACTGTTTACAGTTTAGAGCTCTTCCGGGAGCTTGAAGTTTGCATCGGATACTTCGCCCAATATGCGGGAGCGAATGGAGAAATATGTCTGATTTTGGCTGCCGGAGCGGTACTCCAAATAATGGTAAACGCAGCCGCTCTCGGTTGAAATGACATAATTCTTCATTGCACCGCTCTCGCGGAAGCTCAGGGCGACGCTGGCAAAGGAAACCTCAAAGGTGCCGGAGTACTTCCCCAGGTCTTCCCTATTTTTGACCTTTTCAAGATCCAAAAAGCCAAAGCCCGCATCGGCAAAGGGATCTTCGCTCTTATGTCGCTGCGCCCTGGCATCACCGGATTTCCAGGTGTAATAGGCATCCGGACGGATCAAAATGTGTGAGTCCTGCGAAGCGCCAGTCTGAACGATTTTGTAAATTCCGTCTTTATAGTAGACGGTGACCACAGAGGCGGAATTGCCGCGAATATAATCTGCTGTCATATGGCAGGAATTGCCTACAGGAATCGCGTCAAGCACCCTGCCCACAGCCGCATCAGGCTGCAGAGCCTCGGCATTGGACAAGGGTTTTCCAAAAAAAGCGGTACCGGAATTGCCGGAATTGCTCAAAGGGGCTTTGACCGGGATTTCGATTAAGTACCTGTCATCATTTGCCTTCGGGCCGATGATCACAAAGATGCCCACCAAAACCAAAAGGAAGGCAAGCACCGCGAAAACAACGAGAGATTTGACAGAAACCTTTTCATCCTTCACGATAGAGCCCTCCTTTCAGGATTATTTATCTTCCTTGCTGTCGTTGTGCTGATCGTGCGCGTGCATATGCGGCGAAAGCACACGGATGACCGCTGCTGCCACCACCGCCAGGATCAGAATGCCGATAAAGAGCATGGCGCGGAATTCACCGCTGCTTGTCAGCACCACTGCCGTAACACCCAGGGCGCCGCTGACCATGTAGAGGATCATGACGGCCTGCTTGGTGTTCAGTCCGAGATCGATGAGCCGGTGATGAATGTGCCCGCGGTCGGCATAGAAGGGGCTTTTGCCGTTAAAAAGGCGGCGGACAATGGTAAATACCGAATCAAAGAGCGGAAGCCCCACCACCAGGAAGGGAACGGCAAAGCTGACGATGGCATAGAACTTGAACATGCCTAAAATGGACATGACCGCCAGCATATACCCAAGGAACATGGATCCGGTATCGCCCATAAAAATCTTTGCGGGGTTCATATTATAGGGCAGGAAGCCCATGCAGGAGCCGGCAAGGATGATGAGCACCCCGGCGACCAGCGGATCGCCGATGATAAGGGAAACCAGGAACATCGACAGGGCGGAAATGCAGGAGATTCCGGCTGCAAGGCCATCCAGACCGTCGATCCAGTTCACGGCATTGATCAGACCCATGATCCACACCACCGTAATGGGATAGGCCAGCCAACCAAAATCGATATATGCATTGCTGCCGCCGAAAATGTTCATAATGCGGTCAAATTGAACGCCAAACAGGGTTGGAATGAGAGCGGCTACAAACTGCACAGCCAGCTTGATCCAGGGATTAAGCGCATACTTATCGTCAAAAACACCCAGCACAATGAGCACAAAAGCACCGAGCAGCACACCCCAAAGTTCAACAGTCATTCGGTTTGCATAGAAGACCATCAGTGTAACAACAAAGCCAAAGAAGATGCCCAGACCTCCCATACGCGGAATGGCATGATGATGCATCCGGCGGGCATCATTTTCCTCTGATACGACCCCAAAGCGCAGCGCAAGCCGCTTGACGATGGGGGTAGCCGCCAGGGTCAGAAGCATCGCAATCGCAAAGGATGCGATCATCGGTACGGTGATAATCATAGCTGTCGATTTCCTCAATAACGGGGACGCTCGGTCAGCCCAACCTTGCGGCGAACCTTGCGCATGGTCTTCTCTGCAAGGTATGCTGCCTTGGCAGCGCCGTCGGTATAGATGGACACCAGGGCATCCTTATCCTTCAAGAGCTCATTTGCCTTCTCGCGAACAGGCCGCAGCATCTCCACCACAGCCTCACCGACGCGAGGCTTGAAGGCGCCGTAGCCCTTACCCTCAAATTCCGCCACAGCGCTCTCCATGGTGCAGCCGGTGGCAGCACAGTAGATGCTGAGAAGGTTTGCGACGCCGGGCTTATTCTCCTTATCATAATAGACGGGGCTTGCAACGGTATCAGAATCGGTGACGGCACGCTTGAACTTGCGCATGATCTCCTCGGGAGAATCCATGACGAGCACACAGCCGTTGGCATCCTCCTCCGACTTGGACATCTTGCTGGTGGGATTGGAAAGGCTCATCACGCGGGCGCCAAACTTCGGCACAAAGGCCTCCGGCATGGTGAAGGTGTCGCCATAGGCGCCATTGAAGCGGTTTGCGATATCACGACAGATCTCCACATGCTGGGTCTGATCCTCGCCGACAGGCACGAGATCGGCCTGATAAAGCAGGATATCCGCAGCCATGAGGGTGGGATAGGTAAAGAGACCGGCATTGACATTATCCGCATTTTTGCGGGATTTATCCTTAAACTGCGTCATGCGGGAAAGCTCGCCGAACATGGTGTAGCAATCAAGAATCCAGCCGAGCTCCGCATGGGCGGGAACATGGCTCTGCACATAGAGAACGCATTTCTCCGGGTCAAGACCCGCCGCTACATAGATGGCCAGCTGCTCCAGCACCCGGCGGCGCAGAGTGGCAGGATCATTGCGCACGGTCAGCGCATGCAGATCGGCGATGCAGTAGAGGCAATCATATTCATCCCGCAGGCTGACCCAGTTCTTGATGGCGCCGAGATAGGAGCCGAGGGTGGCGTCGCCGGTGGGCTTAATGGCGCTGAAAATGCGTTTTTTGGGTGCAATGGGTGTATTTTCCATAAGTCAAATCTACCTCACTTATCGGAGAGATACTGCGCCGCAACCT
Source organism: Clostridia bacterium (assembly GCA_017533425.1). GTDB lineage: Bacteria > Bacillota > Clostridia > Oscillospirales > QAMX01 > RGIG1911. Next base: position 2,530 of record JAFXIE010000081.1, on the reverse strand, counting down.
CACAGAGGATGGCAATGCCGCGGACGATGTCCTCATCGGAGGGCAGGCTGTAATTGAGACGGATGCAGGGAGACACGGCGCTTTCATCGGCAAGGAAGGCCGAGCCGGGCACAACGGCAACCCCGCGGGCAGCCGCAAGCTTTGCCAGCTCCGCGCCGTTGCCCTTCGGCATCTTCAGCCACATAAAGAGGCCGCCTTCGGGCTTTTTAACCTCGAAATAGCCCTTGTTGTGCTTTAAGAGCTCGGAATACATCAGCTCGGCTTTATGGCCGTAGAGCTCGCAAATTCCGCGAATATGGGCATCGATATCGCAGCGGCGCAGATACTCGGAAACGAGCATCATAAAGAACTGATTGGTGTGAACATCGGAGACCTGCTTTGCCACAACGATTTTCTGAATGAGATTCTCCGGCGCAACGCAGAAGCCAATGCGCATACCCGGGGAGATGATCTTGGAATAGGAGCCGGCATAGATGACATGGCCGGTCTCATCCATGCTCTTGATGGTGGGAATGTGCTCGCCGGAGAAGCGAAGCTCGTAATAGGGGTTATCCTCCAGGATCATGACATTGTAGCGCACGGCAAGCTCCAGCAGCGCCTTGCGGCGGGCAAGGCTCATAACGCCGCCGGAGGGATTCTGGAAGGTGGGAATGACATAGATGAGCTTGACCTTATCATCGGTCTTCAGGATCTCCTCCACCCGTGCGACATCGATGCCCTCTTCATCCATGGGAACGCCCACAAGATTGGGCTTGTAGGAACGGATGGCATTGAGGGCGCCGATAAAAGAGGGATCCTCGCAGATGACAGTGTCGCCTTCGTTGACAAGAACCTTGGTGGAGAGCTCGATGGCCTGCTGACCGCCGGAGGTGATAATGAGATTGTCAAAATCGCGGCCAATGCTGAATTTTTCCTTCAGGCGGGCAAAGGTCTGCTCCCGCAGGGCGGGGAGGCCTTCGGTAATGCCGTACTGGAGTGCCGCGGCATAGTTATCGGAGAAAATCTCCGCCGCAATTTTCGCCATCTCCTCCGCGGGGAAGGATTCCGGCGAGGGATTTCCGGCAGAAAAAGCGATCACATCCTTGCCTGCGGTGGCCTTCAGGATCTCACGGATGGCCGAGGGTTGCAGGGCGTTCATACGGTCAGAAAAATTAAACTCCATCATAGGAATGGTATCCTCTCAAAATTAGAATTTCTATCCTGTTATTATACTCTTTTTAAGGTATATTGTCAAATGGCGCAGATTCTTTGCAGCACCGCCGAAAAGGCTGAAGGCACGGCGTATTTTTCCTGCAATTCATCAGCTTTTGCGGGGATAAATTCCGGCGGAAGGGTCACCGCATCGGCTATAAAAGCAAACATATACCACTCAAGATGGGTAAATATGTGCCGCCACTCGCAGAAGGGGCGAAAGGAGAGCTTACCAAACCCAAGTTCTTGCGCAAAGGCTGCCGCTGCCTCCTCCGAGGCTGCGCATTCCCGGGATGGAAATTCATACAGTCCCGCAAGAAGCCCCCGGTTCGGACGCTGCCGGATGGCATATCCTTCCGGTGTACGGATCACCAACAGGCACCTCTCCTCCACCTTTCGCTCTTTGAGCTTTGTACGCACAGGAAGCCGATCCACAAGTCCGAGGGCACGGGCGGTGCAGACCGACGCCGCCGGGCAGGCATCGCACCGGGGATTATTTGGCGTGCATACCGTGGCGCCAAGCTCGATGAGCAACTGGCCAAAAAGGGCGGGATCTCCGCACAAATCGGCTTCCGCAAGCTCTCGGATCTCGCCCTTTACTGCCTCCGAACGAATATCCCCCGCAATTCCAAAGAGTCGGGCATAGAGCCGCAGCACGTTTCCGTCCACCGGAACAGCCGGGTAGGAAAAGGCAAAGGCAGAAACAGAGGCAGAGGTATAGGGGCCAAAGCCCGGAAGGGTGCGCAGCTCCTCCCGCGTCCGGGGAAGCCGTCCGTCAAACCGCGCCATAATCTCCCGTGCGGCCTTCTGCAGATTGCGGGCTCTGGAATAGTAACCGAGCCCCTCCCAGAGCTTCATAAGCTCTGGCTCCGGCACCTCTGCAAGGCTCTGCACATCGGGCAGAGCGGCTAAAAAGCGGGCGAAATACGGGATAACGGCGGCAGCGCGGGTCTGCTGCAGCATGACCTCGGATATCCAGATGGCGTAGGGGTCATCGGTGTGGCGCCAGGGCAGATCCCGGGCATTTTGTCGATACCATTCGGTCAGCTTGTCGCAGATTTCTTTGAGCATACCGGCGTATCCCTCCTCTCTACGCATATTATAGCAAAAAATCAGGGCAGAGGAAATCCCTCTGCCCCGAATTTTAAGGAATAATTTACTTCTTGGGCGCTCTGATACGGGTGAGCTTCTTGTTAAGATCCAGAAGCTGTTCCTTGGTGAACTCCATGTTCATCATGCCGCCCATCAGGGTGAAGAGCCGCAGAACGGTAAAACCGCCCATCATGCTCATCATCTCCGGACCGATCTCAAAGCCCATGGCCTCGACCTTGCCGCCCTT
>JAFXIE010000080.1 GCA_017533425.1 Clostridia bacterium | reverse complement strand
CCGCCGATCATTTTGGCCTCGTCCCGCACGCCGATCTGGCGCAGCTCGATGCGGGCGCGGAATACAGATGCCAGATCCCGCACCAGCTCGCGGAAATCCACACGGCCGTCTGCCGTGAAGTAGAAAATGATCTTGTTGCCGTCAAAGCCGATGGAAACGTTGACCAGCTTCATCTCAAGGCCGTGATCCGCGATCTTCTTCTCGCAGATGTCGAAGGCCTCGCTTTCCCGCTTGCGGTTGTATTCCACCACGCGGCGGTCATTGTCCGTTGCCATGCGCAAAACGGCGCAAAGAGGCTTGACGATGGCGGATTCCTCCACCTCGTGGTTGCCCTCGGTGCAGGTGGCGAACTCAGCGCCCTGAGCGGTTTCCACGATGACCTGCTCGCCCATTTTCACCTGCAGACCCTTGGGGTCGAAATAATAATTTTTACATCCGCCGCGAAAGCGGACGCTGATGACTTCTATCAAAGGATACCCTCCAATTCTGCGGCAAGGGCGCCCAGAATGTGGCCTGTACCCACATTGTAGCCGCACTCGCCATGATACTTCTGCAACAGTTCTATTGTGCGCATAATTTGCACTTTTGTCAAGTTTTTCGCAATATTGCCTGCAATTTCTTTGTGTTCTCCGTTCTTTCCGGCGCCATAATGGAGCAGCAGCGCCCCGGTGAACACCTCCCGGGCGCCTTCCAGCGCGGCGGCAAGCTCCTCGCGGGAGATGCGGCGCTTTTCAAGGCGCACCGTCACAGCCACCAGCTTGTCCCGTCGGCGGGAGGCGATGGCGCGGCAGAGGCTTTCCGTTTCCTCCGGCAGGACGTGGCGCTGCGCTTCCTCCGAGTGCAGCCTGATCTCCACGCACCGGGAGCGCAGGGTCTGCAGCAGCTCAGAGGGCGCTTCGGCGCAGAAAAGGAAGGCGGCGTAGGGCGGCCCCTCCTCCACGATCTTGAGCAAAACGTTCTGCCCCTGTTCAGGCAGGATGGAGCAATCCGGGAAAATATAGACCTTTCGCTTTCCCTCGTTGGGTCGGACATAGGCGTCGGCACGGATGGCGCGGATGATGTCCACGGCAATATTTTTGTGATCCGGGTCCTGCACGGTGATGACGTCGGGATGGATGCTCTGCATCACCTTGCGGCAGGCGGAGCACACCCCGCAGGGACGGCCCTCTCCGGCGCTGCACTGATAAGCAGCCGCAGCGAAGCGGGCGGCGGCGAGGCGGTCTTCTCCGCCGGTGATAAGGCAGGCATGGGAAAGGGCGTTTCGCGCCGCCGCGGTGCGCAGGGCTTCCTCTGCCCGGCTCTGACCGGGGATATGCATGGCGGACATGGCAGCGCTCCTTCCTGAAATATGCTTAACAGATAAAGTATAGCACAGCAGAAATAAAAAGAAAAGTGGATTCTGTTCACATATCCCGGGATTCCCGGGAAGATCCGCAATCCGCAGCATCTCCGGAAGGAGAGGAGTTTTGTGCTCTGGATGGCTTTTCCGGGGAAATTGCACCTTTGTTCCAAAAATATTGCAGGATTATGGTAATTGGGTATTGTAATTTATTTTGTTTCAAATTATAATATTAGCGCTAATTCAAACGTTTAAAAAAATTAAAACGTTTACCCGGCAAGTTTCCTGCCCAGCGTGGCAGTTACTAAAAAATGGAGGAATGAAAACAATGAGCAAAAAGTATTGTTATCTCTTCACCGAAGGCAACGCTTCCATGCGCGAGCTCCTCGGTGGCAAGGGCGCTAACCTTGCAGAGATGACCCACATCGGCCTGCCCGTCCCCCAGGGCTTCACCATCTCCACCGAGGCCTGCACTCAGTATTATGAGGATGGCCAGAAGATCAACGACGATATCTGCGCCGAGATCATGGAGTACGTTACCAAGATGGAAGAGATCACCGGCAAGAAGTTCGGCGATCTGGAGAATCCTCTGCTGGTCTCCGTCCGTTCCGGCGCCCGCGCTTCCATGCCCGGCATGATGGACACCATCCTGAACCTGGGCCTGAACGAAGAGGTCGTTGAGGTTATGGCAGAGAAGTCCGGCAACGCACGCTGGGCCTATGACTGCTATCGCCGCTTTATCCAGATGTATTCCGACGTCGTTATGGAAGTCGGCAAGAAGTATTTCGAGCAGCTCATCGACGAGATGAAGGAAGCCAAGGGCGTCACTCAGGACGTGGAGCTCACCGCTGAGGAT
>JAFXIE010000079.1 GCA_017533425.1 Clostridia bacterium | reverse complement strand
GTCCCAGGAAATGTCTTGGCTGGAAAACACCAGCAGAAGTTTGGGCTGAATGTGTTGCACTTGCTTGACAATCTGCCGTTTTTGCAAGGCCTTCCTCTTTTGCGGACAGTCGGGGACGCCTGTCCCTACTATGAGAGAACGATTTTGCGCATATGCCGTTGCGTGGTATCTGCACAGGCACTGCCGTACCCCGGCGAATGCCCCATCCGTCAAGTACCATAGCGCCAGAGTCAAGAAGCAGAGATTGGCCGATATAACCGTCCGGGGGTGGGTTCCAAGGGAGGGGGCGTAAGCCCACCTCCTTTTGGCGGTCTTTGGGGTACCTTTCTTCCGTAAGAAAGGTACGAACGATTCCTTCCTGTTAACCGTACATCGATATTCCGGCAAAAGCGGGCTTTTGGACAGTCGGGGACGCCTGTCCCTACAGGTTTCCCGCGGAAGAGAAATAATCTCTTCTCGCCTCTCTCCCTCCGTCTTCGCCTTGCGGCGAATCCACCTCCCTCGTCAGAGGGAGGTTTTTTGCAGGGCTTTCCTCTTTTTCGGGCAGTTGGGGACGCAACTCTTGTGTCGGGAGAGAAAATGTGCTATGATGGGGGCAACACATCCGGATAAGGAGAAAAAACGTATGGCTGTACCGACTCCCCTTCCCCGCATTGCGGAATTTGAAAAGTTGGGACTTGGCATGTTTGCCCACTGGGGGCTCTATTCCCAGCTGGGCATGGGCGAGTGGACCTTCAACATCCACAAAAGGGATATGAAGGAGTATAAAAAGCTCGCAGAGACCTTCACCGCCGAGGATTTTGATGCGGATGCCTTTGTTCTGACCGCAAAGGAGGCGGGCTGCAAATACATCACCCTCACCACCCGCCATCACGAGGGCTTCTCCCTTTACGATACCTGCGGGCTCTCGGATTTTGACGCGCCGCACAGCGCCGCCGGGCGGGATCTCATCCGCGAATTTGTGGATGCCTGCAGACGGCACGGCATCACCCCCTTCTTCTACCACACCACCCTCGACTGGTACAACGAGGATTTTGAGCGCGATTTTGACGCCTATCTTGAATATCTTCGCAGGAGTGTGGAAATCCTCTGCACAAATTACGGCAAGATCGGCGGCCTGTGGTTTGACGGCAACTGGTCCAAGCCCGGGGCGGATTGGAAGGAGGATGCCCTCTATGCCACCATCCGCAAGCACCAGCCCGATGCCATCATCGTCAATAACACCGGCCTCGGCGCCCTGGGCGCGGTGGGAAATCCCGAGATCGATTCCGTCACCTTTGAGCAGGGACGGCCGACGCCCATGAAGCGGGAGGGCATGGCAAAATACATCGCCGCCGAGATGTGCCACACCCTCAACGACCACTGGGGCATCGGAGAGCTGGATTTCAACTATAAGTCTCCCCAGTCGGTCATCGAAAACCTTTGCGCCTGCCGCAAGGTCGGTGCAAACTATCTGCTCAATATCGGCCCGACGGCTCAGGGCGGCGTGGATCCCATGCAGCGGGCGCTGATGGGCACTCTCGGCAAGTGGATGAAGCTCTACGGCGAGGCCATCTACGGCGGAAAGCCCTACGGCGCAACGGCGCAGAACCCCAAAAACTTCATTCTGCGGGGGGATGGCTGCCTGTATCTCTTTATCCACGATCTCGGACGGCTGGGCAATGTCAATGTCACCAAGGATGGCAAATACACCGGCTTTATGTCCTTCAACCGCGTTCCCGACAGCGTGAAGGGAATGAAATGGATGGACAACGGTGAAAAGCTGGATTTTGTGCAGCATGGAGACACTCTTTCCTTTAACGCTACGGGATATCCCTACGGAATGTCCACCTGTGTGCGCGTGGCAAAGGCAGAGCTTTAAGTAAATCGGAACAGAATAAGCCGGTACGGAGGGCGCTCCGTACCGGCTTTGTGATTGTTTTTTGGGGATTATTCCAGCTCGATCTTTCCGTCCACGGCCTTGAGGGTGATGGTGTCGCCGCTCTTTTTTGCCCCGGAGAGCAAAAGCTCGGATACGGCATCCTCCACGCGGGCCTGGATGGCGCGGCGCAGGGGGCGTGCGCCGTAAACGGCGTCAAAGCCTTCGCGGGCCAGCACAAGCTCCACCTCGCGGTCCCAAACCAGGGAGATGGAAAGCTCCTCCGTGCGGCGAGCCACGGCGCGCAGCATCTTGCCGGCAATTTCGGCAATGTTTTCGTCGCTCAGACGGTCAAAGACGATGATATCGTCGATGCGGTTCAAAAATTCCGGGCGGAAGGTGTTCTTCAGCTCGCCCATGACGGCCTCGCGGATGCCGGCGGCGCTTTCGTCCTTTTCCTCGGCGCCGAAGCCCAGGCGGGTGGTCTTTTCGGTGATGCGCCGGGCGCCGACGTTGGAGGTCATGATGAGAATGGCATTTTTGAAGCTTACCCGACGCCCCTGGCCGTCGGTCAGAACGCCGTCTTCCAGAATCTGCAGCAGCAGGTTGAAAACGTCCGGGTGGGCTTTTTCGATCTCGTCGAAGAGAACGACGGAATAGGGCTTGGTGCGGATTTTTTCGGTCAGCTGACCGCCTTCCTCGTAGCCGACATAGCCGGGGGGCGAGCCGATGAGGCGGGAAACGGAGAATTTTTCCATATATTCCGACATATCGATGCGGATCATGGCGTTTTCGTCCCCGAAGAGGCTTTCTGCCAGGGCGCGGCACAGCTCGGTTTTGCCCACGCCGGTGGGGCCGAGGAAGATAAAGGAGCCGGAGGGACGATTCGGATCCTTCAGCCCGGCGCGGCCGCGGCGGATGGCGCGGCTGACGGAGGATACGGCGGCATCCTGACCGATGACGCGGCGGTGCAGCTCCTCCTCCATGCGCAGCAGGCGGTCGGCCTCCTTCTCGGTGATGCGGCGGACGGGAATGCCCGTCCATGCGGCGACGATCTCGGCAATTTCGCCCTCGCCGATGGAAAGCTCCTTGCCGTCCTCGCCCACCTTCCAGGCGGAGCGCTGGGTTTCAATGCGCTCCCGCAGGGCTTTTTCCTCATCGCGGAGGCTGGCGGCGCGCTCAAAATCCTGGGCGCGGACGGCCTCCTCCTTGTCCTTTGCAAGCTTTTCGGCCTCTTCCTCCAGCGCCTTCAGATCGGGCGGTGCCGTCATGCGGGAGATGCGCGCCCGGGATGCGGCCTCGTCGATGAGGTCAATGGCCTTGTCGGGCAAGTAGCGGTCGGTGATATAGCGGGAGGAGAGCAGCACGGCGGCGCGGATGGCCTCGTCGGTGATGCGCACCTTGTGATGGGATTCGTATTTGTCCCGCAGACCCTGCAGGATGAGGACACTTTCCTCGCCGGTGGGCTCGCCGACATTGACGGGCTGGAAGCGGCGCTCCAGGGCGGCGTCCTTTTCAAAATATTTGCGGTATTCACCCCGTGTGGTGGCGCCGATGACCTGCACCTCGCCCCTGGCCAGGGCGGGCTTCAAAATGTTGCCCGCGTCGATGGCGCCCTCGGCGCCGCCGGCACCCACCAGAGTGTGTATCTCATCAATGAAGAGGATGGTGGTACCGTCTGCGGCCGATTCGCTGATGATCTCCTTCAGCCGCTCCTCAAATTCGCCGCGGTATTTGGTGCCGGCGATGACGGAGGAGAGATCCAGGGCGAGCAGCCGCTTGCCCCGCAGGGTCTCGGGAACATCTCCGGCGGCAATGGCCTGGGCAAGCCCCTCGGCCACGGCAGTCTTGCCGACGCCGGGCTCGCAGATGAGC
>JAFXIE010000078.1 GCA_017533425.1 Clostridia bacterium | reverse complement strand
CTCCTCGCAGATGCGCACGCACAGTCCGCAAAGGATGCACTTGCCGTTATTGCGCTCGATAACAGTCAGCTTCGTCTCGCTGTCGCTCATGCGCTTGACACCCTCGAAGCGCTCAGGGTGGATCTCATAGCGGTTTGCGTGGCGGATGAGGGAACACTCATAGTAATCATGGCAGCCGCATTCAAGGCAGCGCTTTGCCTCGGCAACGGCCTGCTCGGCGGTGAAGCCATAGTTCATCTCGCTGAAATCCCCGATGCGCTCATCGGGGGCGCGGTGGGGCATTTTTGCCCTTGCCTTTTTCTCCCGGTCGGAGAGCATCTCGGGGGTGACTTCCCGCTCGGAGTAGTAGGGTCTGCGGTAGGATATCTCCTCACCCCGGAGATATGCGTCCACCACCTCGGCGGCCTTGTTGGCCTCTCCGATGGCGGCAATAGCAATGTCGGCGCCCTTGTTGGTGGCGTCGCCCACGGCGAACACACCGGGTACGGAAGTGCGGAAGCTCTTCTCATCGGCGGCGATTATGCCGCGGCGGTTCAGCTCCAGAGCTTCAAAGCCTGCGGGGGACACCTTCTGACCGATGGCGGCCACCACGCTGTCCACGGGCAGAATCTCAAACTCACCCTCCACAACAAGGGGACTGCGGCGTCCGGAGGCGTCGGGCTCACCCAGCTCCATAACCTGAAGCTTCACGGCCTTCACCCTGCCGTCCTCACCGATAATTTCAGCGGGATTGCGCAGGAAGCGGAAAGTGACGCCCTCTTCCATGGCCTCCTCGATCTCCAGCTTTTCGGCGGGCATCTCCTCAAGGGTGCGGCGGTAGATGACGGAAACTTCCTTTGCGCCCAGTCTTACAGCGCTGCGGCAGGCGTCCATGGCGGTGTTGCCACCGCCAACCACGGCGACGCGCTCACCGAGATCGGACCGGTTGCCCAGAGCAATTTCCCGGAGCAGGTCTATGCCGCTCCACAGGCCCTGAAGTTCCTCGCCGGGGCAGCCGATGGGGCTGGAGCGCCATGCGCCGATGGCAACGACTACGGCGTCATTGGCGGCTTTGATCTCCTCAAAGCTGATGTCCTTACCTATGCGGGTGTCGGTTTTTATCTCCACGCCCAGCCCGGCGATGGCGGCGATCTCCTTATCCAGCACGGCCTTGGGCAGGCGGTATTCGGGGATGCCGTAGCGCAGCATGCCGCCGGCCTTGGGCATGGATTCATACACCGTCACGGCATGGCCCTTCAGGCGCAGGAAGTATGCGGCGGTGAGTCCGCCGGGGCCGCCGCCTATCACGGCCACCTTTTTGCCGCTTTCGGCGGCAGGCTCGGCTTTATAGGGAGTTTCGGAGGCGAGGTCGGCATCTCCCGCAAAGGCCTTCAGATAGGCAATGGAGATGGGCTCCTCCACCATCTTGCGTCGGCAGGCCGTCTCGCAGGGGTGGGGGCAGACTCTGCCGATGGAAGCGGGCAGGGGCAGCTTTTCCTTTATGACCTCCACGGCCTCGCTGAACTTGCCCTCGGCTATCTTCTTCACATAGAGCTGGCAGTCCGTGCCGGCGGGGCAGTTGAGGTTGCAGGGGCCGCGGCAGTCGCCGTCATGGTCGCTCATCAAAAGCTCAAGGGCGATCTTGCGGGCCTGAACCACCCGGGGACTTTCCGTATTGACCACCATACCGTCGGCGGCAAGGGTGGAGCAGCTTCTCAGGAGCTTTCCGCTGCCCTCCGCCTCCACAACGCAGATGCCGCAGGCGCCGTAGTGGCGGACATTGCCGTTATGGCAGAGGGTGGGGATGTCTATGCCGTTTCTCTCGGCGATTTCAAGAATGGTGCTGCCGGAAGCGCCGACACATTCTTTTCCGTTTATTATAAGCT
>JAFXIE010000077.1 GCA_017533425.1 Clostridia bacterium | reverse complement strand
GAGATCCGCATGAACGATTTCAACATCCGCAAATACGATTACCGCGAGTATCTCGATCTCTTTTCGGTGGTTTTTCAGGATTACAAGCTGCTTTCCCTGCCCCTGGGCAACAACGTTTCTTCCGCCGCCGTATGGGATGCGGAAAAGGCGGAGAGCTGCCTGCGGGAGGTGGGCTTCGGCGAGCGGTTTGCAGAGATGCCCAAGGGTCTTGACACGCCCCTGTACAAGAATTTCGATGATGAGGGGGTCAACGTTTCCGGCGGCGAGGCGCAGAAGATCGCCCTGGCCCGCGCGCTGTACAAAAATGCGCCATTTATCATTCTCGATGAGCCCACGGCGGCGCTGGATCCCATTGCCGAGGCGGAGATCTATGCAAAGTTTGATGAGATCGTCGGCGACAAGACGGCCATCTACATCAGCCATCGGCTGTCCTCCTGCCGGTTCTGCGACAAGATCGTGGTCTTTGACGAGGGAAGGATCGTTCAGGTGGGCTCCCACGAGGAGCTGCTTTGCGACGAGGGCGGCAAGTATTACGAGCTGTGGAACGCCCAGGCGCAGTATTATACAGAGAAAAAAGAAGTCTCCGGTGCATGATGCATCGGAGACTTTCTCTATTGTGACATCCCCGGCTCTGCCGGTGGATAAGCGCCCGCCGCAGCGGCGGCTCCCTTGTGTAAAGGGAGCAGTCAAAACCAGCGGTTTTGACTGCGGGATTGTCGTGATATAACAATCCTCCCGTCGGCCTGCGGCTGCCACCCTCCTTTACACAAGGAGGGCTTTACATAATGATGCCGTGATTATTTCAGCCGCAGGCGGATGGCGGCGACGAGGGCGCTGTATTCCGCCGGGGCGAGATACTTGCGGTCGGGGTTCATGGCGAAGGTGGAGCCCCATTCGAACTCGTCGTCCTCATACTTCGGCACGAGATGGAAATGCAGATGGCAGCCGGTGTCGCCGTAGGCGCCGTAGTTGACCTTCTTGGGCTTGAAGGCGGCGTGCAGCGCCTTGGCCACCCGATCCACATCGGCAAAAAAGGCATTGCGCTCCTCCTCGGAGAGGTTGACAAGCTCGGAGACGTGGTGCTTGCTGGCCACAATGCAGCGGCCGCGGTGGCTCTGCTCCCGGAAGAGATAGACCTTGGAGGCGGGCAGCTCGCAGACGGGGATGCCGAATTTGGCAACCAGCTCGCCTTCCATGCAGTAGGCACAGTTTTTATCGATCATGGTATGTTACTCCTTATCGGATTTCAAGATACCGCGGGCGGTGAGCTCTGCCCGCTCCTTCTCGGTCAGGTCGGCGCCGGCGAGCATATCCGGACGGCGCTCCGCCGTGCGGGCGATGCTCATCTCGCGGCGCCATTTTTCAATATTTGCGTGGTGGCCGGAGAGCAGGATCTCCGGAACCTCCCGGTCGTGCCACCGGACCGGGCGGGAGTACTGGGGATATTCGAGAAGACCCGCCCAGTGGCTCTCATTTTCAAAGGAGGAGGAGTCGGCCAGCACGCCGGGAACCATGCGGCAGATGGCATCGGCAATGGCGCAGGCGGCGATCTCACCGCCGGTGAGCACGAAATCGCCCAGGGAGATCTCCTCATCCACGCATTCGTCGATGAAGCGCTGATCCACCCCCTCGTAATGGCCGCAGACGAGGATGATATGCTTTTTTGTCAGCAGCCGGCGGGCGTGCCCCTGATCAAAGCGGGAGCCGCAGGGGGACATGAAGATGGTGTGGATATGCTCCCCGCCGCCGAATTCCGCGCAGATGTGCTCGTGGCAGCGGAAGAGGGGATCGGCCTGCATGACCATGCCGCCGCCGCCTCCGTAGGGATAATCGTCCACCTGGCACTGCTTGTTGGTGGTCCAGTCGCGGATCTGGTGGCTGCGGATGGTCACCAGCCCGTTTTCAATGCCCCGGCCGATGATGCTCTCGGAGAACATCCGGGCGCACATGTCGGGGAAGAGGGTCATAATCTCAATCTTCATCGGGCAGCATCCCTTCTATGGTGTGGACGGTGATACGGCCTTCGGCGGGATCCACGGGATCAATGAAGCCGCCCTTCTGGGGGATCATGATCTCGCCGGCATCGCCGCGAACGACCCAAACCTCCCCGGCGGGGAGGAAGAGGATCTCGGCAAGGCGGCCAAGCTCCCGCTCCGTGCGGGTGTCATAGACCGGCAGGCCGTAAACATCCGCAAGGAAAACATGCCCTTTGGGGAGCTTGACATCCCCCCGGTCAAAGCGGACGCGCTTGCCGCGCAGGGCCATGGCGGCCTCCACCGTGTCGATGCCCTTGAATTTGATGAGGGCTGCGCCCTTGTGGGGGCGGAGTGCCTCAACGGCATAGGGTGTATCACCGATGTAGAGGGTTTTCAGCCCTTTGAGAAACTCTGCGCCGTCGCAGAGGGGGATGAGCTTGACCTCGCCGCGTACGCCGTGGGTGGTGACAATGTCGCCGGCATCCAAAAATTGTTCCGTCATGATTTGATACCTCGGTGCAAAAACCGCCGACTGTGGGCAGCCGGCGGTCTTTTTTTGTTATGTTTGTCAGCTCTGGATATCCACGGAGACCTTGCGGCTCTCTGCGGCGGAAGCAGACTTGACGATGGTGCGGATGGCGCGGGCAATCCGTCCCTGACGGCCGATGACCTTACCGACATCGGAGGGGTTGACGGAAAGCTTGAGAGTGAGCTCCTCGTCGGTGGCTTCCTCGGTGACGACTACATCCTCGGGGTGTTCGACGATGTTGGAAACGATGTAAATCAGAAGCTCTTTCATTACTTCACCGAACTTACAGATTAAAGGATGTTTTCCTTCTTCAGAAGGGTGCGGACGGTCTCGGTGGGCTGGGCGCCGTTCTTGATCCACTCGCGAACCTTGTCGGCATCAACCTTCACGGCAGAGGGATCGGCCTTGGG
>JAFXIE010000076.1 GCA_017533425.1 Clostridia bacterium | reverse complement strand
TTGATGATAGGACGTTTGTCTGTATCAAAATGAGCCGTATTATGTTTTTTGTTATTATTCAAAATCCCCTTGACATTTTGAAAGATTAATGATATTATTAAAAGGTATGATATGCAGGTGTGGCGGAATTGGCAGACGCGCTAGATTCAGGTTCTAGTGAAAGCGATTTCATGTGGGTTCAAGTCCCGTCACCTGCACCAGAAAAGAACCCGCATTTGTCGTAGACAAATGCGGGTTCTTTTCAACTAAATCCGTCCTATCGGACGGGATAAATCCCACCTCAGTGGGATGAAATCACTCCGTGATGAAATCCGACTTCGTCGGGTAAAGGGACGGATTTAATTTCATCTGCGTCAGCAGATTTCATCCGAACGGAGTGAGGATTTCATCGCGCTTGCGCGATTTCATTGAAAATCGTTGAAACCTGAATTCTGCTCCGTTTGGTTACTCTTTCGCAAAATAAGAACAGGTCCCGAATGGGGCCTGTTCTTTTTTTGTTCCGACCGAGAGCCGACGAAGAACCCCAGCAAATCGCAGAAGAATTCGCCATCGACGCACTATATCAGCCATTTCTTTACCCAGGGCAGATGGGAAAGAAGCAAATGAATCCCGAGGCTGCCCAGGAGCACCAACGCAACCGACATCGGTGCGGAGAGAATTGGATGAATGACCGCGGTGGTAAAGCCGAAATGCCGGAGAATTATATTGAAAAAATCGTGGGAAAGATAGATGCAGAAGGAGGCGCGAGATAAATATCGCGTGACGGCGGCGAAGGAGCGCCCCGGCGTCAGGCTGCAGCAAAGGGAGAAAATGCCGGCAGCAAGCATGGCAACGGCGGGAGTCATGCCCTCGAAAAATACACCGCTGAGAGCGCCCCGGGAGAGGGAGAGCCATGCCGTTCCGCAAAATATGCAGACAAAACCCGTTCCCGAAAGCAGCAGAGCCCAGTGCCGCCGCAGGGGATGAGTGGCCAGCACATGACCGAGAATGCAGTAGCCCGCTGCCGACCAGGTCATGTTGAGGGGGTACTGCAGAGGGATGCCTGTGAGCTGCGTAAATGGATAAAACTGTCGCAGAAAGGGAAAAACCAGCCCGACAGTTGCCCATAGAGCCAGCAGATAACCCATCCGCCGGGGGGAAAGGACGGCCAACAGATCCCGCAGCAGCGGCACCAGAGCGTATACCAGCAGAACTATGTAAAGATAATAGAGATGAAAATGGGTGTTAAAGGTGAGGAGGCGCTTTGCGGCTGCGGTGACATCTATCCAGCCAACACCGCCGGAGTATGCGCGACGAAGGAGATCAAAGCCCTCATAGAGCACGGCCCAAACCCCAAGGCACAGAAGAATCTTAGGAATATATTTTCCCCACACCGCCCGGAGAGATACAGACTTGTCCGGACGCAGAAACAGTACGCCGGAACACATAAAAAAGAGGGGTACCGCTGCGGCGGAAAGGCTGCGAAGGAACAGCGCAGTATACCAATTGCCGGAACCTATGGGAAGCCCGGAGAGAGCCGGGGAGAGTGCGTGGATAAAGAGAACGGAGAGAATAGCAAGTCCTTTTACGGTATCAATGAATTGAAAATGCGGGGGGGGGTAACTTATTTTGCATAAAACGCCTCCAAAACAGATGTGTTGCGAGAATTATAGCACATATGGACGAAGAACACAAGAAGGGCGGAATCTGCCCCATCCTCCGAGAAAAAATATGGAAAATCTGCGCATGCCCCCTTTTCTTTTTCTGCGATTTGTGCTATGCTAATACCAGACCGAACAAGAGGTATTTTCTCATGACCCGTTTTTGCTATTCCGGATATGCCTACCGCTTTGCCTATTATTACGGCAAGGCTTCTTCCGGTGCGGCAAATCAGATGGTGTGATGGGGAATAGCCCCGGGATCTGAATTTGTTTTCCGCAGCCGGATGTGGCTGCGGATTTTTATTTTTACGGAGGAGCACAAAAAATGATCGTTATACTCAAGGAAAATCCCAACGAAAAACAGCTGCAGAGCCTGATCGACTGGCTGCGGGACAAAAATATCACCATCCACGAAAGCGAAGGCACATCTCACCGCATTCTCGGCCTGGTGGGCGATACCTCCGCGCTGGATATGGATATCATCTCCGCGCTGGACATCGTGGAGGAGGTCAAGCGCGTTCAGGAGCCCTATAAGGATGCAAACCGCAAGTTCCATCCTGAGGACACCGTCATCCCCGTGGGCAATACGCAGATCGGCGGCGGCACCCTGACCCTGATGGCAGGCCCCTGCTCGGTGGAGACGGAGGAGCAGATCCTCACGGTGGCACGGGCGGTCAAGGCGGCGGGAGCCACCATGCTGCGGGGCGGCGCCTTCAAGCCCCGCACCTCTCCCTATGCCTTCCAGGGTCTCGGCGAGGAGGGCTTGCGCCTGCTCTCCCTTGCCAAGCGGGAAACGGGTCTGCCCATCGTCACCGAGCTGATGGATCTTGCCCAGCTGCCCCTCTTTGGGGATGTGGATGTTATCCAGGTGGGGGCGCGCAATATGCAGAATTTCAACCTCCTGCGGGAGCTGGGACGGCAGGAAAAGCCGGTTATGATCAAGCGCGGCATGTCCGCCACCTATGAGGAGTGGCTGATGAGCGCGGAATATGTGATGTCCGGCGGAAACCGGAATGTCATTCTCTGCGAGCGCGGAATCCGAACCTTTGAGACCTACACCCGCAATGCCCTGGATATCAGCGCCATTCCCGTGCTGAAAAAACTCACCCATCTGCCGGTCATCATGGATCCCAGCCATGCCGCCGGAAAATCGGCGCTGGTGCCTGCCCTGGCGGCGGCCTCTGTGGCCGGCGGCGCGGACGGCCTCATCATCGAGGTGCACAACGATCCCGCCCATGCCCTCTGCGACGGCAGCCAGTCCCTGCGGCCGGAGGCCTTTGCCGGGCTTGCGGGCAAGCTCATCGGTCTGCACAGCTTTATGCAGAGTCAGGAGGGATAAATCTATGCGCATCGCCATTGTCGGCCTGGGTCTCATCGGCGGCTCCATGGCCAAAAGCATCAAGGCCAAGACCTCCCACGAGGTCTATGGCGCCGATCTCGACCGCGAAACCCTCATGATGGCGCGCATGTGCGGCGCCATCGACGGCGAGCTGACGGAGGAGAAGCTGCGCGCCTGCGATACGGTGCTGCTGGCACTGCGCCCCGGCGCGGCCATCGCCTGGACGGAGCAGCACGCAGATAAGATCGCAAAGGATGCTGTGCTTATCGATCTTTGCGGCGTCAAGCGCCGGCCGGTGGCCGCCCTGGCGCCCCTCGCCGCCGCCCACGGCTTTACCTATCTCGGCGGTCATCCCATGGCGGGCAAGGAGCGCGGCGGCTTTGTCAATGCCGATGCCGCCCTCTTTGACGGCGCCTCCATGATCCTCACCCCCGATGAAAGCCACGGCGCGGGGCTGCTGGAGCGCATGAAGGCATTTTTCCTCGATATCGGATTTGGAACCGTTACCTTTTCTACCCCCGAGGAGCATGACCGCATCATCGCCTACACCTCGCAGTTGGCGCATATCACCTCCTCGGCCTATGTCAAATCGCCCGAGGCTCAGCGCCGCCGGGGCTTTTCCGCCGGCAGCTTCCGGGATATGACCCGCGTGGCTCGGCTGGACGAGGATATGTGGACGGAGCTTTTCCTTGACGATGCCGATTTTCTCACCCACGAGGTGGATGTGCTCATCGGCCACCTCACGGAGTATAGGGATGCCCTCGCCGCCCGGGATGCGGCGACCCTGCGGGCGCTGCTTCGGGACGGAAAAGAGAAAAAATCCACCGCCGGCGGGGCATAATTCGGGATAAGGAGTGTTTGATATGAAGCTTTTTCTGCGCGCCGTTACAAAGTTCACCGCAGGGCTTCTGCTGGTGGCGGCGGTGCTCTTTCTGCCCGCCGGAACTCTGGCCTATCCCGGCGGCTGGCGCCTGATCGGGCTGCTTTTTGTGCCGATGCTCATTCTCGGCGCCGTGCTTTTGGTAAAATCTCCCGCGCTTTTGGAAAAACGGCTGAACGCAAAGGAAAAGGAGGGCGCGCAAAAGGGCGTTCTTGCCCTTTCTGCCCTGCTTTTCATTGCCGGTTTTGTTGTCGCGGGGCTTGACCACCGTTTCGCCTGGTCATCTGTCCCCCGCTGGGCGGTCATCCTCGCGGCGGCTGTGCTGCTCATCTCCTACGCCCTCTATGCCGAGGTCATGCGGGAGAATGCCTATCTCTCCCGCACCGTCGAGGTGCAGCAGGGGCAGCGGGTGGTGGATACCGGGCTGTACGGCATCGTGCGCCATCCCATGTATGCCGTCACCCTCTGGCTCTTTTTGTCCATCCCCGTGGTGCTCGGCTCCTGGTGGAGCCTTCTCTGCTTTGCGCCCTATATCGCCCTCCTTGTCCTCCGCATCCGAAACGAGGAGGCAGTGCTCACGGAGGGACTTCCCGGCTATGCCGAATACAAAAAGCGGGTCAAATACCGCCTGATGCCCTTTGTGTGGTAAAAAATATACAGGGGGGCGGAATTGGTGTGCCTGCGATAAAGCAGATTTAGAATGAATACGAAAATGCCGAGAGCAACTAAAGTGCTCTCGGCGTGCTTTTTTCAACCGTCACAACTAACAGTAGAAAAAGTTCTAGAACAGGTTGTTTGATTACATTTGATTGACATGGTACAATATAGTCACGGAAGGCGCCTCCGATAATCAGTATATCACAAGACGTTTTCTGCACCTACCGCACAAAGGCAAATAAAGGAGGAAGAACATGTATCAAGAAATATTTGAATTATACCTATCCTGTTTCCCAACCTATCCAGTAACAAAGGAACTGTTTCACACCCTCTTGAAACCGGAAAAAGCGCACATTATTCAAAAGCACATTCAAGGAAAACTTGTTGCATTCTCGCTCATTCATGGTTCATCAATCTCTTTACTTTGTGTTGCAGAAGAATATAGAAAACAAGGTATCGGCTCACTCTTGTTGGATGAATCTGAAAGATACATTTGCGAGTCCGGAGCAAATCACATAATTCTTGGAAAAGGAAAGCATTACTTACTGCAAGGTGTCCCGACTAATCAAGAAGAGGTAGTCCAATTCTTTATCAACCGGGAGTATTCTTCTACTTGGACAAGCACAAACATGCGACTTGACCTGAAAGACTTTTCTGCAAATAAACTTGACATTCCCATCGCTCCCGAAAACATAGAATATCGGTTTGCCGAAGCAAAAGATATGCCATCACTGTTTGATGCCATACAAGATGCCAAAAGTGCATGGAAAAATGTCTTTGAAACATGCACCGACCCTATCTATATTGCTCTAAATGGTGATAAAGTGATTGGTTTTGAGGTTTTGTCTCCTGCTGGTGGGCGTTTTGTTGCTGATGGAGAAAAAGTTGGATGTGTTGGATGCGTTGGTGTTGTTGTTGCAGAAAGAGAAAAAGGAATTGGGCGGCAAATGGTTGTAAATGGTATCGAATGGCTCAAATCCCAAGGCTGTACCGCTATCGAACTTCGTTATGTTGAAATTGTAAATTGGTATCGAAAGATTGGCTTCCAAGCAACACAATTACAATGGATGGGTGAAAAGGAAATCAAATAAAACTGACGGAGCGGGCGCAAGTCCGCTCCATTTTCTTGACGCACACGCATCGCACAAGCCAAGAAAAAAGCGCACAGATTTGTGCGTTTTTCGTTAGATTATGCTTGCTTTTGAAACTGATTTATGATACAATAATTGTGTAAAAATATCGGTAAATCGGTGGAAACAAGGCGTTTTCCGTCCCGCGTTATGCGGATTCACGGCTTTTGCCGCAAGCCGAAATAGCGCATCGTGCGACGGTTCGGGACCAAGAGGCCTCGGGTTCGAGTCCCGCCACTCCGACCAAAAACAAGAAACACCCTCGCGGTGTTTCTTGTTTTTTGTTCAGATTTGCCGACGAAGAACCCGCAAATCGCAGAAGAGTTTTCCGGAAGGATTAACGCACGGGCGATTTGCGCAATAAGAAGCCATACGGCTTCGTTTGCCATCGAGCTCCCGCCACTCCGACCATCAAAGGGCTACAAAAAAGATATAGCCACAGAAAAACTCTGATTTTATCAGGGTTTTTTCTGTTTTTACATGCATTGGCACAGGTTGGTTGCTTGAAAAGGTTATATCCGGTGTTCATTGGTTTACGGACATTGTGGGTGGAGCACTGCTCAGCGCAGGACTTGTAATGATGTATGATTCTGTGCTTTACGATACAATTTACAACTAACCGAAACACGGCGGCAGGGAGATTAACACCTCTCTGCCGTCATTTTTGTTTAAATAACTTATAGAAATAAAAGGCCGCTGAGGAATCTTGCGAAACCTCAGCGGCTTTTACGTTTATCTTACGACCGAAGAATGACTATAGATATAGAACTCCTCTTGGCTCGGCATCCACTTCTTTCCTTTGGTAGAAAAGTAGTGTCGAATGCTTCGACTGCAACAGTGTCCTCACAGCAATCGGCGGCAGTACTTGGAATATACATCCACTTTTTGCCGTCAAGTGTGTTTGGCACAAGCTCACAAACAAGAAGTGCCGTTGGGAAGTTGCCGTCCACTACAAAACTTACATTCTTCTTTTTACAGCTCACGAACCCACTGCTGACATAGTAACCCGGATTGCCGAAGTTAATGTTGACATCATAGCCCATCTTGCGAGCTACCTCAAAGGAATGCTCAATCAGCATTTTGC
>JAFXIE010000075.1 GCA_017533425.1 Clostridia bacterium | reverse complement strand
CATGACCTCCATATGCTTGCCGGTAGCGGCGAGCAGACGAGCCTGGATATCCTCCACGAGGTCAAAGCACTCGTTGGGGAAAAGCTTGATGGTATCCTCGGTGGACTTGTTGGAGCCGAGGAGGCCGTATTTTGCGTTGTAGCCGCTGCCGTTGACAGGGGCAGTGAGAATTTCATCCATGCCGACGACACACTTTGCACCGGCAGCCTTCAGGATGCGCTTGGTGCGGGCACGGGTATGAATATCGCAGTTGAGCACACAGTCGGTGTACTTCAGAATGGCGCGGGGATCGTTTGCGAGGACAATTTCCGCCTCGGCGCCGCATTCGCGGATGAGATCGCCGTAGTAGCGCACATAATCCACGCCGGTGAAGGGATGGGGATTCTCGCCGAAGAGATCGCGATACTGCTTCTCGGTGAGCACGTCGGAATAGGGGTTGATGCCCGCTTCATCCAGCTGATCGAGGGAAACCAGAGCGTTGCCCACCTCATCGCTGGGGTAGCCGAGCATGAGAACGATCTTCTTTGCGCCCTTGGCAATGCCGCGCAGGCAAATGGCAAAACGGTTGCGGCTGAGAATGGGGAAAATAACGCCGACCGTCTCTCCGCCGAGCTTTGCGCGCACATCCGCCGCGATGGCATCCACAGGGGCGTAATTGCCCTGGGCGCGGGCAACCACCGACTCGGTCACGGCGACCACGTCGCGGTCATGAAGGGCAAAGCCCTCAACCTCCGCAGCCTCCACAATGCTGTTTGCCACGATGCCGGCAATATCGTCGCCCTCACGGATGATGGGGCAGCGAACGCCGCGGGAAACTGTACCTGTTCTTCTTTCCATATTGAAAATACCTCCCGGTGCTTGACTTTTCTTGCAGATATATTATAATACACTTGGTTGTATAAGTAAAGCAGATAATATTAAGAACAGTTATAAGGATGGCTAATAATGAGAAACCGTTTGGACAGTTATAAGATTTTCTACGAGGCCGCCCGCTGCTCCTCCTTTTCCATGGCAGCGCAGGCGCTCTTCATCTCCCAATCGGCAATTTCCCAGGCGGTGCGCGGGCTGGAGGACGGGCTGGGTACCCAACTTTTTGTCCGCAGCCGCCGGGGAATCCGGCTGACGCGGGAGGGCGAGCTTCTCTACCAGAAGGTGGAGGCCGCTATGAACGCGCTGGAGCAGGGCGAAACCATGCTTGCGCGTCTGCAGCAGCTCTCCGAGGGCTCTCTGCACATCGCCGCAGGCGATACCATCACAAGCCAGTATCTGCTGCCCTACATCGAGCAGTTTCATGCCGCCTACCCGGACATCCGCATTGAGATGGCAAACTCCTATTCCGAGGATATGCTCAAGCACGTGCGGGATGGCAAGGCGGAGCTTGCCTTTGTCAATCTCCCGGCATCCGATCCGGAGCTCATCATCGAGCCCTGTCTCTCCATTCACGACATCTTCGTCTGCGGGCCGGATCAGCTTGCCGCCCCCTGCTCCTGGGAGGATATTTCGCGCATGCCTCTCATCCTTTTGGAGAAAAACTCCACCTCCCGGCGGTATATAGACACCCTCTTTGCGGAAAAAGGAATCGAGCTTGCGCCGGAAATCGAATTTGCAGCCTATGATCTGCTCATTCGCTTTGCATCCATTCACCTCGGCGTTTCCTGCGTGATCGAGGAATTCTCCCGGGAGGCGCTGGATGCAGGTCTTATCCAAAAGCTGCCGCTGACGCCGGAGATCCCCGCCCGCAGCATCGGCTGCGCCTACCTTAAGCAGGGGGTGCTCTCCTCTGCCGCTTCGGCCTTTCTTGCCATGATCCGAAAGGGATCAGATTAAGGCGAGCTTCGGCCTGCCGATATAGTTTAGTCCGAAATCCCTTACCGTCTGCTCTGCGACGGCGAGGGATTTTTCATCCATGACCACCTCCGGCGCGTGGGCATCGCAGCCGAAGGTCACCGGGGCACCGGCTTTGCCCACCGCCTGCCAGAAATCGGCGCGGGGATAGTGCCGGCCGTCGCGGATACCGAGGAAATTGAGCTCCAGCGGCACGCCGGTTTTGCACGATATATCAATGATCGGAGCCATTTCCCGCAGATAGATCTCCGCCGGGCCGTTAAATCTGGCAAGATCCGGATGGGCGATCACCGAAAAGAGGCCGGTTTCCACCCCTTTGACAACGCAGGCGACATACTCCCGCAGATGGTCAATATTTTCGCCGATGTTTGTTGCATGAATCTCATCGGGCAATTCATTGTAGAGAAAATGCTGGCCGAGAATGAGATATTCGCAGCCAAGCGTGCGCGCAGATGCAACCGTTTCCGCAAAATAGGCGGGATAGTATTCCATTTCGCAGCCGATGAAGATCTCCATCCGGCCGGCATATTCCCGCTGCAGGCGTCTGCCCTCCCGGAAATAGGCCTCCGCATCCCGCAGCGGAAGCCGAAAGCAGGATTCATACCCGCCGGGAAATTTCACCGGAATATGCTCGGAAAAGCCGAGGTATTTCAGCCCGGATGCTGCTGCGCGGGCGGCATATTCCGCCATTTCGCCAACGCCGTGGCCGCAGTAAAAGGTGTGCGTATGAAAATTATAATCCAAGGTTATGTGCTTCCTTTTCGTCCATATTTATTGCCAATACCCATCAGCCGAATTTCTTCTCGTCGGAAAAATCCTCCCCCGCCGTGACAGCGCCTGCGCGGGTATGGCTGAGAAACCAGGCATAAAGCTCGGGGTTTGAATAGGTGTCGCTCCAGGCATCGTGGGCATTCTCGGGATAGATCGTCAGCTTTGCGCTGCCGCCCAGGCGGTTGACGCGCTCGCACATCTTCTCCGATTCCTCTGGCAGAATAAGACGATCCTTTCCGCCGTGAAATGCCCAAACGGGCACATTCATCAGCCGGGCTGCATTGACATACACCCCGCCGCCGCAGATGGGCGCAATGGCCGCAAAGCGCTCCGGCATGGACATGGCCAGCTGCCAGACGCCGTAGCCGCCCATGCTTGCCCCCGTCATATATATGCGGTCGGCATCCACATAGGGAAGCTTGGCAATGTGCGCTACGAGGCGCTTGAGCCGCTCCATCATATCAAACCAGGAATCCTCCGAGCACAGGGGTGCAACTGTAACGAAGGGGATATCCATGGGGCCGGTAATGAGAAAGAAGGGGTTCTTTAAGAGCATCGTGATGTCCCGTCCCCGGGAGCCTGCGCCGTGCAGCAGCAGAATGACCGGGTATTTCCGCTCCGGACAAAAATCAGAAGGCTTTCGGATGAGATAATCCATGCCTTCCATATTGTAAAATTCCATGTAGAATCACCTCAGGTTGCTATTATACCACGAAAGGAAGTGCAGTGCACTTCCTTTTGTTATCGCTATTTTTATTCCGGGATAATTTTTGCAAGGCTCTCCCCTTCGGCGATGTATTCCTCTGCCGTCGCACGGAGGACATCCTGTCCATAGTTGTTCTTATCGAAAATTCCCACCGTGCGCATGCCGATGCCGGCAGCCGTCTGCACGGCAAGGGCGGAATCCTCAAAGACGCAGCAGGCCTCCAGCGCAAGCCCAAGGTATTCTGCCGCAAGGAGAAATACATCCGGCCGATCCTTGCCCACGCCAAGATCGGCGCAGGAGAAAAAGGCCTCAAAATAGGTATCGATTCCGCAATGCCGCAGGGCAAGATCGAGAAAATCCCGCCGCGTTGCCGAGGCAATGACCATACGGACACCGCGCGCCTTGAGCGCCGCAAGCAGCTCCCGCACGCCGGGCTTGGTCTCTACGCGGTTTGCATAGAAATCCTCCATAACGGCGTCCGACTCGGCGCAAAGGGCTTCTCCGCTGGCGCCAAGGCCGTATTTTTCGTGGGCATGGCGCATGGACTCGGCCACCGGCATGGTGCGGTACGCCCGGTCATCCGCAGGATCCGGACGAAAGGCAGGGTTTTGTAGGTATTTTTCCCCAAAACGGCTCCAGAAGTACTCCCAAAGCCCCAGAGAATCCACCAGAGTGCCGTCAAGGTCAAAAATCGCGCCACGGAAGTCCAGCGTCATGCGCCGTATTCCTCCTTCAGGGCGCGCTCGGCCTCTGCCTGCAGCTGCGCATCAAAGGAAAGCAGCGGGGCGATATCCTTACCCCTGATCCGGCGGTCGATATAGTTCTTAACGATTTTCATAACCAGCGGGAAGAGCGCCAGAACACCGATGAGGTTGGGGATCATCATCAGACCGTTGAAGGTGTCGGACAGATCCCAGGTGAGGCCACCCTCCAGCACGGCACCGGAGACGATCATGAGCACGAAGATAAACTTGTAGACCTTCACACCGGTGGCGCCGAAGAGATACTCCACCGCCTTGGAGCCGTACTGAGACCAGCCGAGCACGGTGGTGAAGGCAAAGAAGAGCATGGCAACGGCCACAAACCAGGTGCCGGGAGCGCCAAAATACCTGCCAAAGGCCTGGGAAACCAGGGTATCGCCGTTGATGCCGGCAGCAGGGGCGCCGGTGGCAAGGTCGATATAGCCGGTGGAGAGAACCACCACCGCCGTCATGGTGCAGACCACGAAGGTATCAAAGAAGACCTCAAAGATGCCCCACATGCCCTGCTTGACGGGCTCCTTGACATTGGAGGAGGAATGCACCATGACAGAGGAGCCGAGGCCGGCCTCGTTGGAGAAAACGCCGCGCTTGAAGCCCTGGGTCATGGTCTTCTTGATGAGCATACTGATGCCGCCGCCGATGAAGGCCGCCGGCTGGAATGCAAAGCGGAAGATGGAGGCAAACATGGGGCCAACCTTGCCAATATTCAGCACAAAGATCACAATCGAGCCGATGCAGTACACAACCGCCATGAAGGGAACGACAATTTCCGCAAACTTTGCAATGCGGCGCAGACCGCCGATGATGATGAGGGCGGCAAGAACGAGCAGCGCCAGGCCGAGGATGAGATGAATGATGCTGATCTCGGTGCCGGGAATGGTTCCAAGAGATGTGTTGGCAAAGAAAGCCGCATCCATATTCAGGACGATCTTATTGATCTGTGCCATATTGCCGATGCCGAAGGAGGCAAGGATGGTAAAGCAGGCAAAAAGCACCGCGAGGATCTTGGCCACCGGCTTGAGCCACTTTTGGCCGTAGATCTTTCCAAGACCGTCGGTCAGATAGTACATGGGGCCACCCGACCACTCGCCCGCCGTATTCTTGCGGCGGAAATAAATGCCCAGCAGGTTTTCGGAGAAGTTGGTCATCATGCCAAAGAAGGCCGCAACCCACATCCAGAATACCGCGCCGGGGCCGCCGGTGACAATGGCCGCGGCAACGCCGGCGATGTTGCCGGTGCCGATGGTGGCTGCAAGGGCTGCGCAGAGAGCCTGGAACTGAGAAATGGACTTTTTGTCCGTCAGCTTGGTGGTGCTGCTGTCCTTATGGAAGATGCTCGCGATGGTCTCCTTCCACCAATGGCCGATGTGGCCGATCTGGAAGAATTTGGTGCCGCAGGTCAGCAGAATGCCGGTGCCGATGAGCAGGATGAGGCCGGGAAGTCCCCAAACCGCGGCATTGACGGCATCATTGACCGATGCAACGCCCTTGATAAAGTTTTCCATTTTGTACCTCCGAAAATAATAAATGACGGATCGCGCAAACAACACGATCCGTCACAAAAAGACATCATAAAAGAAGTTCGGTCTTTGTCCTTTTGCCTGAGAGTTTGGCGTGTTGAAACGCTTGCACCTTCGGCCCCCAACTGAATGGGTGTCTCCAAAGCTCTGTCCGTGTTCAGTCCTCATCCCCTGCGGGACACCTGAGAGCATGACTCCTTCGGCTGCGGAAAACCGCCATTTCCTGAAACACATCATACAGAATATAAAATTGACTTGCCTATTCTACCACAACTGAATGGAAATTGCAATAGGTACTTATCATTCAGTAGCGATAAATGCTGTATCTCTTTCCTATACAGTAGGCCATACGACGCCGCAGCTCCTGCATATCCGCATCGGACAGGGTTGCACGGTCGACGATAAAGGTCTGATTTTTTGTCTGAAAGAGGAAGAGATAGTCACGCGTCTCCACCACGCGAACCAGGGCGTCATAGGCAAGCTTTGCCTCCGCATTTTGATGTTTTGCAGCGGTGGTGGCGGTAAAATCCGTCTCGCGGAAGACAAAGCGGTTCTCCGCATCCTTCAGATCGGCAAGATTTCGGTACTGTATGCGCGGCAGGACAAAGAAAATAGCAAGCTCCGCGCAAAGTCCCAGGGCGCAAACGGCCATGAGCGCAAGGAGAAATCCGTCCACCCCATTGCGCAGGGCAAGGGCAACGCATACCGCAGCCACAAAGCCGTAAATGAGCAGCATGAGGGCGATATGCAGCTTCGGCGTCGTCTTCTTGACGCGGAACATCCGGCAGAGGGCGGCCACGCTTTTCCGATCATACCGGCTGGATGCATGAATCTCCATAACGGTTCATCCCTTCTTAAATATAGTTTATTCTTCAAAGCAGCCGTAGGCCTCCAGGGTCACGCGGCCGATCTCATAGAGCAGATTTTCTTCCTTGATGCGCAGCTCCAGCGGCAGCTTGCGCAATCTCTCTTCCCCATCAAAGGGGCGCCGCCGCTTTTCACCGCCGGCAAAGGAGGAGCCTGCCTCAAAGGTGAAATAGCCGGCATAGCCGATGTTCTGAAGGCCTGTCATGAGGCTGTCAAGATTGAGGGTGCCGCGCAGGGGCATCATGTGGCTGTCGTCATCCCCCATATTGTCCTGAATGTGCAGCGCGCGGACATGGCTTCCGAGGATGGCCAGCTCCTCATGCTGGGGCATATCCTGCAGGTTTCCGTGTCCGGCATCCCAAACGGCGTGGAAATTCGGATGGTCGATATATTCAATCAGCCCAAGCAGATCGCGGGCATTGTCGATCCAGTACATACCGGGAACGCACATTTTATTGAAATTCTCCACCAGCACATTGACGCCGCCTTCGGCCGCGGCGGAAAGCAGCGGCGCATAGAACTCCGCATTGCGGGCAAAGGTCTCCTCCCGGCCGATGGCGGGAAGATAGCCGGAATGCACCACGAGGTTTTCAATGCCGAGCTCCGCGCAGGCATGCACGCAGCGCAGGGTATCCGCAAGGAAGCTGCCGTCGGGATCTGCCAGCGGACGGCCCATGGGGGCATGGGCCTGCACAAGGCCGATCCCCAGCTCCGCCGCCCGGGCGGAAAGCGACCGGCAATATCCCTTCCAGTCCTCGGAATAGATGCCGTTGCGATGATAATGATCCTTGCCGAGGTTCAGATCCGCATAGCGAAACCCCGCAGCGCGGATATATGCAATGGCCTCGGCGGCAGTCTTTGCATAGCCGCCGAAATCCCCCGTTGTGGTCGCAAGCTTCATGGTGCATCTCCCTCTTTCCTGCCGTGGTAGAGCTATTATATCATATAAAACCCCCGCAGCGCAAGAAAAGAGCGCTATTCCCGCAAGGAAGTGGAGTTAAATCAATGCTGAGCATTTTTTTATAATCCGTGGCGAAGCCACACCTAACTTTTTCACTATTCACTATTACCTCTTACCTTGCAAAAATCCCGTTACAAAGTTCTATTTAGTGAAAAGTGAAGAGTGAAAAGGTAAGAAGTAAAAATCCCGCCCACTATCGTGAACGGGATTTTTGAGACGTCTTGACAAAAAAGATGCCAACACAAGTATGTTAAAAATTATTTATCGACAACGATTGTTTCAACAAGCTCCGCAATTTTATCGGTTACATAACCGAGAGCTGCAAACTTGTCTTGGGTTTCAAGATCGGAATCCTTGATCATTGCCATATTGTTATCAAATGCCGATTTCACCAAATTAACTTTTTTGGTTTCCTCGTTTTGAACGTCATCGTACATCTTTTCATACATTTCAAGCATTTTGAGGAGTGTAAGCTCTCTTGTCTTAAAAACGTCGCAAATTTCGGGAACATGCTCAAAACGAGTCTCGCAATCTTCGCCCTCGAGCGATGAAAACGCATCTCCAAGATGATGCAAGGATGTATGACTGTTTTCAGTAAGCTGCTTTTGTAATATGGTAAGCTGTACGAATACTTCTTTTGCTGTAAGTCTGGTTTCTTCCATTTTTTCTTCCTCCAAAATCTTATCCGGAGGACACGCAAGGCATATTTTATTTTCATCTACGAAGCGTGCCCTGCCGTTCTTTACAAGACCTTTCGCCCGTTTTGGGTAGGTCGCTTCATATCGATTTCCTTGCTCATCAACTACAATTACGTTTTTTTCGATGGGTGTCATCCCCTTGTATTGATTTGCATTTGCGCCAATGTCGTTTTTTGTTATGGGTACCGTCCCCGATCGGCAAGTTTATTATAACACAAAAGCGGTAAAGGGTCAAGATGTAATGATATATCGCTGTGCGATATGATATACGGCAAGCCGTATGATATATTTGCTTTCGCAAATATGATATAATATCCGTCCCTTCATATGCGAAGCATATATCATCCACCGCAGGTGGATATCATATCGAAGATATATCACCCGTTCCGACGAGGAACGGATATCATTGAAAAAACTCCTTGAGATTTTCTCAAAGAGTTTTTTCGGGGAAGCGACGCTCAAAATGGAACCGGTCTAAAAACCTGATTCTCTATTCAGCTTTACCGTATTTCTTTTCAATTCTTCTATCTCGCTTAATATTCATTATTTTCTGATGCTTAATCCACCAAAAACGCAACAAGAGATAAGCTATATCAACGAAAATCAAACACCCCGCCAACAAAAAATACGGACTTCGCGGAATTGGATCGTCATTGTTGTAAGATACAATAATCCTCTCCCCGACACGTACTTCTTCCGCATAATCGAAAGAAAGAAAGAAACGATTTTTACTCCATTTTATCGCTGCATTTGTATGATTTACAAGCGTATTTCTGACGGTTTCCGGTTCAAATTCGCCAGTCAAATAATAAGATTCTCCATCTGAAGTGTAAATCCTATATTTGCTTCCTCCCCGGCCATAGCTTATGATTAACTTCGAAACAACAATATCTTTTTCGTTTAATTCATAATATTTAGGCTCGGGAAATATATCCGGAAGAAAACAAATTATAACAGACAGCAAAAGCAATAATAAAAAAAACAGTATTGTTACTATCTTGACTATTTTGATTCTTTCATTACTTATTCGTTTCATATCGTCACCGCCTATGTGTAGTATAGCATAAAAATAGCAGAGGGACAACACCTCTTCACTATTCACTATTACCTCTTACCTTCCAAAAATCCCGTTACAAAGTTTTATTTAGTGAAAAGTGAAGAGTGAAAAGGTAAGAAGTAAAAATCCCGCCCACTTATGTGAACGGGATTTTTGGAGGCGCCACCCGGAGATCGACTCGGTTCGATTCCGGAGATTACAACACAAAAGAAAAAACACACCGCTTGGCGCACCTGCGATAAAGCAGGTTTATATGTCAAATAATGAACCGCCGAAAGTGATTAAAGATTACTTTCGGCGGTTTTGTTATTTTTTATAGATGATTTGAGCACAAGTCAAATTAGCAGAAGCTACGTTTCCTGCACATTCAATTGTTTTCGCTTGAAGTTTATAGCAATCGGTTATATTGTTACAAATGACCTTCTGTGCATTCAGTTCGTTTACGTCAATATTT
>JAFXIE010000074.1 GCA_017533425.1 Clostridia bacterium | reverse complement strand
CTTCTCCGGACTTCGCGCCGCAGGCACACTCATGCCAGTGGTTGGTCGTATCGGTCTTCCACTCTTCGCCATAGACATGGCCAGTGATGCCATCCGTGCCGCAGTGGTCGCACTTGTGGTCTGCGTCATCACTGTCCGCACACTCGGACATCTCATATCCGCAGGTATCGCACTTGTGATCCTTGTTGGTCTCATCACTGTGCGCTGCTTCTCCGGACTTATCTCCGCAGGCACACTCATGCCAGTGGTTGGTGCCGTCGTTCTCCCAATCAGTGCCGTAGGCATGGCCAAGGGCAGTAATTATCACAGTTTTCTCAACGGTTTCACTTGCCCAATCCTTATCAAAGTCGCTTGCGCGGCAGACGATGGATCCATCCTTATCACATTTCGGGGCTTCATAGCCCTCCGTCTCCACAGACTGCGCAGTCGCAGTCTCGGTATGCGTAGGATCGTTCTTGCAGGTGCGGGTGGCCGTGCATACCGCAGAATTCTCCGTTACCTCGCTCCATTTGTACTCGATCTCGCTCCATTCGTGTCCGGACGCAGCTATGATTTCCGTTTTCTCGTGATCGCAGTTCTCGCAGACGCTCTTCTTAAAGCCGTCTTCTTCGCAGGTTGCTGCCTTACTATCAACGAGCTGATAGTTATGGCCCCGGGCCGAAGTATAATTTCCGGTTTTCACCTGTTCGGACGCCCATTCAACGCCATCGAAAGTAGCCGTATATGTGGTATAGCCTCCGGTTTCGCAATCCGGATCGGTTACCACAGCCACTGCGGTTGCCTCAACAGACTCTGTATGGTTATAGGAACACTTTCGAGTAGCCGTGCATACGGTATTATCCGCGTTCCAGGAGTAGCTTGCGCTTCCCCAGCTGTGTCCGGTTGCCTCCTCAGTTACAATCTCCTCAACATACACCTTCTCGTCTGGGTACTCTTCATGGTCGTAACCGGCCCAGGACTTCGAGAACTCCCGTGCGACATAGATCGTAGTTCCATCGCGCTCACAGGAGACAGATTCTCCGCTTTCGGTAGAAATATTTATGGATTCCGCGGTATCAACATGAGTACCCTCATGTTTGCAGACCCGAGTTGCGATGCAAGAGTTCATCCCGTCGCCCCACGTGTAGGTAATTTCGCCCCAGTCGTGCGCGTTTTCATCCACCTCCCCTGTCGTGCCGTTACATTCGGAGCAGGTGGCGGGGGTGGTGCAGGTGGCGGCGGAATAACTGTGGTCGGTAACCGCATCTGCGCCGCAGACGTCGCACTTATGATCGCCGTCGCCCTTCTGATCCGCGCAGGTCTCACCGTTTTCAATCGCCTGACCGCAGTAGTCGCAGACGTGATCCTTGTCCTCTGTGGAATCGGCGTGAGTGCCCTGCGCGACGCCGCAGTTGTTATCACAGACATGATCCGTATTTTCGTCCTTATGGCCGAGGGCGTTTATAGCTTCCGTCTTGGTGTCGCCGCAGGTCGCGCAGGTGTAGGTTTTTACGCCTGCTTCGGTGCAGGTGGGCGAAGTGGTCACCGCACCGGCATCATAGCTGTGACCGAGGGCGGGGATTTCCTGATAGGTTGTATAATCGCATTCGCCGCACGCCTGATAAGCACCCCAACCGGCTTCCGTGCAGGTGGGTGCCTTGGCTTCATAATCAACGAGAGTGTGTGCATCACGCTCTGTAAACTTCGCGATGTATGTCACATCTTCAGTTACAGCAACAATATCTTTATCCCAGCCGCTAAAATCATACGCCGTACAACCATTTTTTGTCTTAACCGGTGTTTCGCCACTATATGACGGTACATCGTTGTACTTAACCGAGTCGGTTTTCAGCGTGGTTCCATCATCATTAAGCCATGTGACAGTATAGTAATTGACTGCAAATTCAGCGTAGAAGGTGTATGTACCATTCTCTGCACTGCAGACGGTCTGTTCGTCAATACTATCCCCATTGGCATTAACCCAACCGGTAAACGTATGTCCGGCTTTAGTTGGAGCTTGGGGGAATTCAAATCCGTTTCCATCCCAACCGATGCCTTCGCTATATAGAGTATCTCCAACCATCCAATTGACCGCGACGCTAGCCTTCTTAAAAGCGTACAGATTCTCAATATAGGGCATCTTGCCATCATCAACATTTACCTTTTGCTTCTTTTCCGCGTCAGAATAGAAACTGTAGCAAGTTAAAGGCTCGCTAAAGTAATCGGTGAGATCGCCGCTAACCTTAACCGTGATCGGTCCAGTACCGTCAATATAGAGATTGCAGGGCTTTCCTTCCCAAATGGCATATAATGTTGTATCTTTCGAAATGGTAATATAGCTTTCCGGGTTCACTGGCTTACCAGATTTGTCCGCTGCTGTGTTCCAGCCGACGTGATTATAGCCTTCGCGAACCATATTCTGCCCAAGCGGCGCAATCAGCATAGATAAGGGTTCGTATGCACCACTCAAAGCAGTAAAATCAACGGTGGTAGTCGTTGTTGTCTGTCCGCCGTTCGCATCGTACGTCAGTTTTGGCGTTATTGTTACAGTCTTAGTTTCCCAACTATCCAAAAGTGTATCGTAGACATAAGCGGTGTTCGTTGTTGCACTTTTGGTGTTCACAGTTGTGCCATCTGCGTTTGTAAGAAGCGCGGCACCAACTATAATATTCGTAGTTGTACCGATGAAAGTACTGGAGGTAATTGTGCTCTGTTTAATCTTCGCTGTACTTGTGGGTGCGTTATTTTTAAGTATTACGACACCAGTCTTCTCTGAGCTCTCAATCAGGGCTCCGGCAGTCGATGCATACATCTGACCTTTAAGAATCACGGTACCGTTGATATTGACCTTTGCGTCGGTCATGTTATCCGCGGTACGGATATCCGGCGCCGCTTTTTTTAAAGGAACCCAGGAAATCTGCTGCATAGGCTTACCAAAGCAAAAATTTCCCCAGTTATCCTTGTCCATAAGGTATACTTTTTTACCCGATGCAAGCTCAAGATATGCTTCCCGACCAATATTTACCTCCGCTCCGGGCATCATCATAAGGTCCTGATTCATTATGGTCTTTCCGGAAACAACATTTACGGTGATGTTATTGTTCACAGGCAGAACAAAGTTTGCGGTGTTGTAATCCATCAGGGAGATGGGATTCATGGCACCGTTGCCATCCATGATGATGATCAGCCGGTCACTTCCGTTATCATATTTTTTAATAACTCTGCCATTCTCTTCGATAGAGAACATAGATTCAGAGCCGCCAATGAAATTAATCGTCGCCTCCGTAAGCTCGGACATAAATATTCCGGCATGACAAATCAGAGAAGCGCCGTGCATAATGCACTCCTCTACTTCAATATTCTGAACGTAATACTGGTTAAAGGGGAATACTCCCGCCGGAACAATAATCGATGTGATACCGCCACCGCGGTAGTCGGAGACCTGGAATTTTTCATAAATGGTCGCACCGGAATTTGCAGTAACCTTACCTGCACCGGTAATATAACCCCACGCATACAGCGTTCCGCCCGACTGGACATCAATGTGAGAATTAGCTCCCATCGTAATATAGCCGTAATACTCATATGGCCGGCCGCCGTCAATTTGACCGCCATGTGCCGCAAGATGACTTGCGCTTACCTCAAGGCTGCCATTAACGGTCAGTACTACATTGGGATCGATCGTTAGAGTGCTATATACTTTGGGGGTCGGTGGAGTACTTGGTCTTTGAACAACCAGCGGCTTTGATCCATAGGCCGTCAGCGCCTGATCATAAGGAACAAGTACAGAAACTCCGGCAGGAATGGTATAATCCTTGCTCAAAGTCGCGGAGTTCATCAGCTTAACAGACTT
This sequence comes from Clostridia bacterium, assembly GCA_017533425.1. Lineage (GTDB taxonomy): Bacteria > Bacillota > Clostridia > Oscillospirales > QAMX01 > RGIG1911. The sequence goes on along the minus strand of JAFXIE010000074.1, from coordinate 8,103 downwards.
ATTTCCTGCCTCCGCCGCATCCAAGGCTTTCTGAAAATCCGTGTAAATCTCATCATTTGCAAGCCAGTGCCCGTTCTCATTATCCGGCACAAAAAGGGCGCTGACTTCAATTCCATCGTATATAGGCTTAATAGTTGCGGCAGATGTGGTTGCCAATACTTTATTGCTCGCATCAACCCAGGCAAGGAATTTGTAGCCACTGTTGGCAACCGCAGAGACTGGAAGACCTGTTGAAAGCTGTACAGTTTCAGTTGTATCTTTCGAGATCGGAATACCATTTACATTAACCTTGCCGTTTACCCCAGTTTTCACCGTCATAGATCGGGAGGTATTGATCTCACTATTTAGATTTGAAAGAACGAGTTTCGCCTCTCCTTCAGTATCCACAGGGCTAGTAAGGACTATTTCAACGCTACTCATGTCAGTAGTATATTCGCCACTGGATGTTACTTTCGTACCCGCTATCGTAACAGTACCACTATTAATGCCACTAAGATCGTATGAAAAAGATATTATAGCTCCTTCTGAAGTTGAATCTTTGAGCACAACCGTAACAGTAGATTCATCATAATTCTTCTCTGTTGATCCGCATGCACCACTCGTTGTATAATACCGTGTTTCAGCCGTTATTGTTAAAGACCCTTCACCAAATGAAGCACTTCCATAAGGCTTATTATCGAAAATTTTAGTCGTTGCTTTCCATTTAAAGTTTCCTGAAATGACACTTTCAGCACTTTCTGTTTCCGTCCAATTCGTCGCCGCAAACACCTCCAGCGGCAGCATAGAGAGGATCATGACCGTAACGAGAGAGAGAGCAATAAAGCGTTTAAACGCATCCTTTAACATAGTCATATCATTTACCTCACAATTCTCGAAGATTTTTTTGAAGCCAGTAAGTGAGATCGCCTGATTTTTATATACACCGTCAAGCCGACAGCTACAGACACAACACACCAAATATGGGATATATGGAAAAACAGGATGGGAGATTCGGTTTCGCGGAACCATTCAACAATGAAACGAAAGGCACCATAGGCAACCATCAGCAACGGATACAAGGTGCCGTAATGCTGCTTTTTCCCGGAAATTTTTCCGAGTAAAACCAATAACACCACATAAAACAGCAGTTCTGCCTCTCTTGTCGGCCAGCGGAGTCCATCCGAGCCGGGAATCAGTGCTCCCAGACAGCAATGACCCGGGAAACACGCAATGCGCGCACAAAAGAGGGTAAACACCATGAGAACTGCGGCAGTATCAAAAACTGCGGCAATATCTTTCTTTGCCAGGCGTGCGTAAAGATAATAGACACCCGGCATAAACAGAATGCCGCCAAAAAGGCTTCGCCCGCCGAATTCTCCGGACTCGATAAAGGCAAAGATAGTGACACAAAAAACACCAATCATAGTATGCAAAAGCGCAAGAAGTGCTGCCGTCGCGTCCTTAATCTGCAGGCGCTTTCTGTTTTGATAAATCCAAAAATAGCCGAAGATTGTTGCAACCAAAAGCAAAATATATAAGAGATTTGATAATATAAAACTACCGATGTTTGGCATTTTTGACGCTCCCCATACTGAAACACATACTAAGATAAAATAAATTCAAAATAAGGATTACCGGGCCAAAGAACTGAACAATGGTAAACTCTGAATAAGCAAGAAACGCAAAGAAATCTCCAACGAGACGCAATAACGAAATCCATACACGTCCATTTGGTAATAAATGCTTAATGCGAACTACAAACGAAACAGAAATAAATAGATCAAGCAAAAAAGAGGAATAAAGCATTATATCAATAGACGGCACTCGAAAAAGAAAATAAAACAGCGCCAAAGCACCTATCGCTGCCACACAATAACAAGCTTTTCCTCGCAAGGATCTAAAATTAAATACGTTCAATAAGAATATCGCACTATCTAAGGCTAACCAAACTACATGAATCCAAAGCCCGCCAGATATCAATATTGCATTCAGCTCCCAGGCAAAGCAAATTAAGCCAGCGACAGGCGGCATGGTCGGCTTTCTTAACCTCATATTCTTAGCCGAATATACGATCATTAATATATATGCGCCAGACCACACAATTGCTTGAAGCGAGTCAAAAACATTCATTACTCGAAGTCCAATGATATCATATTTAGTAATCCAATAATATACTGCACTCTTTATGCATATACTTACACACTGCTATTATACTATCAAGCGGCGGCAATGTCAACCGCATTCTGCGAAAGATTTGGCGGGATATAAGCAAGGGGTTATGGAGAGGGTATGCCCTCTCCGGCCGCGCTGCGGCGCGTCCACCTCTCCCAGAGGGAGAGGCAAGGGGGCGGGATTTACCCAAGGCATAAAAAAACAGCCCCCTCGGCAGAGGGGGCATTATATTCGGACAGTCGGTGACGCCTGTCCCTACGGGTTTTTCGCGAGGCTGCGGGGTACCATGCCTCCCGCCGGGAGGGAGGGGGACCGCGACAGCGGTGGAAGGAGCCTGCGGAGATGGAATATTCTCGTTTCTCTCCCTCCGTCTTCGCCTTGCGGCGAATCCACCTCCCTCGTCAGAGGGAGGTTTTATTTTCGGACAGTCGGGGACGGCTGCGCAGGATTACCGGCCGGCAAGAGCCACTTTTTTTGCCCGGGCGGCGGAGATCCAGGCCATGAGGCGGTCGAGATCCGCATTGACGACCTGGGATTCCGGCAGGCCGACCTCCCGGATCATGCGCAGGCAGTTTTCCGCTTCTCCGACGCTGCGGGCATAGTGGGCATCCGAGCCGATGATGACGGGGACGCCGTATTTTCCGCAGGCCTCGCAGATTAAGTAGCACATTTTGCGGTGGTCTTCCCTGCCGAAGCTGGAATCGTTGAATTCCACCGTCTTTCCGCCGTCGCGGAAGGCGCGGATGACGGGATCGATCTCAAAGGCAAAGCGGTCGGGATCGCGGCCGCAGTGGCCGATGATATCCACCGCCGGATCCTCCGCAACGCCGCACCAGGTGCGGGTCACGGTGGCGCGGTCGGCCGATGCGAGGCTGTGGCGATGGAGGGAGGCGATGAGATAATCGAGGTTTTTCATATACCGCCGCTGCAGAAACAGCTTGCCGCGCCAGTCGCAGATGTCGGCCTCGGCACCGCGGAGGAGGCGGATGCCGTAGACCTCCGGCAGCCAGGCTTTCATATTCTCAAAATAGGACATGGGCACGCCGTCGGGGTTTGCCTGCACGTGCTCGGAGATGCCGACGGCGGCAAGCCCCCGCTCCCGCGCCCGGAGAATGAGCTCTGCGCGGGTGCAGTGGCCGTGGGGGCAGGCGGAGGTATGGGTGTGGAGATCGGCTACCGTTCTCATTTTGCGCCCGTCCCCTGCTGCATTTCGTTCATGATGCGCTCGGTGAGCTCTTCGGCGGCGTTGAAGCCCATTTTGCGGTTTCTGTGGTTCATGGCGGCCACCTCGATGATCATGGCGAGGTTGCGGCCGGGCTTGACGGGGATGGTGATGGAGGGAACCTCGATGCCGAGGATATCCATCTTCTCATTGGTCAGGCCGAGGCGATCGTAGATCTTCTGATCGTTCCAGGCCTCCATCTGGATGACGAGGTTGATATTCTCCGTCACCTTGACGGCGCCCATGCCGAACAGGCGGCGGACATCCACCACGCCGATGCCGCGCAGCTCGATGAAATAGCGGATGTTCTCCGGCGCGGAGCCGACAAGCGACCGGGAGGAGACGCGCTTGATCTCCACCGCATCGTCGGCAATGAGGCGATGGCCGCGCTTGACGAGCTCGATGGCCGTCTCGCTCTTGCCGATGCCGGAATCGCCGAGGATGAGCACACCCTCGCCGTAGACCTCCACCAGCACGCCGTGGAGGGTCTTCCGGGGGGCAAGCTGCACCTTCAGATAGGAAATGAGGGAGGCGAGGATCTCCGCCGTGTCGTGGACGGTGGAAAGCACGGGAATGCCGTGCTTTTCCGCCATTTCCAGGCACTCGGGGTAAGGCTCCAGTCCCTGGGCGATGAGCACCGCGGGGATCTTCATGGAGAAGAGCTTATCAAAGCTCTCCCGGCGGGCAGCCTCGGAGAAGCTTTTCAGATAGGTGGTCTCAATGCGGCCGATGAGCTGGATGCGGGTGTTGGAAAAATACTCATAAAAGCCCGCCAGCGGCAGACCGGGACGGTTGATATCCGCCGCGGAGATGGCGATATTCCGATAACCCTCCGGGGCATATTTGACGGTGAAGCCGAATTCGTCGCAAAGCTCGCCGAGGGAGATGGTGTGAAGGACTCCGTTCATTTGGTTTTCTCCTGCTGTTACTTTTCCATCGTGCGCCGCAGCACCTGGGCATACAGGCGGGCGAGGAAATCGTTGGGATGGTTGACGTTGTTGCCGCTCATATCATAATAGCGCTTGCGGCTGAGAAGATATTTGTGCATTTCCGTCACGTTTGCCACGGCGCAGCCCTCCCCTTCCAGCTTCAACAGCTCGGGCAGGTATTCCTCCTGATTGCCAAGGAAGCGGTGGACGATGGCGTGGGGCATCATGGTGGAGATGAGGATGAATTCCACCTCGGGATTCTGCTGACGGATGCAGTCCATAATGCCGGCGATGCGCTGGATATACTTTTCTGCCGGGGTGCGGCCGCTGCCGTCATTCATGCCAAAGCCGATGATGGCAAGGTCGGGGCGGTGGTCGGCGGCCAGTTCCTTGGCATTCTCAAGACCCCAGGGCGTGGCAGTGCCGCCGACGGCGGTATTGACCAGCTCAATGGGGGCGGAATAGCTCTCCCTGAGGGTGCCGACAAGCATATCAAACCAGGTTTCCGCGTAGGGCGCCGCCTCAACGCGCATGCTGGAGTTTGCGCCGGTGCAGATGCTGTCGCCGTAGACCAGCACCTTCAGAGCCTCCCCGCCTGTAAGCTTTGCGAGGGTCTTCGGCAGAAGATTTCCCTTGGCTGCGGGGATGGGGCCGCTCCACGGGGCGCTGTGGCGGTAAGATATGGCGATCTGGCGGCAATGCATGCCGTCCTTTTCGGCAAAGAAGATATGCCCGCCGAGGCGGCAGGGGAAGCTGCCGACATCCTCGGGCTTTTTCTCAAAGAAATAGCTGCCATAGGGCACGGTGGGAATGGAGCCGCCGGGCAGGATGCGCAGGCGGCCGTCCTGCAGGACATAATCCTTTCCCTCGGTGTAAAGCGTTGAAAGGTCGGAGGAGCGTACCTCGAGAATCTCCTCCGCCGGATACATCAGGGGGATATCCTGCAGCTGTCCGTCGCGGCTCTCCAGGGGAAATACCGATTCATTCTCCGTAACGCTGCCCTGCCAGTAATAGCTGATATAGGTGCTTCTTTCGTAGCGGTCGCTCATGGTGCAATCTCCTTATTTTCTCATAGGTTTGCCGGCGCAAGGGGGGACTCCCAAACGCCGGCAGAGGGATTTATTTTGCATTCATCTTGGCCCAGCTGTCCTTCAGGCTGACAATGCGGTTGAAGGTGCCGGGATTCTTGGAATCGACGCAGAAATAGCCCTGACGCACAAACTGGAAGCGCTCACCGGGCTTGGCATCGGCAAGGGAAATCTCCAGCTTTGCGCCGCAGAGCTGGGTCTTGGAATCGCGGTTGAGATAATCGTCGTAGGTTTTGCCCTCTTCCATATCATCGATGTTTGCAATGGTAAAGAGAGAGTCATAAAGGGAGAGATCTGCCTCCACACACTGGCTTGCGGACACCCAGTGAATGGCGCCGCGAACCTTGCGGCCGTCGGTGGGGTTCTTTCCGAAGGTTTCGGGATCAACGGTGCAGTACAGGGTGGTGATGTTGCCGTCGGCATCCTTGTCAAAGGAGTTGCATTTGATGATGTAGGAGCCGATGAGGCGCACCTCGCCCTCGGGCTTCAGGCGCTGATACTTGGGCGGGGGAACCTCCGCAAAGTCGGCACGCTCGATGTAAAGCTCCCGGGTAAAGGGAAGCTTTCTCGTTCCGGCGCTCTCATCCTCGGGATTATTCACCACCTCGGCATACTCCACCTGATCCTCGGGGTAGTTGGTCAGCACAACGCGGATGGGATCGGTGACCGCCATGCGGCGCTGGGCCGTGCGGTTGAGCTCATCGCGGATGCAATGCTCCAGAAGGCCGGAATCCACCACGCTGTAGGTCTTTGCAACGCCGGCGCGGCGCACAAACTCCAGAATGGCAGAGGGCGTATAGCCCCGGCGGCGCAGGCCGCAGAGGGTGGGCATACGGGGGTCGTCCCAGCCGTCCACCAGGCCGGTCTCCACCAGCTGGCGCAGGTAGCGCTTGCTCATGACGGTGTTGGTGACATTGAGGCGGGCAAATTCGCGCTGCTTGGGGCGGTGAGGCACGGGAACATTTTCCACCACCCAGTCATAGAGAGGACGGTGGTTTTCAAATTCGATGGAGCAAAGGGAGTGGGTAATGCCCTCCAGGGCATCCTGGATGGGATGGGCAAAGTCATACATGGGATAGATGCACCAGCGACTGCCCTGGCGGTGGTGATCGGTGTGCAGGATGCGGTAGATAACAGGATCGCGCATATTGATATTGGGGGAAGCCATGTCGATCTTTGCGCGCAGGGTGCGGCTGCCGTCGGCAAACTCGCCCTTTTCCATGCGGGCAAAGAGATCGAGGTTCTCCTCTATGCTGCGGTTGCGATAAGGGCTTTCGCGGCCGGGCTCGGTGAGGGTGCCGCGGTATTCGCGCATCTCCTCCTGGCTGAGGTCGCAGACATAGGCCTTGCCCGCCCGGATGAGGTGGATGGCATACTCATAGCACTTTTCAAAATAGTCCGAACCGTAGAAAATGCCGCCGGAGGGCTGCTCGCCCGTCAGCCAGGTGATATCCTCATAAATGGAGCGGACATATTCGTCCCCTTCCTTGACGGGGTTGGTATCATCATAGCGGAGATTGAAGAGGCCGTTGTACTTCTTGGAGATGGAATAGTTGATCCAGATGGCCTTGGCGCTGCCGATGTGCAGATAGCCGTTGGGCTCCGGCGGGAAGCGGGTGTGGATGCGCTCGGTAAGGCCGGCGGCAATATCCTCATCAATGATATCTTCAATAAAATTGTTGCTGGTGTTCAGAATCTCGTCCATTTCTGTTAAATCCTTCCTGAAATATGGCTCATTATGCCCTGGCCGCCGCAAGGCAGCGGGCGCGTACCCGCTCGGCGCCGAGGATCTTCATGACCTCGTACATATCCGGGGAGCTTTCGCGGCCGGTGACCGCCACGCGCAGGCACATGCTGACATCGCCGATGTGGCCGCGGTACTTCTCCGGCTCGGCCTTGTAGGCCTTCATATCGCCGGCAAAGCCCACAGATTCCGCAATGGCGCGGATGCCGTCAAACCAGACCGTCTGTTCGGCGCTCTCATCATAGCTCTCCGCAAAAGCGGTGAGAATCTTCACCCGGTCTTCCTGCGCCACATTGGCGGGCATCTCCGCCGTCACGGCAAAGAGCTCTTCAAAGAAGAAGGCCACATAATCCTTGACATCCTTCCAGAGGGCAATGTCCTTGCGGGGCTTTGCGCCGCCGCGGCCGATGCCGAAGATGCGCCGGCTGTAATCGGGATCGCGGGTAAGCAGGCCGTAGAGCTCGGGGTCGTACTCCTCCGCCCAGCCGGTGACCTTTTCATAGACGGTGGCGGCATCCATACGGGAGACGACGTTTTTGCAGACGTCGTTGAGCTTGGCCATATCAAAGAGACAGCCGGAGGGGCTCATCTTCTTGATGGCGAAGGGGAACTTGTCGATATCCTCATTCGGATTTGCCCGGCGCCAATCCTCAAAGTTTGAATTGAGGAGGGTCATAACATATTCCGTCACGCACTCGGGGGCATAGCCCTCGGAGAAATAGTAGGTGATGCCGGCGCCGGCGTCACGCTTGGAGAGCTTTTTCTTTGCCGTTCCCTCCAGACGCATGAGCTGGGAGATGTGCATATACTTCGGCAGCTTAAAGCCCAGCGCCTGGAAGAGCTGCACATGGTACGGAAGGCTCGGCAGCCACTCCTCACCGCGGATGACGTGGGTGGTGCGCATGAGGTGATCGTCCACCGCGTGGGCCATGTGGTAGGTGGGAATTCCGTCGCTTTTCAGGAGAACGT
>JAFXIE010000073.1 GCA_017533425.1 Clostridia bacterium | reverse complement strand
AGAAAATTACTGCTATATGCCTGCGCCTTATGAGATGCGCCGCCTTTACCGTGAAGGTGTTCTCGGTGAGTTTGAGTACGGCGAGGGCGAGTATATTCACAACTGCGAGCCCATCTGGCCGGGCATAACCTACGGAGACCCCGACCATTGGCGCAACAATATGTATGCAAACTTCTACTGCACCCATTCCATCGGTCCCCTCATCCACATCACCGGCCTGCGGCCTGTGACCGTCGTGGGCTTTGAGGGCATCCGCACCGAGCGCGACGAGCGCTGCGGCGCGAAGAAGGCCAGCCTTGGCATGGAGGTCATCACCCTGGAGAACGGCGGCATCGTCAAATCCATCCACGGCGACCTCTATAAGGGCTCCATCTGGTATTCCGTCTACGGCGGAAAGGGCAGAGCCGAATCCGCCCGCGAGGATGCGGAGTGCGGAGATGTGCAGACCATCCATGTCAATGTGGATGAGTACTCCGGCCAGTACAACGGCAAGCACCTCTCCACCTACAAGCCCAAGATGGCCTGCGATGGCGAGGAGCAGGGCTTCGGCCACGGCGGCAGCGATTTCTATACCATGTACAATTTTGCTGAGAAGATCCTCGGAAATCCCGATGCGGATATTATCGATGTCTACGAGGCCATGGATATGTTCCTGCCCGGCATGTTTGCCTATCGTTCCGTTCTCGCCGGCGGCATTCCCATGCAGGTTCCCAATCTGCGCGACCCCGCCGAGCGCGACGCCTGGCGCAACGACACCGCCTGCACCGATCCGAAGGTGGCGGGCGATCAGCTGCTGCCCGTCTGGTCCAAGGGAAATCCGGATGTGCCGCAAAGCGTCTATGAGCGCGTGCGCAAGACCTGGGAGGAAGAGCAGGAGAAGAACAAATGAGTGACCTTCTGTTTACCAAGGCCTATGAGGGCATGGATGCGGAGGCTCGGGAGAGCTTTTACCGCACGGTTTTCATGAACGATCCTTCTCCCTATGCGGCGGAGGTGCGTCTGGCCTATTATAAGAGCGTTTTGAAATTCATGGGCGAGGGCGTTCGCATCGGCTGCAATGTGAAAATTGTCAATCCCCAGTGGGTTTCCCTCGGGGACAATGTCCGCCTGTCCGATGATGTGACCATCATCGCCCGCGGTCCCGAGGGCGTGACCCTGGAGGAGGGGGTTGCCCTGCAGGAGCGGGTGTATCTCGACACCGAGCGCCCGGAGGGCGGCTACATCCGCATCGGCCACCATGCCTATATCGGCACGGGAACGACCCTCTTCGGCCATAAGGGGCTGGAGATCGGCGACCATACCCTCCTTGCGCAGAATATCACCATCACCCCCTATTCCCACAAGTTCCCCGACCCGGAAAAGGATATCATCACCCAGGGCGGCAACTGCAAGAAGGTAACCATCGGCCGGGATGTGTATATCGGCATGGGCTGCAATGTCATGTACAGCGGCGATATCGGTGACGGCTCGGTCATTGGCTGCGGCTCCGTCGTGGTCAAGCCCATTCCGCCCTATTCCGTGGCGGTGGGAACACCGGCAAAGGTCATTAAAAAGCGCGAAAAGACTGAATAAGCATAAAAAAACTCCGTTGGCAGGCTGCCAACGGAGTTTTTTTGCCTATATTGCAAGGATGGCAAAGCCATCGGCGGGAATATGAACGAGGTCGCCGCAATTCTCGGTATGCTCGCCGAAAATAAGCTTACCCGGAATATCCATCGCGCTCTGGCGCACATGGCAGATGAGAAGGGTCTCATCCGCTGCCGTGCGGCGGAAGATGAGTGCATCTGCGTCGGCGCGGAGAATCTCCACATTGCCGGCAAGGAGGGCTTTGTGGGCATGCCGGACGGCGGCCAGGGTCTTGTGAAGCCCCATCGTGCGGGGATCCTCATGCCCCCAGGGGTAATAGCGCCGGCAGAAGGGATCCTCATAGCCCTGAAGTCCCGCCTCGTCGCCGTAGAAGATACAGGGGCAGCCGGGGAGGGTGAACTGCAGGAAGACGGCGATGCGTAGCCGCTCCAGGGTGGTTTCATAGAGATCACCCCAGATGAGGGCGCGGCTGCGCTCCTCCCGGGTGGAATAGGAAAGCCCGCCGAGGCGGGTGAATACGCGCTCGGTATCGTGGGTGGAGAGGGAATTGAGCAGCCGGTTGAGGATGGGTGCGGGATAGTTCTCCGCGATCTGCATGACGCAGGCGGCAAGCTCCTCTGCCGGTCCGCCGGCGGCATAGTTCAGAATTGCTGTGCGGAAGGGATAGTTCATCACCGAGTCAAGCTCGTCGCCGAAGAGATAGCGGCGGCGTTTTCCGTAGCTGACCTTGTTGGATGCATCCTCCCAGACCTCGCCGATGAGCAGTGCGCCCGGCTTTTCCCGGCGGATGCGGTCCCGCAGCTCTGCGATGAATGCATCAGGCAGCTCATCGGCCACATCCAGGCGGTATCCGTCGGCGCCGAGGCGCAGCCAGTGGGCCACCACGCAGTCCTCATCCCGCAGAATGTAATCCAGATAGGCGGGGTGCATTTCCTCCACGCAGGGAAGGGTCTTTACATCCCACCAGCACTCATAGTCATAGGGATAGGTGCGGAAGCGGTACCAATCGTAGTACGGGGAGTCTTTTCCGGCGGACAGGGCGCCGTCGCCAAATTCGCCGAGGGCATCAAAATAGATGCTGCGGGAACCGGTGTGGGAAAAAACGCCGTCCAGAATGATACGGATGCCGTGGCTGTGGGCTGCGTCGCACAGGGAGGTGAAGTCGGCATCGTCACCGAGCATGGGGTCGCAGCGCTTGTAATCCGCCGTGTCATAGCGGTGGTTGGACCAGGCCATGCAGATGGGATTCAGATAGATGGCATCAATGCCGAGATCGGCAAGATAGGGAAGCTTTTCTTCGATTCCCTTGAAGTTTCCACCGTAAAAATCGTTGTTTTCGATCTTTCCGGAGGGGCCGGGACGCCACTCCGGCACCTCATCTGTGGCAGCGTGCACGGAAAAGGGGCGCAGCTTATCCCTAAGGTCGGGGGAGCCGGATTTATGGAAACGGTCGGGGAAAATCTGGTAGAAAACCGAGCCCTCGGCAACGGACGGAGGCTCATAATCTGCGCTGTAGACCGTCAGCTGCCAGCAATCGCCGGCCAGGGCGGGACGGTTGTGGTCATCCCGGTAGATTCCGTAGCGGTTGCCCTGATAGGAGATAAAAAAGTGGTAAAACCACAGTCCTGCGTTCCTGCAGGGAAGGGTCAGCCGCCAGGGAACCCAGCCGCCCTCCGCCGCTCCGGGCGTGAGAAGATACTCTGTCTCCTCACCTGCATCCGGAAAGATGCAGAGGGCCACCTTTGTGGCCCCCGCAAGATCGGTATAAAGGGTGAATTCAACAGAGGTATCGTCGGTTACGGCACCGAAGGGCTTTTTGCAGCCGAGATCGCGGCTGTTGTAGCGAATGTGTCCGATCATAATTTCCAGATGCGGTCGGTATACTCGGAAACGGCGCGGTCGGCAGAGAAGATGCCGGCGCGGGCGGTGTTGATGAGGGACATGCGGGTAAAGCGATCGGCATCCTTCCAGGTTTCGACCACGCGCACCTGGGCGCCGCGATAGGCGGCAAAGTCCGCGAGGCACATGTAGCAGTCGGCGGTGCCGCCCCAGCCGCCCGTCAGGGAATCGGCAATGTCGTCAAAGCGGGTGCCGAGAATATCGGAGCGCAGCATACCGATGACGGCAGCCAGCTCGGGATCGGTGGCAACAAAGTGCATGGGATCGTAGCCGCGCTGCCAAAGGGCTTCCACCTCGTCGGCATGGAGACCGAAGAGGAACATATTCTCCTCGCCCACCTGCTGGCAGATCTCAACATTGGCGCCGTCCAGGGTGCCGAGGGTCACGGCGCCGTTGATCATGAGCTTCATATTGCCGGTGCCGGAGGCTTCCTTGCCGGCCACGGAGATCTGCTCGGAGATGTCGGCGGCGGGAATGATCTTCTCGGCGAGGGAGACCTTGTAATCTTCAAGGAAAACCACCTTCAGCCGGTCACGCACGGCGGGATCGGTGT
>JAFXIE010000072.1 GCA_017533425.1 Clostridia bacterium | reverse complement strand
TCCTTGCCATTTGCGGAGGCAAACATTCCGACATAGGCGCCGATAAAGCCGTGGCTTGACTCTGTGCCGAGAAAAGATCCGTCCAGATCACACAGGATGGGCTGCAGATCCGAGGCATCCGCTCCGGCAAAGAAGGAATGCTTCTGTCCGCGAACGGACAGCTTCAATACTGCCGAATCGTCAGCCCAGGGAATCTCCGCCAGGCAGGTGTGGCTATTCTCGGTTTCAAAATCCAGTTCGGGATATCCGTCGCCGCCCTTATGTGCAGATGCCTTTGTCATTCGCCAAAGGCGCAGCACATTCGATGCATCCGTGCGGGCAAGCTCCAGCCGGAACTGGGTGTATGCATTCTGCAAAATGATCAGACCCGCCGTCTCATCCCCGGAATCAAACTGCATTTTCAGTGCGCATGCCGCATCAAAGCAGGTATGCTGCTGGCGGCGACCCACAAAGCCCAATGCGCGGCCCGGCTGGGCGCGGAAAGCGGGACGATCCACCGGCGGTACCTCGGAGCTATCCTTCCAGATGCGCTCCTTCACGGCCTTCATGTACAATTTTCCATCCGAAAGCCGTGCGGGCATATCGATGGGAGTTCCGATGAAATTCCACTGCTTTCCGAGTACATCACCGTCAAAATCATCCCGGACGGAAAGCTCCGGCACCGCATGGGGGGTGTGCCCTGCGGGCATCGGATAGGTCCATTCCACCTTGCCGGTATCCACGGCAGGGCGCGGCCAGTGGCTTTCCCAGACCATGGGGCAGATGAAGGTCTCGCGACCCATATTCTTATGGTATCCCCCGATCAGGCGGCTTCCCAGCACCACCATATACCAGTCGCCTTTCGGTGTCTCCACGATATCGGCATGGCCGATATTGCAGATGGGATAGGTATCCGAAAGGTGACGGTGGGACAGAATGGGATTACCGCGGAAGCCCTGATAAAAGCCGTTGACCGTTTCACTGCGGCCGATGACCACCGCGTGGTAGTGCTCCGTGCCGCCCTCTGAGGTCATCAGATAATAGAAACCGTCTTTTTTATAAACATGGCTTGCCTCGGGGGCATGCGCCTCGCGGGCAGCGCCGTTCCACAAAAGATACCGGTCGGAAATGACACGACCCTTTTCAAGATCCAGCTCCACCTGGTAGATGCCGCGGGTGCCGTCCTCCGCCTTGGCGCTGAAGGAGCAGTACACCCGGCCGTCATCATCAAAAAAGAGGCTGGGATCGCCGCCGATGCCCTCGATATACACCGCATCCGACCATTCGCCCGCCGGATCCTCCGTTGAAACCACCAGAACCTCACCGGAGGACCAGTTGCCGACGATGATGTAGAACTTTCCGTCGTGGTAGCGCAGGGTGGGCGCCCAGATGCCGTAGGAAAGCCGGTCAGGTGTCAGCCGCAGCTGCTGGGGGCGGGTCAGGGCATAGCCGATATGCTCCCAGTTTGCAAGATCATAGCTCTTATAAATGGGCAGGCCGGGATAGAAGCTGAAGGAAGAACATGCAATGTAATAGCAATCTCCCACCCGGCAAATGGAGGGATCGGGATTGAAGCCGCGGATGATGGGATTTTCAATCTGTTGGTGCATTCGAATACCTCCTTACCTGATCGCTCATATGGTTTCTTCGGTTTTGGCGAGAAATGCCTGGAGCTTATCGCTCTTCGGGTTCTCGAAGATCTCCGCAGGACTTCCCTCCTCCTCGATGACGCCGTCGGCCATGTAGATGATGCGGTCTGCCACATGGCGGGCAAAATCCATCTCATGGGTGACAACGATCATGGTGGAGTCCTTATCCTTGAGGCTCTTGATGACCCGCAGAACCTCCCCGGTCAGCTCGGGATCCAGGGCAGAGGTGGGCTCATCAAAGCAGAGGATCTCCGGATCCAGCGCCAGGGCACGGGCGATGGCCACCCGCTGCTGCTGACCACCGGAAAGGGTGCCGGGATAGGCATCGCGCTTCTCCGTAAGTCCGACGCGGGCCAGCAGCTCTTCGGCGCGGGCGTTGATTTTCTCCAGCGCCTCGTGCTTTGAGAGACCATAGTAGTTCTGCTCCCCTGCCCGCAGCTTCATGGCAAGGGTGATATTGTCAATGACGGAATACTGGGGAAAGAGATTGAAGGACTGGAAAACCAGGCCGAATTTCAGCCGACGTTCCCGCAGCTCCTTTTCGGAGCGCTTGGGCGCATTGCCGTCAAAGACCGTCTCCCCGCCGACGGTGATGTTACCCTCGGTGGGGGTTTCCAGAGAATTGAGGCAGCGCAGGAGGGTCGTCTTTCCGCTGCCGGAGGAGCCGATGACGGCGATGACCTCGCCGCGCTCCATGGAGAAATCAATACCGCGCAGAACGCAGATGTTGCCAAAATTTTTGCGCAGGCCGCGCACTTCAAGCAAAGACATATTTCTCACCCCTTGTAATAATTGAGTTTCTTTTCAAACCAGCCAAACAACAGGGTAAGAATACCGCAGAATGCAAGGAAGAAGATGGCCGTTGCAAAGAGAGGCCAGGTGAGACCCTTGGCCGCGTACTGCTTTGCCTGCATGATGATCTCCAGGTTTGCGATGATGTTTGCCAGCGCCGTGTCCTTGATGAGGGTCATGAATTCATTGCCCATGGGAGCGGTGATGCGCTTGACAACCTGCATGAGAACGACCTTGAAGAAGATCTGCGGGCGGGTCATTCCCAGCACCTGACCGGCTTCATACTGGCCGACGGGGATGCTCTCAATGCCGCCGCGATAGATCTCGGAGAAATAGCAGGCATAGTTAATGACAAAGGCGAGGATGGCCGCCGGAATGCGGGGCAGCAGACGACCGCCCCAGAAAAGGCCGGGGCCGTAGAAGATGATAATGATCTGCAGCATCAGCGGTGTGCCGCGGATGATCCACACAAAGGTGCGCACCACGGCACGCAGGGGCTTAAAGTGGCTGGTGGAGCCAAAGCAGATGATGAGACCCAGGGGCAGTGCAAATATGAGGGTAAAGAAGAAGATCTCACAGTTGAGACCAAAGGCCTCCAGCATGGATTTGTAGATGACGGATGCGTTCATATTCGGTAAAACTCTGTCCTTCCGCAGGAAATTTCAATTCCCTTAAACATACATATCGGGTCGGGAGAGCAGATGCTCCCCCGGCCCGTTTGCAGTTATGGATTTTTTAGTGATCAGTCGGCCAGCGCAACGTTGTACTTTGCGGAAATGGCAGCAAGGGTACCGTTGTCGATGAGCTTCTCGATGATCTCATTGACCTTGGTGCAGAGATCGCTGTCCTTGCGGAAGCCGATGCCGTACTCTTCCTTGGAGAGCTCGAGGGTCTCGATGTAGATAAGATCGGCATAGTCGGTGCCTTCGCCAACCATGTTCTGGGCAAGGGTGATGTCCACAACGGCGGCATCGGAGGCGCCGGTCTTGACCTCCATGAGGGTATCGGTCTGATAGGTGACGGGGGTGAAGGAGGCTTCCTTCAGGTTGGCATCGGCCTTGATGACCTTCTCACCGGCGGAGCCGCCCTCGGCAACGATCTTCGCAGCCTTCAGGGACTCGGTGGTGGTGTACTTATCCTTATCGGCAGCGCGGATGATGATGACCTGGGCGTTCTTTGCGTAGGGAGAAGAGATATCGATGGAGGCCTTGAGCTCATCGGTGATGGTCATGCCGTTCCAGATGCAGTCGATGGCCTTGGACTGAACCTCGTCCACCTTCATGCCCCAGTCGATGAGCTGGAACTTGGGCGCAACACCCAGCTCCTTGCAGACAGCCTCGGCAAACTCGGTGTCAAAGCCGACAAATTTGCCGTCCTTATCGGTGTAGTTCATGGGCTCATAAACGGTATAGCCGATCACAAGCTCGCCCTTATCCTGAACATAGGCAAGGTCAGAGTCACTGTCGGCACCGCAGCCGGCGCAGACGGCAACGAGCATCATAAGCGCGAGAACAAGTGCAAGAATTCTTTTCATGGTAAAAACCCTCCGGAATTTGAAGTATCGCTATTTTACCACTTTACCATACTAAAGTCAACAGTATTTTCAAAAAAATTTCATTCATCTTTCATAACCTCTCTCCGCTTGCCAAATATGCCGCTATGGGCTATAATATATGCAGAAAATTATACGAAGAAAGGTATGATACTTCCATGAAAGCTGTAATCAGCGTCATCGGCAAGGATACCGTCGGCATCATCGCCCGGGTATCCGAAGTTCTCTCCCGACATTCCATCAATATTCTGGATATCACCCAGTCGGTGCTATCCGATCTCTTTGCCATGATCATGCTGGTGGATATCACCGGGCTTGACGTGGACTACACCGTGCTGAAGGACGAGCTTGAGCACATGGGCGAAGGCATGGGCCTTGAGATCCACTGCATGCATGCCTCCGTCTTTGACACCATGCACAAGATCTGAGGTGCAGGGCTTATGATCAATACTCGGGATATACTCGAGACCATCCATATGGTCACCGAGGAGCATCTGGATATCCGCACCGTCACCATGGGCATCAGCCTGCGGGACTGCGTGGATTCGGATATCGATGCCCTCTGCCAAAAGGTTTATGACAAGATCACCCGCTGCGCCAAGGATCTCGTCTCCGTCTGTCAGCGCATTGAGGCGGAATTCGGCATTCCCATCATCAACAAGCGCATTTCCGTCGCCCCCGTTTCCATGATCTGCGACGCCCTCACCACCGAGGATGTCTCCCCCATCGCCCGCGCCATGGATCGGGCTGCGAGGGATGTGGGCGTCAATTTCATCGGCGGTTATTCCGCTCTGGTGCACAAGGGGCTGACCAAGGGGGATGACAAGCTCATCAATCCCCTGCCCTATGCCCTCTCCACCACCGAGCGTGTCTGCTCCTCCATCAATGTTGCCACCACCCACGCCGGCATCAATATGGATGCCGTTGCCCGCTGCGGCCGCATTATCAAGGATATCGCCTGGCGAACCCGGGATACCGATTCCTTCGGCTGCGCAAAGCTGGTGGTCTTTGCCAATGCCCCCGAGGACAACCCCTTTATGGCCGGTGCCTTCCACGGCGTCGGTGAGGGGGAATGCGTGCTCAATGTCGGTATCTCCGGCCCCGGCGTCGTCCGCGCCGCCATTGCCCGCGCCGGCGACTGCGATCTCTCCGAGCTTGCCGAGCTCATCAAACGCACCGCCTTTAAGATCACCCGCATGGGTCAGCTTGTTCTTAAGGAGGCCTCTGCCCGCCTCGGCATCAGCTACGGCATCGTGGATCTCTCCCTTGCCCCCACCCCCGCCGTCGGCGACTCGGTGGCGCGCATTCTGGAGGAAATGGGTCTGGAGACCTGCGGCTGCCACGGCACCACCGCCTGCCTTGCCATGCTCAACGACGCCGTCAAAAAGGGCGGCATCATGGCCAGCGCCCATGTCGGCGGTCTGTCCGGCGCATTTATCCCCGTCTCCGAGGATTCCGGCATGGTGGAGGCTGCGGAAAAGGGCGTTCTCACCCTGGATAAGCTGGAGGCCATGACGGCCGTCTGCTCCGTCGGTCTTGATATGATCGCCATCCCCGGCGACACCACGGCTGAGGTCATCTCCGCCATCATCGCCGACGAGATTTCCATCGGCGTCATCAACACCAAGACCACCGCCGTCCGTGTTCTGCCGGTTTACGGCAAGGGCGTCGGCGATTCCATCAATTTCGGCGGCCTGTGGGGCGCCGCACCCATTATGCCGGTGCATAATGAATCCCCCGCCCGCTTTATCGGCCGCGGCGGACGCATTCCCGCGCCGGTGCATTCCTTCCGCAATTAAAAATAAAGGCTTTTGCCAGGGTATCCGGACAATTCCCGTCCGGATACCTCTTTTTTTGCCCCTCCCATGGCAAGATTTTCTTTTTGTTCACAATTACCCCTTGACATCGGGGCATCATAGGTTTATCATATTGTTAGCACTCAAGGAGTAAGAGTGCTAACAACCATCAAAAGCAAGGGAGGGAGCCTGCATGATCAGCGACCGCAAAAAGGTCATTCTCAAAGCAATTATTGATGAATATGTCCAGTCGGCCACCCCTGTCGGCTCGCGCGCCATCACCGACCGGCTCAATCTCGGTCTCTCCCCTGCCACCATCCGAAACGAGATGGCCGATCTTGAGGCCATGGGCTATCTCTCTTCCCCCCATGCCTCCGCAGGCCGCGTTCCCACCCACGCAGGCTACCGCATCTATGTCAACGAGCTGATGAATGCAAACTATCATCTCTCTGCCCTGGAAACCCAGGAATATGACAGCGCCCTGCGCCTGCGCATTCAGGAGCTGGATCGTCTCTTCGGCGATGCCGGCAGGCTGCTTTCCCAGCTCACCCGCTACGCCGCGCTGACCGTTGTGCCCCATTTTGATTCCGAGATCCTGCGGCGCATTGAGATCATCCCCTGCGACGTTTGCTCCTATATCATCGTGGTGGTCACCGTTTCCGGCGTTGTGCGCAACAAGCTCTGCCGCACCCGGGCCATTATCCCCTCGGAGGATGTTTCCGCCCTGATTGCTGCCATAAACACCCATCTCTCCGGTCTTGCCCCGGCATCCATCACCCTGGCGCACATGGCGGGGGTTGAAGAAGCCGTCACCGAGCAGAGCCGCGAGCTCTATGCCGCTGTGATGACCTTCCTCAAGGAGGTCGCCCAGAACAACCAGACAGCGGATGTCCGCCTGGGCGGTGCATCCAACCTGCTCTCCTTCCCGGAATACAGGGATGTGGAAAAGGCAAAGCTCATTCTCGATTTTCTCTCCTCCCCCGGCGATTCCAGCTGGCTGTCCATTCCTTCGGCGGATACGGACGTTGCCGTCAGCATCGGAACGGAGAATTCGCCGGAACCCCTGCGGGACACCAGCATCCTCGTGGCCGGCTTCCCCATTGCGGGAAACCGCAAGGGCTTTGTGGGCATTGTCGGCCCCACCCGCATGGACTATGAGCGCATGACCGCCCGCCTGCGCTATTTCGCCGAAGGTCTCGGCAATTTATTAAAGGATGTTATGCTCGATCCCGATGCCGATCCGGATTCGGGCCGCACATAAACGCATAAAGGAGTCTGCTATGTCTAAGAAAAAAGATCCCGTAGCCGAAGAAGAGCTTCCCGGCACGGAGGAAAATATGCAGGAGGAGGAAATTCCCGCGGAGGAGCCCTCCGGCGAGGCAAAGCTTTTGGAAGAAATTGCCGCCGCAAAGGATCAGTACCTGCGCCTTGCCGCGGAGTATGACAATTTCCGCAAGCGCACCCAGAAGGAAAAGGAAGCCATCTATGCCGATGCCGCCGCAAAAACGGTGGAGGCCATTCTGCCGGTCATCGACAACCTGGACCGCGCAGTGGAGGCCGCAAAGGCTGCCGAGGATCTCGAATCCTTCAAGCAGGGCGTGGAAATGACCCTGCGCCAGTTTATCGAAATCCTTGAGAAGCTGGATGTTCACGAGGTTCCTGCCGAAGGCCAGCCCTTTGATCCCAATGTACACCACGCCGTGATGCACATCGAGGACGAGAGCATTGACGAGTCCACCGTGGTGGAGGTTTTCCAGAAGGGCTACACCCTCGGAGACCGCACCATCCGACCCGCCATGGTCAAGGTAGCAAACTAAATCTTCACAATCAAATTTACATCTAATATCTGAAAACCGGAGGAAAAAAACTATGTCCAAGATCATCGGTATCGACCTCGGTACCACCAACAGCTGCGTCGCCGTTATGGAAGGCGGCGAGCCCACCGTTATTCCCAACGCCGAAGGCGGCCGTACCACCCCTTCCGTCGTTGCCTTCACCAAGGATAACGAGCGCATGGTCGGCCAGGTTGCCAAGCGCCAGGCCATCGCAAATCCCGACCGCACCATCATCTCCGTCAAGCGCGAGATGGGCACCAACTTCAAGGTCAACATCGACAACAAGACCTACACCCCCCAGGA
>JAFXIE010000071.1 GCA_017533425.1 Clostridia bacterium | reverse complement strand
CCCGCAAAGGAGCCGGAGGAAGAGCTTGTTGAGATTCCTGAGGAGGATGTGCCTCTGACCGATACGCCCAACACCGGCGATATCGGCGGCCTCTGGGGCATTGTGAGCGCCCTGTCGGCAAGCCTCTTCGGTGGCCTTGCCCTCCGCAGAAAGAAAGACGAAGACAAATAAATCCTCCCCCGCTGCACAGGATAGAGAGTCCGCGACAAAAGCGCGGACTCTCTTTTTTTGCCCGGCATGACAGAAAACGACGAAAAAGGGGATACAGAGGGATTTTTTTTACATATTGTTTACCAAAGGGGAAGCGTCTGTGCTATAATTAAAGCGAAAATAAGGAGGCGAAGAAAGATGCTTCGACTGGAAAACATCAAAAAGGATTATATCACCGGCGACACCAGGACGCCGGCACTGCGCGGTGTGTCCATCACCTTCCGCGAGAACGAGTTTGCCTCCGTTCTCGGCCCCTCCGGCTGCGGAAAAACGACGCTGCTCAATATCATCGGCGGTCTGGATATCTACACCTCCGGTGAATTTGTCATCAACGGAAAGCCCACGGAAAAATTCCGCGCGGCGGACTGGGATACCTACCGCAACCATTCCGTTGGCTTTGTGTTTCAAAGCTACAACCTCATTCCCCACCAGAGCGTGCTGCAGAATGTGGAGCTTGCGTTGACGCTGTCGGGCGTCGGCAAGGCGGAGCGCCGCCGCCGCGCCGTGGAGGCGCTGGAGAAGGTCGGCCTCGGCGATCAGATCAAAAAGCGCCCCAATCAGCTCTCCGGCGGCCAGATGCAGCGGGTGGCCATTGCCCGCGCCCTGGTCAATGACCCCGATATTCTCCTGGCGGATGAGCCCACCGGCGCCCTGGATTCGGAAACCAGCGTGCAGATCATGGAAATCCTGCGCTCCATCGCCAAGGATAAGCTCATCATCATGGTCACCCATAACCCCGAGCTGGCGGAGGAGTATTCCACCCGTATCATCCGCCTGCTGGATGGCCGCGTCATCAGCGATACCAATCCCTATACGGCGGAGCCGGAGGCCTGTCCCACGGGAAAGCCCCCCAAAAAGCCCTCCATGTCCATGCGGACGGCCATGGCCCTCTCCCTCAATAACCTCATGACCAAAAAGGGACGCACCATCTTGACGGCCTTTGCCGGCTCCATCGGCATCATCGGCATCGCCCTCATTCTTTCCCTGTCCTCCGGTTTTCAGAATTATATCGACCGGGTGCAGAAGGATGCCCTCTCCTCCTATCCCATCATGATCCAGCAGGAAACGGTGGATCTCACCAGCATGATGGTCACCATGATGGGAAATATGGAGTCCGAAGGGGAGCGGGAGCCGGGACGGATCTATTCCACCGATGTGATGAGCGATATGGTCAACACCCTTTCTCAGGAGGTGCAGACCAACGACCTGGAGGCCTTCAAGAGCTATCTTGAGAAGGAGGTTCCGGAGCTTGAGAGCCTGACGTCGGCAGTTTCCTATACCTACAGCGTGCCGCTCAACATCTATTCCTCCGATACCTCCAAGGGCGCGCTGCAGGTCAATCCCAGCCAGATCCTGAAGGCCATGTACGGCGAGCAGTATGAGCAGATGTCGGCCTCCTTCTCCCAGAGCGGCGCCAATGTCTGGAGCGAAATGCTCGACAACCGCGAGCTCATCGAGAGCCAGTACGAGGTGCTGGCCGGCCGGATTCCCGAAAAATGGGACGAGGTTATGCTGGTGGTCGGCCGCAATTTTGAGATCAGCGACATGGCGCTCTATTCCCTCGGCCTGCGGGATCCCGCAGAGCTGGAGGAGATGATGGCCGCTGCCATGAAGGGCGAGCCCTACGAAACGGAGGAGGTTTCCTTCACCTACGAGGAGGTGCTGGATATCACCTTCCGGCTGCTTCCGCAAACCAGCCTCTATGTTTATGATGAGGCGGAAAAAGTATGGAAGGATATGTCCAAGGACGAGGTCTTCCTGAAGGCTGCGGTGGAATCTGCGGAGGAGATCCGGGTGGTGGGTCTGGTCTGCCCGGCGGAGAATGCCGCCATTTCCAACACCTACGGCTCCATTGCCTATACCCCGGCCCTTACCCGCCATCTGATGGATGTCGTCAATGAGAGCCCGGTGGTCAAGGCACAGCTTGCGGATGCGGAAACGGATATTTTCACCGGCATCGCCTTTGATGCCGGCAAGCAGGAGTTTAAGCCCACCATGGCGGATGTGCGCGCCTATCTCGCAAGCCTCCCCGCGGCGGAGCAGCAGAAGATGCAGGCCTACCTCTCCACCATGACGGAGGAGCAGATCCTCGCCATGTTTGCCCAGAACATGAAGCCTCCCACGACCGAGGCAACCTATGAGGGCAATCTCAAGCGCCTGGGTCACACCGATCCCGCAAAGCCCTCGGGCATCAATATCTATCCCGTGGATTTCGAATCCAAGGAAGCCCTGGAGGATATCATCGCCGACTATAACGAAAAGGTCAGCGAAAAGGAGCCGGAAAAGGTCATCAACTACACCGATTATATCGGCCTGCTGCTTTCCTCCGTCAGCTCCATCATCAATGCCATTTCCTATGTGCTCATCGCCTTTGTGGCCATATCTCTGGTGGTTTCCTCCATCATGATCGGCATCATCACCTATATCTCGGTGCTGGAGCGCACCAAGGAGATCGGCATCCTGCGCGCCATCGGCGCATCCCGCCGGGATATTGCCCGCGTGTTCAATGCGGAGACCATGCTGGAGGGCTTTACCTCCGGTGCCATCGGCATCGGCGTGACCCTTGTGCTGCTCATTCCCATCAATCTCATCATTGATCACCTTGCCGGCATCGGCGCCGTCGCCGCTCTGCCCTGGCAGGGGGCGGTGATCCTGGTGCTCATCAGCATTGCCCTGACCCTTATTGCCGGTCTCGTGCCCTCGCGGATGGCCGCCCGGAAGGATCCCGTGGAAGCCCTGCGCACGGAATAATATAGCAAAGGAACGGCTGCAAAGCCGTTCCTTTTTTTATGCAACTATGGTATAATGCAAAAAAAGAGAGGGAGGAACGAAATATGAAATTCATGACCTACAATGTCTGCCACTGCGAGAAGTATCCGGAAGGCGGCATTGATTTTGAAGCCACCGCCCGCGTCATCCGCGAGCTTGGCGCCGATGTGGTGGGGCTAAACGAGATGCGGGATGCCGGCGCCTCGGCGGATTACCAGGCTCAGGCGGAGATCCTCGGCGAGCTTTGCGGCATGCCCTACCGCTATTTTGCCAAAGCCATTGCATTCGACGAAAAGAATCCGTACGGCAACGCGATTCTCTCCCGCGTGCCCATTCTTTCCTGCGAAACCATTCCCATTCCCGATCCCAATCCCCGCACGGGCAAGGAGTATTACGAAACCCGCTGCATCCTAAAGGCCCGCCTTGCGGGGGATATTACCGTGCTTATCAGCCATTTCGGGCTCAACCGGGATGAGCAGGAGAATGCCGTGGCGACGGTGCTGGCAAATCTTGCGCCGGAGCGATGTGTCCTGATGGGAGATTTCAATATCCGGCCGGGAAATCCGCTGCTGCTTTCCCTCGGGGAGAAACTCAGGGATGCGGGAGAGCGCTTTGCGCAGCCCCTGTGCTCCTTCCCCTCGGATGCCCCCAACCGGAGACTGGATTATATCTATGCAACCCCGGATGTGGAGATCCTCTCGGCGGATATTCCCCAGATTGTCTGCTCCGACCACTGCCCCCATACGGCGGAGCTGAAGCTGTAGGACGCAAAAAAAGCACAGAGAAAGATCTCTGTGCTTTTTCTTTTGCAAAGGAATCAGGACTGCAGCTTTTTCAGGGCATAGAAGGCGCCCTTCTTTTCCATCAGCTCCTCATAGGAGCCGATTTCCACGCAGCGACCCTCGGAAATGACGGCGATGCGGTCGGCATTGCGGATGGTGGAGAGCCGGTGGGCGACGATGAAGGTGGTGCGGCCGCGCACGAGGTTTCCGATGGCCTCCTGGATCTTTTTCTCGGAGATGCTGTCCAGGGCGGAGGTGGCCTCATCCAGCACGATGATGCTGGGATCGCGGATGATGGCGCGGGCGATGGAGATGCGCTGCCGCTGACCGCCGGAGAGGTTTGCGCCGTGCTCGCTGATGCGGGTTTCCAGACCCTCCGGCATGGCGGCGATCATCTCCGTGAGGTTTGCGGCCTCCACGGCGGCGGCCAGCTGGGCATCGGTGATGCCGGGAAGGCCGTAGGTGATATTATCCCGGATGGTGCCGGAGAAGAGAACGGAATTCTGCGGCACCACGGCAAGCTGTTCGCGGAAGGAGCGCATATCGAGATCGCGGATATCCTCCCCATCCACCAGCACCCGGCCGGAGGTGGCCTTATAGAAGCCAATGATGAGGTTCAGAATGGTGGTTTTTCCGGCGCCGGAGCCGCCGACGAAGGCAACGGTTTCTCCGGGACGAACCTGCAGGTCAAGCCCCCGGAGAATTTCACGGCTGCTGTTGTAGGAGAAGGAAACATTCTCAAAGGTGATCTCGCCGCGCACGCAGGAGAGCTTTTTCTTGCCCTCATTTTCCTCAATATCATCGGAAAGCAGCACATCGCCGATGGAGGTGACCGATTCCAGACCCTTGGAGATGGAGGGGAGAAGGGTGATGAGGGTGGAGACCTGGTTGACGATGGTGGTAAAGTAGGTCTGATAGAGCACCACATCGCCCACAGAGATCTTACCCTTCATGGCAAGAATTCCGGTGAAAATGAGGCAGAAAAGCTGGAAAAACTGGAAGGAAACCCAGCTTAAGGAACCGAAAAAGGACTGGATGAGATCCAGTCGGTAGCCCTTGGAGGCCACCTCCACCAGCTGGGTCTTCATGCGGTCGATTTCCCATTCCTCCAGCGCGTGGGCGCGGGTGACAGGCACCAGCTCCACCATTTCCATGACGGCGCCGGAGGCCTCCTCCATGGCAACGCGGAACTCCATGTTGCGGCTGCCGATGCGCTTGCGGAAGGCGACAACGAGCAGGGCGGCAACGGGCACCGTCAGCAGGAAGAAGATGAATACGATCCAGCTGCGGGACAGGGTAACGGCAAAGGAGACCACAAGGTTGAGGGCAATGCTGACCACGCTCTCAAAAACCTGGCGGGACAGAGCCTCCACCGATTCCACATCGCGCATGATCTTGGACTGCAGACGGCCGGACTGCATGCGGTTGTGGAAGGCGATGGAAAGGATCTGCAGCTTGCGCACCAGGGCGGAGCGAAGCCCGGCCTCCACGGCGCGGACAGAGCTGGAATTGAAGTGGGTATAAAGATGGTTGAAGGGGATGTTGGTGATGCCAAGGAAAATGAGAAAGAGCGCATTGGCAAGAATGATCTGCGGGGTTTTGGGATCTTTCTCCGTAATGGCATTGATGATGGCCGCGGTGGCCACGGGCAGCACCCAGACATAGGTATGCTTGATGACAAAGCAGGCGGCAGAGCCGACAAGCTTTGCCCAACAGCTCTTATAGAAGCTGATGAGCATGACAAAGGGGCTTCCGCGGTGCCGGCGGAAGGAATCCAGCAGGGATTTTTCGTTGATGGAGGCACTCTTGATGGGCGATCTTCTCTCTTTCATGAAAAGACCCTCCTTACGGGCAGCAGCCGGTTATTTTGCGTGGGGGCATTTTCCGCCGGAATGGGGGCAGAGCCCTCCGGCGGCACCGGGACATCCGGCGGCCTTCTCCTTTGCGGAGACGGAAAGGGAGATCCCGTCAAAGATGCGGGAAAGCTCCCGGCTGCCGCAGTCGGGGCAGGGGACAAGCTTCTGCTCCTTCTGCTCGATGGTGCAGCGGGTTTCAAATTCCTTGCCGCAGGCGGCACAGCGAAAGGTGTAAAAGGGCATGGCAGGCCACCTCTTAGTTCAGCTCGGAGAAGATGCGGTCGATGCGGTCAAGCTCACTGGGAATGTCAAGCTTCTGGGGGCAGCGCTCGCTGCAGGCGCCGCAGGCGATGCAGTCGGTGATATTGAGCTCGCCGCGGGCCTTTGCCCGCCCGTAGCGCTGCTTTGCGCCCTCGGTAAGCCCCCAGACGTGCATGCGGTTGTATTCGCTCATGGCTGCAAAGGGACGGATACCCTGGGGGCAAACATCGCAGTAGCGGCAGCCGGTGCAGTAGAGGGCGGCAAGCTTTGCAAGCTCGGCGCTTTCGCCGCACAGGGCGTTCCAGTCGGAGGCGCGCACGGCATCCGCCGCTTCGGCAAGGCGCACGTTTTCCTCCAGCTCCTCGAGGCTTCGCATGCCGGAGAGGGCGCAGGAAACGCTCGGATTGCCCCAGACAAATTTCAGCCCGAGCTCGGCGGCGCTTTCCGCCGGCACGGAGAATTTCTTCAGAAAATCGGGACCGCCGAGGGTGATGTTGCCGCCGCCGAGGGGACCCATAACGACGATGCCCATGCCTTTTTCGGCGCAGTAGGCCATGGATTCCTCATTTTTGCGGTCGATGAGGTTGTATTGGCAGAGCACGGAGGAGAAGGGGGCGGCATCGGCGATGTCCTTCATGCGGCGGGGGTCATCGTGGAAGGAGAAGGAAAGATGGCGGATGCGGCCGTCGGAGAGGGCGCGCTCCGCCCGATCCAGCAGCCCGTAGCCCAGAATTTTTTCCTCAAAGCAGGCATAATTGATGCCATGGAAATGGTAAAAGTCAATGCGGTCGGTGTCCAGCCGCTCCAGGGCGCCGTCAAGAAAGCGGTCAAAATCCGCGGTGCAGGTTACCTCCGGCATGGGGAGCTTTGTGGAGATGAGCACCCGGTCGCGGAAGGGCTTCAGCGCCCGGCCGACCACATACTGGCTTTCTCCGTTGAGATAGCCCCAGGCGGTGTCGAAATAATTGACGCCAAGCTCCACAGCCCGGCGCAGCAGGGGGATGGCGAGCTCCTCGTTGACCGTTTCGCGGCCATCGCGCTCCACGGTGGGCAGGCGCATGCAGCCGAAGCCCAGCGCCGAGATCATCTCACCGGTTTTTCCGAAAGGACGGTATTTCATGGTCAGGAACCTCCATCTTTTTTCCTGCCCATTATAACAGCTTTTTTTCATAAGGACAAGCGTTTTTCTATATCCAAGCGGAGCAATCTGTGATATACTATTAAAAGAAGAAATACTGTCGCTTTTTCGGAGGGAATATGCAGGAGACCCAAAGCATCAAACACAGCGCGCTGGAATATGCCTACATCGGAGACTGCGTCTATGAGCTGCAGGTTCGTACCTACCTTGCGGGGCTGGGCAGCTTCAAAATCGGCGAGCTGCACGACCGCGCGGTGCGCTTTGTCAGCGCCCCGGCGCAGTTCCGGGCGGCCAAGACGCTGCTGCCCACCTTTACGGAGGAGGAGCGGGATGTTTTCATGAAGGGGCGCAATGCCCATCCCCACCACTGCCCGAAGGGCGCCACCCACGAGGAGTATGCCTATGCCACGGCGCTGGAATCCCTCTTTGGCTACCTTTATCTCAACGGGCGGGATGACCGCGTGCGGGAACTTTTTGCCGCCTGCCTGGCTTGCCTGGTTGAAAATCCTGCGGAAATATGCTAAAATAAAGTGTTCGAAGAAAGAATGCAACCAAAGGAGCTGTGGATATGAAGATTGTTGGCACGAAAAGCTGCGATATTGCCGTGGTTGGCGGCGGCGTTGCCGGTGCTGCGGCTGCCCTGGAGGCGGCGCGTTCCGGGAAAAAGGTCATCCTGGTGGAAAAGGCCACACAGCTGGGCGGTCTTGGCACCATCGGACTGATCAATTTCTTTGAGCCGGTGGACAATGCCCGCGGCGTGCAGGTCATGAAGGGCATGGTGGATGAATTCCTCCGCCTTTGCGTGCGCCACAGCTACGATACCATCCCCGAAATGTGGCAGAACGGCGATCCCGGCCTGGATGTGACCAAGCGCCGGTTCCAGACGGGCTATTCCGCCGCCATTTTCTCCCTGGCGCTTTGCGATCTTCTCTGCGAAGCCGGGGTCGAGATCATGTTTGACACCGTCATGTGTGATGCGGAGGCCGCCGACGGCCATATCGAGAGCATCACCGTATTCAATAAGTCCGGCCACATCCGCATCGGGGCGAAGATGTTCGTGGATGCCAGCGGCGATGCCGATCTTCTGGCCATGGCCGGGGTTCCCACCGTCACCGGCGGCAATTATGACTCTTATTTTGCCCACGGCATCACCCTGGAGAGCATGCAGGCCGCCATCAATGAGGGCAATGTCGGCAAGCGCAATGCCAGCGGCTTTTCCGGCGGCGCCGCCGGCCTTTACGGCACCGGCCATCCCGAGGATATGCCCCTCTGGGACGGCACCAACGGTGAGGATGTTTCCAACTACTTCATCCACAACCAGCGCCTGCTCTTCAACCGCATCAAGGATCAGGACCGCATGACCCGCGACATCACCTGCCTGCCCATCATGCCCCAGTTCCGCACCACCCGCCGCATTGACGGAAATTATACCCTCACCACCGAGGATGCCTACCGGCATTTTGAAGATTCCGTCGGCACGGTGGTGGATTTCAATCACCGCTATTATCTCTATGAGATGCCCTACAGAGTTCTGGTGCGCGACGGCTTTGACAATGTCATCGCCGCCGGCCGCATCACCAGCGGCTCCGGCTACGGCTGGGATGTTTTGCGCGTCATTCCCCCGGCAATTCTCTCCGGTCATGCCGCCGGCGCCGCCACGGCCCAGGCCATCGACACCGGAAAGGCCATTACGGATATCGATATTTCCGTCCTGCAGGCCCGGCTTGCCGCGGAAAATGTGGATATTCATTTTGACGAGACCCTCGCCCCTGAGGACAGATCTCTGCTGGAGCCCATGAAGCTCGGCCACTGAAGCAATGCGAAACCTAAACATGAAAATAAATTTTTAAGGAGCAATTCCCATGTCCGGACATTCCAAATGGAACAACATCAAGCGCAAAAAAGAGGCTACCGACGCCAAGCGCGCCAAGGTATTCACCAAGATCGGCCGCGAGATCGCCGTCTGCGTCAAGGCCGGCGGCCCCGACCCCGTATCCAACTCTGCCCTGCGTGACCTGATCGCCAAGGCAAAGAGCCTCAACGTCCCCAACGACAACATCATGCGCACCATCAACAAGTATTCCTCCGGCGGCGGAGAGGACTATGAGTCCATCACCTACGAGGGCTACGGCCCCGGCGGCGCCGCGGTCATCGTGGAAACCATGACCGACAACCGCAACCGCACCGCCTCCGATATGCGCCATTATTTCGATAAGTTCGGCGGCAACCTCGGTGCCTCCAACTGCGTTTCCTGGCAGTTTGACCGCAAGGGCGTTCTGCTGGTGGAGCGGGAGGATCAGGATGAGGACGAATTCATGATGATCGCCCTCGAGGCCGGCGCGGACGATTTCGCCGCCGAGGAGGAGAGCTTTGAGATCATCAC
The DNA here is from genome assembly GCA_017533425.1 of Clostridia bacterium. GTDB lineage: Bacteria > Bacillota > Clostridia > Oscillospirales > QAMX01 > RGIG1911. Next base: position 16,007 of record JAFXIE010000071.1, on the reverse strand, counting down.
CTCCGAGGAGAATTTTGAGGCCGTCCGTGACGCCCTGGCTGCCCAGGGTATCGAATTTGCCGATGCCTCTGTCCAGATGATCCCCCAGAACTACGTTTCCTTAAACGAGGAGCAGCTCATCAACATGCAGAAGCTCATCGACATGCTGGAGGACAACGACGACGTCCAGGAAATCTGGCACAACTGTGACAATATCTAAAAACTACGACTTATAGTATGGAGGAAAGAAAGATGATGGAGCTCGATAAAGGCAGCTTCCCCCGCCCGGATTTTATCCGCACCGACTACCAGTCCCTCAACGGAGAATGGGAATTTGATTTCGATGACGACGGAGCGCTGACCCGCAGCTTTGAGCGCGGCGGAGATCTTGCCCTGGAGAGATCCATCTGCGTTCCCTTCCCCTATCAGTCCCCCGCCAGCGGCATTCATGATGAGAGCATTCACGAGGTCATGTGGTACCGCCGCGAGTTCTTTGTCACCGCCGAGCACGCGGCCAAGACGGCGCTGCTCCATTTCGGCGCCGTGGATCACGATGCCGAGGTCTGGCTCAACGGCAATTTCCTCGGCCGTCACAGCGGCGGCTTCACCCCCTTCCAGTTTGAGGTGAGCCCCTTCCTGCGGGAGGGCGCAAACGAGATCACCCTGCGCGTTGCGGACACCTGCGCCATGGATCAGGTTCGCGGCAAGCAGATCTGGGACGGCGTGCCCTCCGGCTGCCACTACGTGGCCGTCAGCGGCATCTGGCAGGAGGTCTGGATCGAATATACCTCCGAGACCTATATCACCCGCGTGAAGTACACCGTGGATTTCGACCGCATCTGCGCCTTTGTGGATGTGCATTTCAACCGCCGCGTGGAGGGCACCGTTTCCCTCTGCGTTGAGAAGGACGGCGCCCACGTCTGCGATCTGGAGCAGTCCGTCCGGGGCGACACCGCCCTGGTCAGCATCCGTCTGCCCGATATCAGCATGACGGACAACAAGCTGGTCAACTGGTCTCCCGAGCGTCCCAACCTCTTTGATGTTGCCGTCACCCTTTCCGATGAGGGCGGTCCGAAGGACACCGTTCTGACTTATTTCGGCTTCCGCAAGATTGCCGTTCACGGCGATAAGATCTTCCTGAACAACTCCCAGTATTACCTGCGCACCGTTCTCGACCAGGGCTATTGGACGGAGGGTATCTACCGTCCCGCCACCGATGACGGCTTCCGCCGCGATGTGGAGCTGACCAAGGAGCTGGGCTTCAACGGTGCCCGCAAGCACCAGAAGATCGAAGATCCCAAGTATTACTACTGGGCGGATAAGCTCGGCCTGCTGGTATGGGGCGAGCTTCCCTCCTTCTATTCCTTCACCGACCGCGCCGCCGATGATGCCATCAGCACCATGCGCGAATTCATCGCCCGCGATTACAACCATCCCTGCATCATGGCCTGGGTTCCCTTCAATGAGACCTGGGGTCTGCGCAAGATCGTCGGCGACCGCCGCGAGTCCGATCTCGCCCGCTGCCTCTATTACCTCTGCCACAGCGCAGACGAGGGCCGCCTGGTCAGCACAAACGACGGCTGGGAAAATGTTTCCCCCACGGATTTCATCTCCGTCCACGATTATCGCACCCTCACCGACAGGCTGGTGAAGTATTACAGCGACCGCAGCTTTATTCAGAACGGTGCTGCCCGCACCGGCCATCCCTACCGCCTGCCCGGCGAGGAGTACGGCGAGCTTCCCATCCTCTACACCGAGTTTGGCGGCAAGCGCATTGCCGGCGACGAGGGCTGGGGATACGACACCGCGCTGGAGAGCGTGGAGGCCTATGTGGCCGATGTGGATAACGACGTCAGCGCCGTCATCTCCATCCCCACCATGTGCGGCTACTGCTACACCCAGCTTACCGACTGCTATCAGGAGACCAACGGTCTGCTCTACATGAACCGCGAGCCCAAGGCGGACATCGAACGGCTTGCCGCCATCTTCAAAAAGAAGCCCGGCGCACAGTAAGCAAAGAAAAAATTCAGGCATCCGGCAGGCTTTTCCTGCCGGATGTTCCGTAAACAGGAGGCGGGCGGCAAATGGAATACAAAAATGTGCGGGAAGGCCGCTTTGTTGCCCGCCGCAACCGCTTTGTGGCGGAGGTGGAGCTGGATGGGGCGATCTTACCCGTCCATGTGAAGAACACCGGCCGCCTGCGGGAGCTTTTTTTGCCCGGCGCGCGGGTTGTGCTCTCCAAAAGCGATGCCCCCGGCCGCGCCACCGCATATGATCTGATTGCGGTATGGCGGGAGGGGCGGCTTTTCCATGTGGATTCCCAGGCGCCCAACCGGCTCTTTGCCGAGTGGCTGCGTGCCGGTGGCCTGGGGGCGGTGGAGAATGTCCGCCCGGAGGTAAGGTATGGGGGATCCCGGCTGGATTTTTCCTTTACCCTTGGGGGAAAAGCCTGCCTTGCGGAGGTCAAGGGTGTCACCCTTTGCCGCGACGGCGGCTTCTATTTTCCCGATGCCCCCACCGACCGGGGGATCCGCCACTTAGGCGAGCTTGCCCGGGCGGTGGAAGAGGGCTATGCGTGCTATGCCGTCTTTGTGGCGCAGGCGGAGGGGGCAAAATTTGTGTCCCCCAATCCCGATCGGCCGGAATTTGCCGCCGCCCTGCGGGCGGCAGCTGCTGCCGGCGTGCGGCCCATTGCCTTTGACTGCCGGGTGGAGCCGGGGCGGGTCATTCCCCGCGGCGAAATCCCCGTGATTTTATAGGAGAGATGAAAAAATGGTAAGCTTTCTCATCCGAAAATTCATAAAGAACCATGAAAATACCCAGGATCGCACGGTGCGCGCCGCCTATGGCACGCTGGCGGGCATCCTGGGCATGATCTGCAATTTCCTGCTCTTTGGCATTAAGCTCTTTGCGGGCATTACCACCGGCTCCATTGCCGTCACCTCCGACGCCTTCAACAACCTTTCGGATATGGGCGCATCTGTGGTGTCGGTCATTTCGGCAAAGCTCTCCAACCAGCGTCCCGATGCCGATCATCCCTATGGCCACGGCAGATATGAGTACATCGCCTCCCTGTTTGTGGCGGCGATGATTGTGATGGTGGGCATTGAGCTGCTGAAAAGCTCGGTGGAGAAGATTCTCCACCCCACCGAGGTGACGGTCGCCCTGCTGCCCCTGCTACTATTGTGCGCCTCTGTTGCCATCAAGGTGTGGATGTTCTTCTACAACCGGGATATCGGCAATCGCGTGGATGCGCCGGTGCTGCGCGCCACCGCTGCCGACAGCCTCAACGATGCCCTCTCCACCGGCGCCGTCATTGTGACCACGGTGGTGGGCACCTTCCTGCCCTTTTCCATCGACGGATATGTGGGCATTTTCGTCTGCCTGCTCATCTTCAAGGCCGGCCTCGGCATCATGAAGGAGACCGTGGATCTGCTGCTTGGCCGTGCGCCGGATAAGGAGCTGGTGGCGCGCATCGGGGAGATCGTCACCTCCGGCGAGGGAATTATCGGCATCCATGATCTCATTGTCAACGATTACGGCCCCGGCCGATGCATTGCCTCCGTCCATGCGGAGATCCCGGCGAAGGCAAATATCATCCGCGCCCATGAGATCATCGATGCCCTGGAGATGCGCATCTCCGAGGAGCTGGGGGTCATTATGGTCATCCATATGGATCCCGTCATCACCGACGATCCCCATATCAACGCCCTGCGGGAATGGGTGACGGCGGAAATCACCGCCATCGACGAAAGCTTTTCCATGCACGATTTCCGCATCACCGAAGGGGAGGAGCGGATCAATCTCATCTTTGATGTGGCCGTTCCCGTGGGAACGCCGGAGAAAAAAATCGCGGCGGATATCGACGCGCTGAAGGCCGCCATCCGGGCAAAGGATGCCCGCTATGCCGCGGTGATCGCCGTGGATACCTATGTGCCGTAAATAAAGTGCTGCAGCCTGCAGGGGTGCGAACCGTGTGTTCGCACCCCTGTATTTTCGTTTAGGCGATAAAACTGTTTTTTGCATAAACGATATTAATATATAAAATATTTACGGGATATTCACATATCCGTCCGAAAAATATGATATTCTTACATGGAAGAAAAAAGAAGGGCGGCACAGCGCCGCAATGGGAGAGCTATGGCCTATCAGAGCATTTTTCGGCGGTATGAGATGAAATTTCTCATCTCGGAGGCACAGGCAGAGCGCATCTGCCGGGAGGTGTGCGCGCGCATGCAGCCGGATGCCTACGGGCGGACGGTCATCCGCAATCTCTATTACGACACCCCGAATTACCGCCTGATCCGCCGCTCCATGGAAAAGCCGGAGTACAAGGAAAAGCTCCGCCTACGCGCCTATGCGCAGGCCGGGGAGGACTCGCAGGTCTTTGCGGAGATCAAAAAGAAATACCGCGGCGTGGTCTACAAGCGCAGGCTGGCGCTGCCGGAGGCGGAGGCCATGGGCTGGCTTTCCGGCACGGGAGCTGCCCCAGCGGAGGGACAGATTCAGCGGGAAATCGACCGGTTTCTTGCGTTTTACGGCGGTCTTGCGCCCCGGGTCTTTCTTTCCTATGCCCGGGAGGCCTATGTTTCCCGGACGGAGGATTTCCGCGTGACCTTTGACCGGGAGATCCTCTGCCGGCAAACAGAGCTTTCCCTGCGCTCGCCGCCGGCGGGCGATGCGCTGCTTTCGCCGGGGGAGGTGCTCATGGAGCTCAAATGCGGCGTCGGAATCCCCCTGTGGATGTGCGAAATTCTCTCCCGGGAGAAGATCCGGCGCACGCCCTATTCAAAATACGGCACTGCCTATGCAAAATATATCTTTCCCCAACACAGAGAGGAGATCTTTCATGCTTGATGCGATTTTTCAGGGCATTTTCGATACGGAAATGACCCGCACCATCGCCCCCGGCGACTTCCTGTTGTGCATCGCCGTTTCCCTTGTGCTCGGCGCGGTGCTCAGCCTTGCCTATATGTACCGCACCCGCTATACCAAAAGCTTTGTCATCACCCTGGCCATCCTGCCGGCGGTGGTCTGCGTTGTGATCATGATGGTCAATGGGAATATCGGCACCGGCGTGGCCGTGGCCGGCGCTTTCAGCCTGGTTCGCTTCCGTTCTGCGCCGGGCAGCGCCCGGGAGATCGGCACCATTTTCCTCGCCATGGGCACCGGCCTCATCGCCGGCATGGGTTATCTCGGCTATGCCGCCCTCTTTACGGTGCTTCTCTCCGCCGTGTTTATGCTCTACAACCGGCTGGCGGAGGATAAACCCGGTGCGGCGGCAAAATATAAGATCTTCAAGATCACCGTCCCCGAGGATCTGGATTATACCGGCGTCTTTGAGGAGGTTTTTGCCGCCTTTGATGCCCGGGCAGAGCTTATCGGCGTCAAAACCATTCATATGGGCAGCCTTTTCCGCCTGACCTTCAGCGTAAAGCTGGGGGATGCCCGGCGGGAAAAGGAGCTCATCGATGCCCTGCGGGTGCGCAACGGAAATTTGGAGATCGGCGTCTCGCGGGATGTGCCGGCGGGCACGGAGCTGTGAGGTGAGGGCGGTGAAGATGCTGCGAATGACGGCCCTGCTGCTCGTCCTTTGCCTGCTTTGCGGCTGCGGGGCAAAAAATCCGCAGCCGCAGTCCCCTGAGCCGACGGCTTCCCCGGCGGTCACCCCCATGACGGAGACGCTGCCGGAGTCGGAGCTTCTTTCTGACCGGGATCGGGATCCGGCCTATTCTGCGGAAGGCGCGGTGGAAATCAAGCTGCAGGGGAACTCTGCCGCCTGCGCCTCCGATGCCGTGGAGATCCGCGGGACGACGGTGACGATCCTCGATGAAGGCACCTATATTCTCTCCGGCAAACTCGATGACGGGCAGATTATCGTTGCCGCCGGGGATACGGATAAGACGCAGATCGTGCTTTCCGGGGCGGAGATCGCCTCTGCAAAATCGGCGGCGCTGTATATCCGCTCGGCGGATAAGGTCTTTGTGACCCTGGCGGAGGGAAGCGAAAATTCCCTTAAAAATGGCGGAAGCTTTGCGGCGCAGGATGAGAGCAACATCGACGGCGCCCTCTTTTCCGAATCGGATCTCACCGTCAACGGCACCGGTTCTCTTACGGTGAGCTCTCCTGCGGGGCATGGCGTGGTCTGCAAGGACGATCTCGTGCTGGCGCAGGGAAGGCTGCGCATCACCGCAGCCGCCCATGCCATCGATGCAAATGACAGCGTCACCCTCTCCGAGGCCAATTTGACCCTCACGGCGGGGAAGGACGGCATCCACGCGGAAAATGCGGAGGATACCGCCCTCGGAAATGTCTATCTTCTCGGCGGAGAGGCAAAAATTTCCGCGGCGGGCGACGGCATCTCTGCCGGCGGGAGCATGCAGATCTCCGGCGGAAGCTTTGCAATCACCTCCGGCGGCGGCAGCGGAAATGCGGCAGTCACGGCGGATGAAGACGCCTCCGCAAAAGGCCTGAAAAGTGCCGGAAATCTGCAAATTTCCGGCGGAAGCTTTGCCATCGATGCGGCGGATGACGGCGTGCACGCAAACCAAAGCATTTCTATGACCGGCGCCAGCTTTGATATTTCCACCGGCGACGACGGCTTCCACGCGGATGAACGGCTGGATATCGGCGGCGGAAAGATCACCATCCGGGAGAGCTATGAGGGGCTGGAGGGGCTGCATATTGCCATCACCGGCGGTGAAATTTCCCTCACTGCCACCGACGATGGCCTCAATGCCGCCGGCGGCAACGATGGCTCCGGTATGGGCGGCATGCGTCCCGGCGGAGACAAATTCGGCGGACGCGGCGGCATGGGCGGCGGCCCGGGCGGCATGGGTGGCATGGGCGGAATGGGCACATCCGCTTCCTCCGGCAGCATCACCATCTCCGGCGGAAGGCTGGATATCATCGCCTCCGGCGACGGAATTGACGCCAACGGAACCCTTTCCATCACCGGCGGCTACACCACCGTCACCGGCCCCACCCGGGGAGATACCGCCACGCTGGATTACGATCTGTCGGCGGTGATCACCGGCGGAACCTTCATCGGCACCGGCGCCTCCGGCATGGCGCAGACCTTCTCATCCTCGGAAAATCAGGGGGTCATCGCCGTTTCTGTGGGCCAGCAGAGGGAAAATACGACCATCACCGTGACCGATTCTGCGGGAAAGACCGTTGTCAGCCACACGCCGGCCATGTCCTTTGCCGTGGTTATCCTGAGCACCCCGGAAATCCGGTCGGGCGAGAGCTACACCGTAACGGTGGGCGAGCTTAACGGCGAGATTGCCGCAAGCTGAAAAAAATGCAAGGGCAGTATCCTCCGGGATACTGCCCTTTTCGTATTTACAGCTGGATGCGGTCAAAGGTGGAGAAGTTGGAATCGTGAAAGTTGTGGGCGCCGGCCATGGCGGTGCGGCAGAGCAGGAGGATCTCATCCCCCTCGATGAAGAAATCCACATACTGGAAGCCGATCTTCGCGGGATCCTCGTGGGTGTAATCGTAGATATCCCGGTCAAGCTCCCAGTGAATGCCGTCGGGTGAGCGCAGCAGGGAGAGCAGATTTCGCCGACCCGGCGCCTCCGCCGAGATGCGGGAGGCCACGGAATAGTACATCTTCCGTCCCTCGTGATACCGGATGATGAATTTGGAATGGTTTGCGGGAAATTCAATGCAGCGGGCGTAGGCCAGGGGTGCCTCCGGGTTTTCGCAATCCACCCGGTAGCAAACGGCGCGACCCCAGTTCGGAGTGGTTTTCGTCATGTCATAGCGCATGATGTTGTAAAGCCCGTCGGAAAGGGGAACCAGACAGCCCTCGATATTGCCGGTGGAGGGCCCCTCCGCCACGCCCGGCCAGGAGGGATCGTATTTCACCGGCTCGGAGAAGCTCCAGGCCCCGGGATCCAGAAGGTCGGCATAGACGGGCGCGCTCATGACCATGGGCGCGTGGTATTTCCGCCCCCAGGCGCCCCATTCCAGCGTGTTCCAGATGCGGCCGGCATAGGTCACGACCGGCTGGGGATTTTTGTGAACCCCGGCCTCGCCGTTCTTTCCGCCGCCGCCGTAAAGCAGCGTCACCGGGCGGGTAAAGGTGCGTCCGCCGTCATCCGAGCGGCCGATGAGCAGATCGCCGTATTCCGTGGAGACGGAGAGCATGTAAAGGGCGCCTGCGTGGACAAAAAGCTTGCCCCAGAAGCAGGGGAAAAGCTCGCTGACATACCGCCAGCTCCTTCCGTCATCATCCGAGCGGTAGATGAGGGTCAGATTTTGGGGGTGGGCGCCGGCGAAAAGATCCATGGAGGCAAGCAGCGCCCCATCCGGCAGCCGAACCAGGGAGGGAGAGCAGAGATAGCGGCCGGAGAAGGCATAAGCCTCGTCCTCGGGATGGAGGTAATTGACCACGCGCCCCACCGAGGCGGCGCAGCGAGCCAGACGGATGCGGCTCTTCTTCTCCCCGGCGGCAACGTAGAATTCATATTCCGCGTTCTCAATGAGCCCGCAGAGGCGGAAGGTGCATGCCCCGGTCTCCCCGGCGAGGGAGAAATCCCCGGCGCCGCGCCGGCGGAAATAAACGCGGTAGCCTTCCGCGCCGGCGGGCAGCCAGTCAAAGACGATGGCATCGGGCTCCGGCGCGACGCGGCAGATATAGATATCGCCCACATCGATAAAGGGCGGACGGTAGGGCGCATAGCTCCAATGGGTGGGTGTTTTCATGTGTCAGCCTCCGTTTTCCGGATGTTTTTGCTGCCAAAAGCGGATTTTAGCCGGCGGAAGGTAAAAATCCAGTTGCAGCTTGCGCAGGCGGTTTTATAGGGTATGCCGGTGAAGAGAAAGCACACCGGCTTTATGCTTGCCAGGGTCTTTACGCAGAGAAAGCAGACGAGCAGGTTGCCTGCCGTCATCCAGACCGTGTCCAAAAAGGTCTGCGGAACATAAAAGCGGTTGGTAAAGGAAAGCAGCAGATTGTGCATCAGATAAATGGGCAGAGAGAGGGGAACGATGGGGATGGCAGAGAGAAGGGCGCTTGGCCTGTGTACATTTTGCTTGAAGGCGAGAAAAAGAACGGCGGCAAGCAGAGCCTCAAAGCCTGCGGATTGGTTCATAAAGGTGGAGTTGAAGCTTCCGGTGGCGGAGGTCAGGCGGAAGGTGCCGTAGATGATGCAGCCGAGAAGGGCTGCGCCGGAGGTCAGCAGAATCGGCAGCGGGATCCGCCGCTTGATATTGCCAAGATACCAGCCAAGCAGGAAGGTGTTTAAATGTCCGCCGAAAAATGTCAGCTTTGCGATCAGGTCAATTTCCAAAAAGCGGTCCAGGGAAGCGGGCAGAAGAGCCTGCAGAATAACCCGCAGAGAGGGAAGGAGAAGAAGAATGAGAAGGAGCAGCCGTCCCTTTTCGCCGAGGCTGCGCAGTCCCGCGCAGAGCAGCGGAGAGATGAGGTAGATGGCGATCAGCGTGTACATATACCAAAGGTGTACCCAGGCGGGGGTGTGCAGCGCATTGAGAAGCTCGCCGGGAAGCAGAGCAATGTCCTTGGCAAGAAAGATCTTCCATAGAATCGCAAGCAAAGACCATATGGCCAGGGGGAAAAGCAGGCGCGGAATCCGGTGCTTGAGCAGAATGCCGACATCCTCCGTCTTTGGATTTGACAGCAAAAGATGCCCGGACATCATGAAAAACAGCGGCACTGCCGTGAATCCGAAGGAAGTGAGCGCATTGATCAGGTGCCAGTTGCCGCCAAGCGCTCCCCGCAGCGGGGCGGAGGCGACATGCATATAAATGACGCTGACGGCGGCAATCAGCCGCAGCCAGTCAAAGCCGTGAATATGTTCGGATTTGGACATAGAGGACGCGCTCCCTTCTTTTGCGGTGGTCGTCTATGATTATACCAAGCCGCCGCCCCTTTGTAAAGACAAATGCGCTTGACGGCACAGGCGTAGAGGAGGTAAAATATAAGGGAAGGGAGGCGAAAAGAATGTTTGACGAAAGCTGTGAGGTGCTCATTCTTGGCGCCACATTTTCCGCGGCGGGGCTGCTTGCGGCGGCCGGAGCGCAGGCAATGGTTCTGGAGAGCCGGCCGGATGCGGGATATGAGTTTTTTGGTGCGCTGCGTTCGTTATACGGGAAAGAGGCCGAGCCGAAAAGCGCGCCTGCCCGCGCACTGCGGGAAAAATTTGCCCGGCGGGACAGCCTGCGCGCCTGCGCGCCGCTGTTTTATGCCTGTCTCCGGGACCAGCGGGTGCTTTTGTCCACGCGGGTGCTTGCATGCGAGCGCCTGGCGGAGGGCTTTGTCGTCACGATCTGCAATGCCTCCGGAGAAAGCCGGATTTTTGCCCGCTATCTGGTGGATACCCGGGCGGAGGAGCGCTATATTGCCGAAAAACGGCTGAATCTGCTCTTTCTTTCCGGTCGCATGGCCAGCCTGCCGATGCCGGCGGATGCGGATATGACAGAGGCGCGGCGCCGCCTGGCCGATGCGCTTCCTGCCCTGGCCGGGGAGGATCGCGTGGCAGCCGTGGCGGATGAATTTGACGTGGTGCTGACCGATTTCCGCACTCTCGAATATGACGGGATCGTACGGCTGCCCTCGGCGGGATATGCAGATCCCATCTCCGCCTTTGATGCCGGCGCACTGCTGGGAGAGGAGCTGCTTGGAAGATGAAGCTCTCTGTTTTGAAAAATCAAAGCGCCGTTGCCTGCCCTTGCTCGGTGCGCTTTGATGATACGTATGATGTGATTGTCTGCGGCCTTGGCACGGCGGGCAGCGTTGCCGCCGCTCTGCTTGCGGAGAAGGGCTACCGGGTGCTGGGGCTGGAGGCCTTCAACTGCGTCGGCGGTACGGCCTCTGCCGGCGGCATTGAGATCCACTATTTCGGCCTGCCCGGCGGACGGGGACATGCCCTCGCGGCGGAGGCGGACCGGAAGGCAGCGGAACTGCCCATGCCCCTGGCGGAGGGACGGCGCATCACCCTGGAAAACATGCTTTTGGAGCGCGGCGTTGACATTTCCTATGACAGCGCGGCGACCGGCGTATATATGGAGGGGCTGCGGGTCTGCGGCGTGCGCGCCATAACAAAGGATGGCGTGCGCGCCTACGGCTGTCGGATGCTCTTTGACTGCACGGCGGAGGGACACGTGGCCCGCATGGCGGGCTGCCGGGGCTATTTTGGCCGCACCGCCGATGGGCTGGCGCAGCCCTTTACCGCCGTTGTGGCCATGACCTTCGGCGGAAATGTCGGATATATCAATCTGGATGCCGGACGGACGGATCCGCGGGATGCCGCCGCCTTTTCGGCGGATATCATCCGAGCCCGCGCCACCGAGCGCCCGGAATACGGCTGGTCGCAGCGGGTGCTTCGCCATATGCCCCTGCCGGGCGTCCGGGAGGGCTGGCGGCTTGCCGCGGCGGAAATGCTCAGCGCCGAAGAGCTCTTTGCCGGAAAGGTGACGGCGGAGCCGGGATATTATTCCTACTCGGATATCGATAAGCACGGTGAGGATGTGGCCTTTGAGAGCGAGCTGCGGGGCGACTGGAAGGTGGGCGCCAATGTCGGCGCGTGGAATTTCTCCCAGCCGGTGCCCTGGAAGGTCATCCTGCCGGAGCAGGTGGACGGGCTTGCCGTTGTCTGCCGCGCCGTGGGGGTTGATCGCGAGATGGCCTCCTCCGTGCGTATGCTGCCGGATATGTATAAGCTTGCGGAAGTTGCCGCCGAGGCGACGGACATCGCCCTTTCCGGGGAAATTTCCCTGCGGGAGGTGCCGTATGCCCGGCTGTCTGCGCGGCTGACGGCCTCCGGCTGTCTGGATCCCGCCCACAATCGCGGTGTATGGATTGACGGAAAGTCCGATTGCGACAGAAAACCCCTGCAGCCCCGCCGCGTGGAATGGATCTGCGATCCCGAGGCGCTGGAAAAGCCCCTTTCGACCCTTTGCCCGGGGCTGGCCATCTGGTCTGCCCGGCGGATGGGGGAGAGCTGCCATGCGGCGCTGCGTCGGCTTCTTGCGGCGGAGGATGAAAACACCCGGAAGCATGCGGCCTTTGCTTTGGCTTCTGCCGGCAGCCGGGAGAGCATCCCGCAGCTGCGCGATATGGTTGTGCAGCGGGATGCGGTGATGCTGCGGGATTGCCGGAAATACAATCAGCATCGCGGCCCCATGGCCATTTACCACCTGGGTCGGCTGGCGGATGCCGGGTCGGTGGAGCTTTTGGGCGAAATTCTGACAAGTCCGGCGGAGGCGGAGCGGGAGATCTACGCGCCGTGCGATCGCTATCCCGCCGTGCGGGGATTCCGGGTGCTCTATTTCCATTTCATGTCCCAGAGTGTGGCGGCGCTTGTCCGCATTGGCAATGCCCATGCCGGGCTGCGTCCGCGCATTGCGGAGATCTTCCGCACGGCCTTTGCCGACGGCACCTATGTTACCCGCCTGACAAACCGTCCGCCCCATTCTGCGGAGGGCGGCTATGCGGCCAATCTCCGGCGCATTGCGGATGCGGCCGCCGGCGAATGGGAAAGAAACAGAGAGTTTGCATTTTGAAAAAAGTCTCGCGCATTTAGGGGCGGGGTTCATAAAACAATAAATGAAATAATATCAAAAAGCCTGACTTCAAATTGTGTTTGGAGTCAGGCTTTTTATTATGGCTTTCTTCGACACATACTTTATTTTCCTCCGATAATGTGATATAATACTTGTGCGACACATCTGAATATTTTCGCCATAAGAGGTGCATTTTACATTGGTAAAAATGCATCCTCTGTTTTCGCACCTTTATGGCGGTGAAAAGATGTGTCGCAGCATTTGAGGCTCTGCATTTTTCGGTGCGTGGCTTCGGTCACGCACATTTTTATTACGACTAATAATGGAGGTTTAAGCTATGGAAGAAATTAAAATAGGTCTTAATACTGACAATCAGGAGGAGTTATATACTCTGTACATCCATACTTGCCTTGAAAACGATAAAGTATACGTTGGAATTACGAGCAAAGATTCGAAAAACCGTTGGGTAGATAGCGAAAATTATAAAGGCAATTCTGATTTGTATTCTGATATTAAAAAATATGGTTGGGATAATGGATTCCATCATAAAATCGTAGCAGATAATCTTGTGTGGGAGAAAGCAAAAGAGTCTGAAAAATTCTTCATAGAAACCTTTGATTCTACAAACCCCGAAAAAGGCTATAATCACAGAAAGGGCAACAACCGACAAGGTATTTCTCGTGAACGTGCTAATATCGGAACCAAAATTCAGATTTTGCGTAAAAATAAAGGCATCACTCAGTTTGACTTGGCGGATGCTCTTGATCTTTCAAGAGCAACTATATCAAATTACGAAGTCAACAGAAGATCACCAAGCATTGATGAACTGAAAAGGTTTGCGGATTACTTCGGTGTCGGTCTTGATTATTTCGGAACAGAAGCAGCCAATGAAAGTTTTGAGATAAGTTCTCGTGTTCGTGGTTATTTCAAAAACGAAAACATGTCCTTAGATGACAAAATCGAACTTTTCAATGACATTCTTTCCGCCTATTATCTGTATGTAATAGATAAGAAATAATATTTGAGGTTTCGAGGTGTTTACCATAGAACAAAGAGGAATAAGTGTTCAACAAGCGGTTGCAATTAAAAATCAAAAAGACCATTTTCAAACTAAATTGGAGAAACTGCGTGTTTCACTAAACGTATCACAAGGCAAACTCGCAAAATTAGCGGGAATTCCGGTTCGCACTATACAATGTTACGAGCAAAGAGTTAGAGATATAGATAGTGCAAGATTAAGCACATTACTTGATTTATGCATAGTGTTAAATTGCACGCTAAAAGACATTTTAGAAGATAGTGACAACATCAATAAACTTGAACAAGTTCTTGATATTCCATCTAAAACGGTTAGTTTTGTTGACACCGCCGAAGAAACATCTGCTTCGGAAAATACATATGAGAAAAGATTGATCGAAAAATACTTTTATAACGAAGCTTTATCCGACTTAACAGAAGATCAAAAAGCCGGCATTGCATTTGTGTCTAAGGATTTTCCTGAACAATGGAAAAACATTCTTAAACTTAGATATATAGATCTTCTTACTTTAGATGATATAGCTACTCAAAAAGGCATAACACGTGAGCGAGTGCGACAAATTGCTCTCAAAGCAATAAAACGACTTGAGGAATACGAAAGTTCAGAGTATGTTGTTTCGGGATTACAGACAAGTCAACAAAAGGCTGAGCAAGAGCAGAATGACAGACTGTTGTTTGATCGCTCTATTGATGAATTAAACCTTTCCGGCAGAGCGCATAACTGTTTAATGCGGGCAGGTTATACAACCATAGGAGCGGTTGTTTTAGCAAGAAACGAGCTTATCAAAATTAAGAACATCGGTAAACATGTCGTTGAGGAAATATGCGATAAAATAGACCTATATACAAAAGATTTTATAAGCAAAGGGTAAATAGACTATGTTCAATGATTATATGTGGCAGACATATTTGAATGCCGGGGGCAAGAGCGCGGTCTCCCTTTTTGAGCAGAGCTTAACCGGGAATCTGTCACAAGACTATATTGAGACTATTGGGAAGTTTCGGTTGTCGTATTGCCCTGAAAAGGCTATTATTGAAGAAACGGCACAGCAGCTCCAAGATCTTTCTAAAGATTTGAATGATAATTTGGCTCTCTTGGAAAGTGGTGAATATACGATAGACTCAGCAATGCAATTCCTTTACAACGGCATAAAGGGTGAGGAAGATTGCTCTGCACAGGATGTATTCGCTTGCTTCTCCGATTCTATTGAGTATTTCACAACATCTTTAGCTGCTGAAATCCCAGATTTGTTCACGCCTTAATATTTCAAATATAACTTCAATGTTCTCGAAAAGATAGCCCAAGAATTTGACATTGAATTGCCGTCCATGCCAATCAAAAAGGATTATGAGGGGCGCTTCTATTTCTATGGCGATATATGCGGAGCTTTTCTGGATTTCAGAGAAAAGCACCACATGTCCCCTTATGAATTATGTGCCTTTCTTTATGATTTTGCACCCAAATAAATAGGTGGGATTGACAGCTACATCATCAAAGATTTGCCAGAACCCAAAAGTGCATTTTTTATTGGTGGCTCTAAAGACGATAAGTTCCTTGCAAGTGACGCTGATACTATTACCTGTTGGCAATGCAATCCTGATACTCGTGCCGGAGATATGATTGTAATGTATTTACGGACACCGGTAAGTGCGGTTGATTCTGTGTGGCGTAGTGTTTCAATCGGCTTCAACGATCCGTTTTTCTATTACTACAGATGCACATACATTGCTCATCCAGTTTCTATAAAGCAGATTTCTCAGAAACAGCTCCAAAAAGACAAGATTTTCAAGGATGTGCCGATTGTCCGCAAAAATATGCAGGGTATCAATGGCGTAGAGTTGATGCCGTCAGAATATAATTACCTTATGGAGTTGGCAAAAGCTGATGTTCCAAGACTGGAATTTGTAGTCACAGACGGAAATCAAGATTTTGTCAATGAAAAGGATGTAGAGAACAAACTCATCAAACCATTGATTGCCAAACTTGGTTATTCAGAGGAAGAATATGTTCAGCAGCTTTACATCGAGATTGGCAATCATAATCATGCCTTAATTCCCGATTTTGTATTGTTGCCTGTAACGACCAGAGGACATCAATCTGCATTTGCTCTAATTGAAGCAAAGCACAGTATTCCCAATCTAAAGGAAATGGAAGAAGTACGGATACAGGCAAGAAGCTATGCCAAACAACTTAATGTAAAATACTCTGTTATCGCATCCAAAGATAAAGTGTGGGTGTATGCTCCAGATGATGATTTTACAAAGGAGATATTCAGTGCTTCTTGGGGAGAACTGAATGATGCTGATACTTTTTCACATTTGCTAAAGCTCATCGGAAAAAGAGCAGGAAACTAAATAAAAAGCCCTTTGGAACAAAGGGCACACTTCTATACAGGGGCAAGCCCTGTATGTGCGCTCTGCGAGGCAGACAACCCGGACGATTGAAGTCCGGGCTGTCT
>JAFXIE010000010.1 GCA_017533425.1 Clostridia bacterium | reverse complement strand
TTCGCCGCAAGGCGAAGACGGAGGGAGAGAGGCGAGAAGATATTATTTCTCTCCCTCAGTCTTTTGCTTGCGCAAAAGCCAGCCCCCTCGTCAGAGGGGGCCTTGGTGCATACTCCTAATCCTGCGGAAAACCGGTAGGGACTTGCGTCCCCGACGGTCCGAAAAAGAAATATCCCCCGTCAGTCGGGGGATATTTATCGGTTTTCAGGGTCTTTTACAGCAGCTCGCGGCCGGAATCGGCATCGCAGTAGAGGGTGGCATCGGCATGGCTGCGCAGGGCGGTGGCGGGGCAGGCCTCGCCCACATCGCCGGTGACGGTGCGGGTGACCGCCCAGGTTTTGGTGGCGCCGGGAACCATGCAGAAGACGTGCTTCGGAGCCATGAGGGTGGGGATGGTCAGGGAGAGGGCAAACTTCGGCACGTCGTCGATGGTGGCAAAGCAGCCGTCGTTGACCTGCTGCTGGCGGCACTTCTCGTCAAGATCCACCTTCTTGCAGGCAAGCTTGTCGTTAAAGTCGGCTACGTGAGGATCGTTGAAGGCGATGTGGCCGTTCTCGCCGATGCCCATGCAGACGATGTCGGCGGGATTCTCGGTCAGCAGCTTGCCGTAGCGGGCGGCCTCGGCGTCGGCATCGGTGGCGGTGATGTCGATATAGTTGACGCTCTTGAAGGGCAGGCGGTCAAAAATACCGCGCTTCAGGAACTGGCCAAAGCCCTGGGGCGCATCGGCGGCAAGGCCGACATACTCATCCATGTGGTAGGCGTTGACGCGGCTCCAGTCAAGCCCCTCCTCGGCGCAGAGGGCATCGAGAAATTCATTCTGCGAGGGGGCGGCGGCAAAGATCATGTTGATCTCGGCCTTCTCGGAAAGAAGCTTCTTCATGGCGGCGGCGCAATCGGCGGCGGCAGCGGCGCCCATCTGCGCGCGGGTTTCGTAGATCTCCACCTTCAGGGCTTCGCAGGTGAGTTTTTTGATAAGAGACATGGTATGTATCCTCCGTTTATTGGTTTACAGTCTGTAGGTGCCGGGAAGCTGGCAGACGTTGCGGGTATCCAGCACAATTTTTCCCTCGAGCTTGTCCATCTGCTCGCGGATCTCGCTGTGGCCCACCAGCAGCACAACGATATCCACATCCGCAAGGAAGGCATCCAGATCGTGATACTGGTTTTCCACGATGTCACGCGTGACCCAGGGATCGTAGACCTTGACGCCGCCGGCCAGGTGGCGCTCCAAGCATTCCAGCATCTGCAGGGTGGGGCTTTCGCGAACATCGTCCACATTTTCCTTATAGGTCAGGCCGTAGAGCCCCACGCGGGAAACATCGGTGATGCCCTTTTCCTTCATGATGTCGTGAATGCGGCCGAGAACGAACTCCGGCATGGAGTCGTTGATCTTGCGGGCCTGCCAGATGAGGTTTGCAAGGCTGGGATAGTCGCCCACAAGGAACCAGGGATCCACAGAAATGCAGTGGCCGCCGACGCCGGGGCCGGGGGAGAGGATGTTGACGCGGGGATGCTTGTTTGCGATGCGGATGATCTCGTAAACGTTCATATCCGCCTGGCGGCAGATCTTGGTCAGCTCGTTGGCAAAGGCGATGTTGATGTCGCGGAAGGTGTTTTCCACCACCTTGGTCATCTCGGCCGTGCGGATGTCGGTGACGACAATTTCGCCCTGGCAGAAGCTTGCATACAGGGTCTTGACGGCCTCGCCGATCTCGGGGCAGTCGGCGCCGATGGTGCGGGCGTTGTGCTCCAGCTCGTAGACCATGTTGCCGGGGATGATGCGCTCCGGCGCGTGGACGAGGTGAACCTTCTTTTCGATGCCCTCCAGCAGCGGGCGGACATAGCGATCCATGGTGCCGGGGGAGACGGTGGATTCCAGCACCACGGTGGCGCCGTCGGGACAGACCTCGAGCACGCTCTTCACCGCGGTGACGACATAGGCGGCGTCGATGCGCTTGCTTTCCTTGTCATAGGGGGTGGGAACGGCGATAATGTAGGTGTCGGTCTCGATATACTCGCAGGAGAAACGGATGCCGGCATCCAGCGCGCTGCGGAAGAGGGCATCCAGCCCCTTTTCCTCAAAGGTCAGCTCTCCGCGGGTGAGCTTGCCAACCAGCTCGCGGTTGTAATCGGTGCCCACCACGGAAACGCCGTGGGTGGCAAACATGAGGGCGGTGGGCAGGCCGATATAGCCCAGCCCCACCACATTGATCGTGGACATAAGGAAAAACTCCTTCCTTTCGGGAGATTATTCGTGGATAAAGAGAACGCCGAGGCAGCCGGGGCCGCAGTGGGCGGAGACGGTGCAGCCGGCGACAGTCTCCAGAATTTCATCAAAGAGGCCGGTGGCGGCAACGGCATCCTTGACCGACTGGACGATGGTGGGATCCATCTCCGTGTGGGTCACAAAGACGCGGGTGCGGTCAACGGTCACGCCGGCCAGGCGGTCGGCGGTGTATTTCAGCAGTGCCTTGCCGAGGGTGCCCATGTATTTTTTGCTTGCGTGCATCTTGCCGTTTTCAACAACGATGCAGGGCTTGATGTTGAGCACGGTGGCACTGACGGCGGCGATGGAGGAGCAGCGTCCGCCCGCCCGCAGGAAGGCCAGGGTGTCGAGGATGAAGCTGGCATCCACCTTGTCGGCCAGGGCTTCGATATCGGCCTTGATGTCGGCGGCGGATTTGCCGGCGGCGGCCAGGTCGGCGGCCTTCAGCACCTGCAGACCGATGCCGGTGGACAGGTTGCGGGAATCGATGCAGTACACTCCGCCGACGGCAGCGGCAGCCAGGGAGGCATTCTGATGGGTGCAGGAAAATTCGCTGCTGATGGAGAAGTGAACGACCTCGTCGGCCTCTGCCCGCAGGCTGCGGAAATAATCCTCAAAATCGGCGGGGGTGATGGCCGCGGTCTTGGGAAGGGTTCCGTTTTCCTTGAAGGCGGCAAAAATTTCGGCGGGGGTGACGTCCACGCCGTCGCTGCAGAGCTTGCCGGCGTGCTCCACCCGCAGAGGAATGGTGCGGATGCCGTACTTTGCGATGAGCTCGGGGGAGAGATCGCAGGTGCTGTCCGAGGAAATGATGATGCGTGCCATGGTGTTAGTTACCTCCGTTCTGGGTGTCGTCTCCGGGCTGGTTTGCCGCGGAATAAAAATCCGTCTCGGGAACAGGTTCCGTCTCGGGTTTGGCAGCGGGAGTGTGGATAAAGAGGGCATAGCCCAGCAGGATAAAGGCCACGGCGGAGAGCATCAGCACCAGCACGTAGACCAGGGGATTTGCAAGCAGCTCAGGCAGCAGCATGGAGATGAAGCTGGCGCCGTTAAAGGCGGCATGCAGCACGAAGCCCGGCCACAGGGAGCGCTGTGCCTCCCGCAGAATGCCCAGCGCCAGGCCGAGCACAAAGGCGTAGGCCATCCAGACGATGCCGGTGTGCATCAGCGCAAAGAAAAGCGCCTGCACAAGCACGGCAAATTCCAGCCGCATGCTGCGCTTGAGGGTGTTCTGCACAAGGCCGCGGAAGAGAACCTCCTCCAGGAAGGGAACCACCAGAACGCTGGCAAGGAAGTAAATCATGCCGGGCTCCTGGGAGGCGAGGGCCGAGGAGGCCTCACCGTAGCTGTCCAGCAGGGGCTGGGGGAGGAGGCTGATGACAAAGGAAATGAGCAGATTTGCCGCAAAGCCGAAGGGAATGGCGGCAAGCAGAGAGGCCGATTCCGCCGGGGCGGTCAGCACGGCATGCTCGGAGAGGGAGCGCTTGCGCACCAGCGCCACCAGCGCATAAACCCCGAGGGTCAGCACGGCGGAGATGAGCATGGCAAGCATGGCGGTCTGCGCCAGGAACTGCATCAGGAATTCGAGAATTTCATCGATGCCGCCGTTTCCGCCGGAAAGGATGAAAAAGCCGATGCCGAAGACAGAAAAGCCGAAAGAGACCAGGATCTGCATGCCCACATAGGCAAGAATATAGAGCGCGGCGCGACCCAGCGCAGCGAGGGTTTTCTGCATGAAGGATTTCCTCCCGGAAGATAAATATTCGTCATTTCATTATAGCAAATATTTTGTCTTATTGCAAGATAATTGCAAATTTCCGCCGCGCGGAACCTTCTGCCCGCCGCCGGCATAGGATGGAGCAGAAAGCCGGGAGGTGAGGGTCGGATGTTTCGAAGGTGCCGGAGCGTAGGCGGGCTGCTTGTTGCCTTTGCCGCCGGGGCGCTCATTGCCTTTTGCCTGCCGGCGGGTTTTCTCATTTGCGCGCTGTGCATTCTGCTCATTCTGGCCGGGTGCATCTGCCGCAGAAAATAAGGAGGGCATACTGCCATGCAGGTTGTTGTTGTGCGGGCGCCGGGATTTTTGCGGGGTATTCTGCGGATGCTCTTCGGCATCCGGCGGGAGTAAAAAAGAGATGAAGAGAGCCGGTCTGCGGAGGTGCCGCGGGCCGGTTTTTTCATCCTTTGGGGAGCATTGACGGCGGCCGGGTGGGTATGATATACTGATATACTGTAGAAATGTTGGCAAAGGGAGGATCCGGGACATGCATGAGCTTCTGCGCTACCCCTTCGATGGGGGCGAAATCGGCAAGCGCCGCCGCCGCATCCGCCGGGAGCTGATCTCCGACGGCACCCAGCGAAAAGCCCTGCGCGTTGCCATCCTCGGCGGCGCCACCACCCACGATCTCAAGGAGCTTTTGGAGCTTTTTTTGCTGGATTCCGGTCTGGCGCCGGAATTCTACGAGAGCAATTTCGGCGCATGGTGGGAGGATGCCATGTTCGGCGCGGAGCTGGCGGAATTCCGGCCGGAGCTCATCATTATCCACACCGGTGTGCGCAGCATCACCGCCTTTCCCTCCCCGGCAGACAGCGAGGCGGAGGCGGAGGCCTGCATCGCGGCGCAGTTTGCCCGCTTTTCCTCCGCCTGGGAGGCGCTGGAGCGCCGCTTCGGCTGCCCGGTGATCCAGAATAATTTTGAAAAGCCCGTCTTTCGGCTTTACGGAAACCGCGATGCCTGGGATATCCACGGCTATACCCACATGACGGCGTCCCTCAACCGCCGCATGGCGGAATATGCCCGCGGCCACCGGAATTTTTACATCAACGATATCGACACCCTCTCCGCCGATTTCGGCCTGCGCCGCTGGCATGACGGCAGAGCCTGGCATCTTTACAAATGCAGCCCCGCCCCGGAGGCGGTGCCGCTGCTTGCCCACAGCATTGCCTCCGTCATCTGCGCCATCCTCGGCAAGTCCCGCAAGGCGCTCGCCCTGGATCTGGACAACACCCTCTGGGGCGGCGTCGTGGGGGATGACGGGGTGGAGGGCATTGAAATCGGCCATGAAACCCCCGGCGGCGAGGTCTATGCGGAATTTCAGCGCTATGTCCGCGCCCTGTCCGGGCGGGGGATTTTGCTCAATGTCATCTCCAAAAACGAGCGGGAAAATGCCCTCGCGGGGCTTTCCCACCCGGAGGGGGAGCTGAAGCCCGGGGATTTTACCGAAATTATTGCCAACTGGGAGCCCAAGGACGCAAATTTTGCCGCCCTTGCCCGGCGGCTCAATATCCTGCCGGAGAGCATCGTCTTCTGCGATGACAACCCGGCGGAGCGCAAGATCGTTTCCGATGCCTTCCCGGGGGCTGCGGTGCCGGAATTTACCGCGCCGGAGCGCTATGCGGAGCTTTTGGATCGCGGCGGCTATTTTGAGGCCGTCACCCTCTCGGCGGATGACCTTGCGCGCACGGAGATGTACCGGGCCAATGCCGCCCGGGCGCAGCTCGCGGAAAGCTTCGGCGATTACCGCAGCTATCTGGAAAGCCTTGCCATGCGGGCGGAGATCCGGCCCTTCTCGCCCCTCTATATTTCCCGCATTGCCCAGCTGACCAGCAAATCCAACCAGTTTAACCTGACCACCCTGCGCTGCACCGAGGGAGAGATCGCCCGCATGGCCGAAAGCCCCGACTGGTTCACCCTCTACGGCCGCCTCTCCGACCGCTTCGGAGACAACGGTGTGGTGGCGGTGACCGCCGCGGAGCGGGAGGGGGAGATTGCCCACATCCGCCTGTGGCTGATGAGCTGCCGGGTGCTCAAGCGGGATATGGAATATGCCATGCTGGATGCCCTCGCGGCGGACTGTGCCGCGGCGGGGATCCGCACCCTGCGGGGCTATTACTACAAAACGGCGAAAAACGCCATGGTGGCCGGCCTCTATGCCGATTTCGGCTTTACCCAGGTGGCCGCCGAGGGCGAGGACACCGTCTGGGAGCTTGACCTGGAGGGGTGGCAGCCGAAATGCGATATCATTACCGTAGAGAGGGATTAGAAAAATGACCAGAAACGAAGTGTACGAGCAGCTCAATGCCGTATTCCGCGATGTTTTTGACGATGAGAGCCTCACCGTGGCGGATGAAACCACCGCGGCGGATGTGGAGGATTGGGATTCCCTGACCCACATCACCCTCATTGCCGCCGTGGAGGATGCCTTTGACATTTCCTTTGATATGAAGACGGTGGTTCGCTTAAAGTGCGTGGGCGATATGGTGGATGCCATTCTGCAGGAGCTGTAGGCCGTGAGCTTTACCTCCTTTTCCTTTCTTTGCTTTTTTGCCCTCTGCCTGGTGGGCTTTTTTGCCCTGCCGCAGCGGCTGCGCCCCTGGCTTCTGCTGGCGGCGAGCCTCGGCTTTTATGCGGCGGCGGGTCTGCCGGCGCTGGGCTGGCTCTTTGCCACGGCAGCCGTCAGCTGGGGCGCGGGACGGTGTGTTTCCGCCGGCCGGCATCCGGGCGCGGCCTATGCCGGGGCGGTCGTTTGCCATCTGGGGCTTTTGTTTGCGCTGAAATACTTGAATTTCTTCGCCGGGCGGGAGATCTTAACGCTCGCGATTCCGGCGGGGCTGTCCTTTTTCACCTTTATGGCGGTGAGCTATGTGACCGATGTCCGCCGCGGCATCTGCCCGGCGGAGAAAAATTTCGGCCGCTATCTGCTCTATCTCTCCTTCTTTCCCCATGTGCTGCAGGGCCCCATCGATCGCTATGCCGGGCTGACCCCCGGGCTCTTTGCCGGGGCGGGCTTTGAGGAGCGCCGCTTCCTTCGGGGCGCCTGGCGCATGCTGTGGGGCTTTTTTGAGAAGCTGGTCATTGCCGACCGCCTGGGGATTCTCGTCGCCGCCGTCTGGAAGGAGCCGGAGGCCTATGCCGGCTGGCGGGTGGCCGCGGCGGTGGTTTGCTATGCTCTGCAGATCTATGCGGATTTCGCGGGCTATATGGATGTTGCCCTCGGCGCGGGGGAGATCTTCGGCATCACCCTGGCGGAAAATTTCGACACCCCCTATTTTTCCCGCTCCGTGCCGGAATTCTGGCGGCGGTGGCATATCACCCTCGGGGCGTGGTTCCGGGATTATCTCTTCTATCCCCTGCAGCGAACGGGGGCTTTCCGCAGGCTGGGAAAATTCCTGAAGGGAAAATTCGGCAAGCAGGCGGCAAAAAATCTGCCCGCCGCCCTGGCGCTGGCCGCCGTGTGGCTCTTTACCGGCCTGTGGCACGGTGCGCGGCTGACCTATGTGGCCTGGGGTGCCTATTATGGGCTGCTGATCATTCTCTCCATGCTCTGCGAGCCGCTGTGCGCCCGCCTGCGGCCGAAAAAAAAGAGCCTTCTTTTTGAGGCCTTCCGCATGGCGCGCACCTTTGCGGCCGTTTGTCTTGGCTATGTTCTCTTCCGTTCCGCCTCGATGGGGGAGGCCTGGCGGGTGCTTGTCCGCATTTTCACAGCCCCCTTTGCCGCCGGAAAGGGCTTTTCCGCCGCCGGCCTCGGCATGGCGGATTATGCGGTGCTTGCCTTTGCCCTGGGGCTGCGGCTTTTGGTCAGCCTGTGCCGGGTGAAGGGCGTCGATCTGCGGGAAAAGCTCCTGGCGCTTCCCCTGCCGCTGCGGTGGGGCGCTGCGCTGGCGCTGATCTTTTCCGTCATCCTCTTTGGCATCTACGGGCCGGGGTATGACGCCGCCTCCTTTATTTATTTTGAGTTTTAAGGAGGGGAGAGAATGAAAAAAAGCAGATTTTTTCTCCGCATGACCGCCTTTGCCCTGCTCTTCTGCCTGCTTTTGTACGGCGCGGATCGCCTGCTGGTCGATCGCTCCGCCGCGGCGCGGACGGAGAGCTTCTAT
This sequence comes from Clostridia bacterium, assembly GCA_017533425.1. Lineage (GTDB taxonomy): Bacteria > Bacillota > Clostridia > Oscillospirales > QAMX01 > RGIG1911. The sequence continues at coordinate 10,924 of JAFXIE010000010.1, read as the reverse complement.
GCCGAACCGAAGGACAGCCTGGATGTGCTCTTTGTGGGCTCCAGCCGCATCATGTGCGGCATCTATCCCCTGCTTTTGTGGGAGCAGTACGGCATGACCTCCTTTGACTGCGCCGGCTCGGCGCAGGTCATCGCCCAGAGCTATTTTCAGCTCAAAGATGCCCTGAATTTCCAATCCCCACGGCTTGTGGTGGTGGATGTGTCCACCGTGGCCAACGGAAATGTTTACACCGGGGTGGAGAGCTTTGTGCATACCCAGCTGGACCATATGCGCTCTCCGCTGGTGCGGCTGGAGGCCATCTTTACCCTCCTTCCGCGGGAAAAGCGGCTGGAATACTGCCTGCCGCTGGTGAAATATCACAGCCGCTGGTCGGAGATCCGCCGGGAGGATTTTGACAGAGCTCCGGATACCTCCCGCGGTGCGGTGGTCTACCTCGGCCATTCGGAAAAGGAGGATGTGCCGCCGCCCGAGCTTATCCCCCGGGCGGAGATGGGCAGCCTTGCGGACATTCCCCGCACATATCTTGAGAAAATCGTTGCGCTGTGCGCCGAAAAAGGGGCAGAGGTGCTCTTTGTCAACCTGCCCTGCGTGCGTGACCGGGATTTTCAGCTGGCCTACAATGCCGTGGAGCCCCTGGCGGAGCGCCTCGGCGTGCCGTATGTGAATTTTCTCTATGAGGAGGAGCTGGGGCTGGATTATGAGAGGGAAATGTTTGACACGGCCCATCTCAATTCCCTCGGCGCAGAGAAGCTGACGGCCTGGCTCGGCGCATATATTTGCGAAAATTATGAAATTCCCGATAGAAGAAACGCAGAGGATGCCCCGCGCTGGGCGCAGGATCTGGCGGATTTTGCCGGGCGTATCCGATAAGAAAGGAAGCAGAAATCATGGAATACAGAGAGCTTGGAAAGACCGGCCTGCGGATTTCCCGCATCGGCTTTGGCGGCATTCCCATTCAGCGCCTGGCCGATGCCGGGGAGGGCGTGCCCCTCTTTGATGCCCTCGAGGCGGCGGGCGTCAACTATGTGGACACCGCCCGGGGCTATACCAACAGCGAGGCCCGCATCGGCGCGGCCATCCGCGGTCGGCGGGAGCGCTTTATCCTCGCCACCAAGAGCATGGCTCGCACGGCGGAGGCCATGGCGGCGGATGTGGAGGAGAGCCTCAAAAACCTCGGCACCGATTATATCGACCTCTATCAGATCCACAATCCGAATGCCGAGCAGCTCCGGCAGGTGCTGGCACCCGGCGGCGCGATGGAGGCGCTGGCGGCGGCAAAGGCCGCCGGAAAGATCGGCCATATCGGCGTCACCGTCCATGCGGTGGAAACCTTCCGCGCCGCGCTGGATGCCGGCTGCTTTGAGACGGTCATGTTCCCCTACAATATCGTGGAGCGCCAGGGCGAGGCGCTCATCGCCGAATGCCGGGAAAAGGGGGTCGGCTTTATCTGCATGAAGCCCCTGGCCGGCGGCGCCATTGAGGATGCGCAGCTGGCGCTGCGCTTTATCCTGCAGAATGATGGGGTGGACTGCGTCATCCCCGGCATGGCAGAGCCCCGGGAGGTGGCGGAGAATACCGCCGTGGGCGCACAGCCCCTGACGGAGGAGGAGCGCGCCCGCATGGCGGAGATCGTCGCCGCCCTCGGCACCCGCTTCTGCCGCCGCTGCGGCTACTGCGCGCCCTGCACCGCGGGCATCAATATCTCCGGCGCCTTCCTCTTCCACGGCTATCTCACCCGCTACGGCCTGGAGGACTGGGCGCGTTCCCGCTATGCCGCCATGCCGGCCACCGCATCGGCCTGTGTGGACTGCGGGGTTTGTGAGACCCGCTGCCCCTATGGCTTGCCCATCCGCGAAATGCTGCGCGAGTGCGCGGCAGCCTTCGGAAAATGAGGGAGCTCTTTACCTGCCCCGTCTGCGGACAGGGGCTTGCGGAGGAGCCGCGCCGCTGGCTCTGTCCCGGCGGCCACAGCTTCGACCGGGCGGCGGAGGGCTATGTGCATCTGCTGACCCCGGCGCAGATGCGCTCCAAAATTCCCGGCGATCCGCCGGAAATGGTGCGCGCCCGGCGGGATTTTCTCGCCTCCGGGCAATATGATTTTCTGGCGGATGCCCTGGCGGAGCAGCTGCGCCCGATCCTTCCGCCGGAGGCGGTTATCTTCGATGCCGGCTGCGGCGAAGGGCATTACACCCGCCGCATTGCCGACCGCCTGACCGCCGGCGGCATCCGGCTGACCCCCGTGGGGGTGGATATTGCCAAAACCGCCGTGCGTATGGCGGCAAAAAAAGTGCCGGAGGGGCGCTTTGCCGTGGCAAGCCTTTACCGCCTGCCGGTGGCGGAGGGGGTCTTTGATGCCGCCCTCAACATTTTTTCTCCCCTCTGCGCCGAGGAGCTTGCCCGGGTGCTGAAGCCCGGGGCGAGGCTTTTGTATGTGGTGCCGGCGGCGCGCCATCTCTACGAAATGAAGGAGATCCTCTATCCCGAGCCCTATGAAAATGAGGAGAAGGATGTGGAATATGCCGGCTTCCGGCTGGTGGGATGGGAACGGGCGGAAAAGCGCATGTCCCTTTCCCAAGGGGAGCTTGCAAGTCTCTTTGCCATGACCCCCTATTTCTGGCGCTCCCCCCGGGAGGGGGCGGAGCGGCTCTCCCGGCGGGAGCAATTGGAGGTCACAGCGGCCTTCCGCATCTTAATTTACGAAAAAAAGGACGAAGAATGATGAATTCTTCGTCCTTTTTGTGCGTGTTTTCGGCTATTGCAGGCGCTCGGCGGAGATGGCATCGAGGATGACCGGCTTGCCGTCGGTCTCCAGCCGCCAGGCGGGGATGATGGAAAGCTCGCCGCTGGCCTCGGGATAGAGCCAGTAAACGGGGGATATCTCCTCAAGCTCCCGGAAGGGAAGATCCCCGGCGCAGGAGCCCACAAATTTTGCCACGGCGGCGGCCTGGATCAGATCGCCGGAGGTGAGGTTTGCAGAGGGGGTACCCATGCGCCACCGACCCTGCACAGAGAGGGTGCCTTCGGGGGTAAGGCGGGCTCGCAGGCTGGCGTTTTCCACATAAACCCCCGCCAGCTGATCCCGGAAGGTGACGGTAAAGCCTCCCTCGGCTGCCTCGGACGAGATCTCTGCGCCGGAAATATCCAGCGCCTCACCGAGAAGCCGCGTCACCGCCCGCCGCGCGGCGGCAGGAGAGGCGGCGGAAATGCCGGAATTGTGGAGAAGCACCTCGATATAGCCATCGGAATCAAAGCTGCAGAGACCGGCCTCGGAGGAAAACTCCGAATGGGAGCTGTTCTCGCTTCTCGTGGCCTCCGGGCCAAGCAGAGCCCGGGCGATCTCCGTCTCGCGCACCACATCGGGGGCAAGACGGACAACTTCAAAGCGCTCCACCCGGCCGGAAAGAACCCCGTCCTCCACAGAAACGCCGCAGAGGGAGAGATAGTCGGCTGCAGCCCCGGCCAGCTCCGCCGCCGCCCGGGATTCCGATATGGCGCGGTAGCAGAGCACACCGGCGGCAGCCAGGTTGACCAGCAGCAGGAGGATGAGAATGACATTTTTCAGTCCGGATCGGTTCATATATCCCCCTCCTTAGTTTTCCGAGGTGATCCAGGAGGGAACCGCGGCGTTGCCCTCCTGGGTGTAGACCAGCCGCAGGGTGCGGCCGCGGGGCTCCGAGCAGAAAACGGCGTAGGCCTGCCGCCCGGTCAGAACCCCGTCGCTGCGCAGCAGCGATTCCGTCGAGGAGAGGTGCTGGAAGGTGGCCTGGATGATGCGGCCTCCCTCCACGGAGATTTGTCCCTGCAGAAGTTTGCCGTCCAGAAGGAGGGGAATGCCGTCCAGCGCCGCATCAAAGAGGAAGATGTAGGAATCTCCCGCTTCGATGACCGACTCGAGCCGGTAGTGAAAATTCTCCTCGGAGCCCAGGGCGCTCTCCAGCAGCCCCACGGCGGCATTCAGGGCGGTGAGCATGGCATCCTCCCCGTCGGCGGGGCAGGGAATGCCGGTGTCGCCGGCGGCGGTGAAGAAGGAAACAAGCCCCTCCGGCGAAATGGAAAGGGTGCCGTAATCGCTCTTGTAGATGCGGTTCAACAGGGCGTCCCGATAGCCGGAATCGGAATAGGGATCGACGGAAAAGGCGGTCAGCAGGGGAGAAAGGCGGTTGAAATCCGCCGGTCCGAAGGAAAAGGTGTGGGAAAGCTCATACACGGGGAAGCCGATCTCATCGGAAAGGAGGGTGTCTGAGGGCAGAACCCCGGTGTAGGGCTCGCCAAGCTCGGCGGCCAGGCGGATGGGAGCCCCCTGCTCCGAAAGGGAGCCGATGGCATCCGCCGGAAGGGCGGTGGCGGCGCGGTAATATTTGTCCTCCGTCTTCAAAAGAAGCTTTGCCGTGCCGGTGTCCCCGTCCGGGGTGATGGCAAAGGCGGAAACGGTCAGCGCCGGCGCGCCGTCCGCGCCGAAGGCATGCCAGAGAATGCGCGCCGGAAGGGGTGCGCGCAGGGTAACATACACACAGCGGGTGGCCAGCGCCAGGCGCCATTCGTTCTCAAGAGCCTCCGCCGGAGTCTCGGCGGTGTCCAGTGTGCGGGAAATGCTCTCCGAGAGGGTGGAGATGCAGATGTCCTGCGCATCGCCGTCGTAGAGGGCGCCGATGCGCGCCGTGCCGTCAAAGGCGGTGACGCCGCTGATCCCGAGCCACCGCAGGGAGGGGGCGGATGCGCGCGTATACAGGGAATCCGGCAGGATATCCTGCTCGGCGATGAGCGTCGAGCCCAGAAGAAAGAGGGCGGAGACGGACAGCAGGGTGATGCACAGGGTTTTGAAGAGCTCTGAATACCGTCTCATGCCTCCGCATCCTCTCTGCGGTCGATGCCGCTGTCCACGGGCAGCGTGACGGTAAAGAGGGTTCCCTCGCCCTCGCGGCTTTCCACGCGGATGGTGCCCTTATGTTTTTCCACGATCTCCGCCGTGATGGCAAGACCCAGGCCGGTGCCGCCCGATTCGCGGGAGCGGGCCTTGTCCACCCGGTAGAAGCGGTCAAAGAGGTGGGGAAGATCCTTTTCGGGGATGCCGATGCCGTTATCCCGCACGGAGATACGCAGGGCATCCTCCTCGCGGCCGGCCACCAGCTGAATGGAGCCCCCCTCGGGGGTGTAATTGACGGCGTTGGAGAGGAGATTGACGATGACCTGCTCCACGCGCTCCTTATCGCACCAGACCATGGGCAGCGTGCCCTGCAGCACCATGGAGAGGGTGTGTCCCCGCTCGCCGGCGCGGATCTGCATGGCGGTGTTGATATTTTCCAGCAGATTTTCCATATCCACCCACTCAAAGTGCCAGCTCATGCTGCGGTTGTCCATGCGGGAAAGGGTGAGCAGATCCTTGACGATGCGGAGCATCCGGTCGGCCTCGTTCTGCACCACGCCGAGGAAGCGGTGGCGCAGATGGGGCGGCATATTCTCGTCGCTGTCGATGGTTTCGGCGTAGCCCTTGATGTTGGTCAGCGGGGTGCGCAGCTCATGGGAAACATCGGCAATAAATTTCCGCCGTGCCTCCTCCAGATGCTGCTCCTGGGTGATGTCGTGCACCACGGCGATGACCGTGCGCTCGGCGCCGTGGCCGCCGCAGGAGAGAATGACCTCAAGAATGCTCTCGCCCCGGTGGAGGGTGGCGGTGAGATGCTCGCCGCCGGAAAGGGCGAGAATGTCGGAAAGGGAGATGCCGCTTTCGCCAAAGAGGGCGGAAAAGGCCGCTTCCTCCTGGCCGATGCCGAGCATTTCCTGCGCCGCGGGGTTGATGTGCAGGGCGCGGCCGTCGGTATCAAAGGAGAGCACGCCGTCGGTCATGTGCAGAAGCAGGGAGGAATACTTGTTGCGCTCGGCGCCCAGCTCCTCCACGGAATGCTCCAGCGCCCGGGACATTTCGTTGAAGGTCTCGGTCAGACCGCCGATCTCATCGGTGGAGTGCACGGGCAGCTCCTGGTTGAATTCGCCCTGGGCCACCCGGTGGGCGCCGCGGGTCAGCGCCTCGATGGGGCGGGTGACGGTTTTGGAGAGAATGAGGGAGAGCAGCGCCGCCACGGCAAGACCGAAAACCACAGCCTGCAGCACGATGGAGAGCAGGATGCGGCTAAGCTCGGTGGAGGTCTGCTTGTTGTCGCGGACATAGATGATATAATCCCCGCCGGAGCCGCTGAGGGGGATGGCGGTATCGTAGCAGGCGTCGGTGATGGGGTTGCCGCTGCCCACCTCGCCGGTGAGGGCGAGAAGGATGTTGTGGGTGAATTCCACCGTCCGCTGCTCGCTGACACCCTGATATTCACCGCCGGCCAGCACCTCGCCGGTCATGCCGTCCAGGATGAAGAAGTCGCGGCTGCCGTCCGTTCCGATGCCCAGGCGGCCGGAATAGGCCGACAGGGTGTTGCGCAGGTTCTGCAGGCCGCCGGAGGCGCTGTCCCGCAGGGTTTCGATGGTGTCCGCGGTGAAGACGCTGTACATCTGCTCGCGGAAATCCTCCTCGTAATAGGCGGCTACGCTGACCATCAGGTATTCACCGACGGCGACCATGACGGAGGAAACCAGCAGAATCATAATAAGGGCAAGCTTGAAATGCACGCTCCGCCACCAGGCAGAGCCGGTGGAGGTGCGGTCAGCTTTCATGGTAATAATACCCCGTTCCGCGCTTGGTTTCGATGAAGCGGTGCTCGGCGGCGGGATCCTCGATCTTGTCCCGCAGGCGGGTGATGGCGGTGTCCACCATGCGCATGGTTTCGCCGGGATCGGCATAGCCCCAGACCTTTTCCAGCAGCTCCTCGCGGCTGAAAATGCGGCCGGGATGCTCCATCAGGCACTGCAGCAGCATGAAATCGCGCATGGAGAGGGGGATCTCCTCATCTCCCCGCAGAACCATATACCGATCGGGAACAAGAACCAGCCGTGTGGCCGGCACGGAGGGAGCCGCGGAGGGCTTGCGGGCGCGGCGAAGGTTTGCGTGTACCCGCAGAATGAGCTCCTTGAAGGAGAAGGGCTTCGGAACATAGTCGTCGGCACCGGCTTCAAAGCCGGCCACCCGATCCTCCTCCGATTCACGGGCGGTGAGCATAATGACGGGAATATCGCTTTCCTTGCGCAGGCGGCGCAGGATCTCATATCCGTCCATGCCGGGCAGCATGACATCCAGCAGGATGAGATCGGCGCCGCCGGTGAGGGCAAGGTCAAGCCCTGCAGGGCCTTCCTCTGCCCGCAGAACCTCAAAGCCCTCGTTGTAGAGGTTGTATTCTACGATATCGGCAATGTTCCGGTCGTCCTCCACGAGAAGGATCTTTATTTTATCGGACATAAATCATTCCTCCAGATATTTGGCAATTTCATCGGCGGCGGCACGGACGGCGGAAAGCAGCCGCGTTCCGCGCTCGCCAAAGTACTGCTCGAGGGTTTCCGGCGAGAGGGCCGGCGTGTCGCTGCGGGCCACCTTATCCTTGCGCAGGGAGTTTGCAACCATCCGACGCTCGGTATCCGCCTGCCAGACCTCCAGGCCGGTGCGCAGATAGCGGCGGGGAATGACAAAAAGCACCTTGCCGGGGCTGCTGCGGCCGGCGGAGAGGTGAATGAGGGAGAGCACCTGCACGATCTCCGCCGTCAGATGGGCATGGAGAGAGGGCTCCAGCTCCCGCACATCCAGCCGGTCCAGCAGATCGTAGAGGAGGCCTACAGCCTCCTGCATCCGCCCCTTGTCCGCCCGCAGGCGAGCCTGTGCCCGGAGGCCGGGATCGGCGGCGGAAAGGGCATCCTCCTCCGCCTGCAGGTCGGGGGCAGTGCCCGTCATGTCGGAGGTGCGGCCCAGCAGCCAGTCGGTGGAAACGCCGTAGTATTCCGCCGCGTGCAGCAGAAATTCCAGCCCGGGTTCCCGCAGCCCCTTCTCATAATGGGAGAGCAGCGCCTGGGAAACCCCCAGCGCGGCGGCAGCCTCCCGCTGGTTTACGCGTTTGAGCTTGCGCAGATGCGCCAGATTCTGATGAAAACAGGGAAGCATGGCAAAAAAACCTTCCTGATGGGATGTAATTATACTGTGCGTATATTTATTATAAAAGATTCGCTGCTTTTTGTAAATAGGGAAAAAATTTTCCCCGGGAGTTTGGAAAAAGCGGTTGCTCTGCGGCGGCGGAAGTGGTACAATATAGGCACGAACCAAATCTTATGAAAGCGGTGTTATCTATCATGGAAAAGCTGAATGTTATCATTGAAGCCTCTGCCCGTCACATCCACCTCTCCGAGGCGGATCTTGCCGTTCTCTTCGGCGAGGGCGCAAAGCTGACCCCCAAGCGCGAGCTCTCCCAGCCCGGCCAGTATCTCTCTGAGGAGCGCGTCTCCATCGTCGGCCCCAAGGGCACCATTTCCAACCTCGGCGTGCTCGGCCCCACCCGCCCCGCCACCCAGGTTGAGGTTTCCTTCACCGATGCCCGCGCCCTCGGCATCGTTCCTCCCATCCGCGAGAGCGGCGATGTGGCCGGCACCCCCGGCTGCAAGGTCGTCGGCCCCTGCGGTGAGGTGGAGATCAAGGAAGGCGTTATGGTTGCCAAGCGCCACATCCACATTACCCCCGAGGATGCCGAAAAGTACGGCCTGAAGGACAAGCAGATCGTCTCCGTCAAGGTCGGCGGCGACCGCGGCATCACCTTCGGTGAGACGGTCGTTCGCGTTTCTCCCAAGTTCCGCACCCGCATGCATGTGGACTTTGATGAGTCCAATGCCGCGGCTCTTGCCGGCGAGATGACCGGTGAGGTTATTGCCGAGTAATTTCAGAATTCACAGAAAAAGGAGGAAAAAGCCGAGGCTTTTCCTCCTTTTCTCTTTTTTTGGAGGTATCACCATGCAGTTCCCCGATCTTTCGTGCACCCGCTGGCAGGATGCGGAAAACAATCCCGTCATCGGCTATTTCCACGGCGAAAAGGCTCGCTATGCCATCGGCGATCCCCAGGTGCTCACCCCGGAGGATTATGACGGCCGCTGGCATATGTTCTACCACGGCTTTTTTGATGATTACATTCCCTATCTCTACCATGTCGTCTCCGAGGATGGCCTGAAGTGGGAGTTTGTCAAGCGCTGGCAGATCAATGTCGGCCCGGTCTATCTCTTCCGCGACGGCGGCCGCTTTATTCTCTATTCCTCCGAGGTGCTTTACCGGGATCTCAAGGCGGCAGGCCTGCCCAAGGAGTACGCCGGCGGCGTGGGCTATACCATCTGCGCCCGGACATCGGAGGATCTGGAGGAGTGGAGCGCGCCCCACACCGTGCTGACCGTCGATCTCCCCTGGGAGACGGTGGGTCCCGAGGCCTGCGTGCGCAATCCCTGCGTCATCCGCCTGCCCGACGGCCGCTACCGCATGTATTATTCCGGCGGCTCCGTGCGGCTGCCCATCTGCGGCTATCCCGAGCCGGCCTACATCGGCATTGCCGAGTCCAAATATCCCCTGGGCGGCTTTATCAAAAATCCTACCCCCATCCTCGCCCCCGATTCCACCATTCCCTACCGCAATTTCGGCTGCGGCGGCTTCAAGGTTTACGGCTATGAGGATAAATACCTCGCCCTCTACAACCCCATCTATATGGATAAGGAGGGCAAGCCCCGCTCCTGCATCGCCGTCATGCTCTCCAACGACGGCATCACCTGGCAGGAGGCTCCCTACAACCCCATCATCCTGCCCGACACCGCCGATTGGAAAAAGGCGCTGGTCTATCAGCTGGACTGCGTGATGTGCGGGGATGAGCTTCGCATCTATTACAATGCCCGCGATGAGTGGCTGGATGGCATCGAGCGCATCGGCCTGTCGGTGCTGAAGGATGCCGGCATCAGGATCCGCAAGCTTGTGTAAAAAAACAAAAAAAGTGCCTCTGTGGTTCGGCGGGTGTTCATAAAACAATTAATGGAGCGTATCAATGCGATACGCTCCATTTTTGTATAGACATGGTTTGGGGCAGGCACGCCCCAACAAGGGTATGATGACAAATCTGGTATCATGGCAGAATTTTGCTCTTATGTAACAATCTTCTGAGAGAGGCTCCCTTGTGTAAAGGGAGGCTTTGGTGCGGTGCGAAACCGTACAATACGCACTACACCGAACGGTGTATAGAAGTGCGCCCTTACGGTTCGATAAATTGGAATTACAGATTGAAAGTCTCTTTTATCAGTCTGGCAACTGCAGCCGGCTCCATGTCAGAATTATCGATTCTGAGATAGTTTTCAAAAGTGATTTCTCCTTCATAACTGACGCACCTGTGATTCTGATCATCTTGGATCAAACGCTGGTTTGAAGTCTCTATGTCCCTTTTGGAAGCCTTGTTTTTCAGCCTGTTTTCAGAAACATTTCGCTTCAGTCTGATCTCTTGGGGAGCAATCAGTTCAACATAATAGAATTCTGTTCCATATGGTTCAAAAAAACCTTTGACGTGCTCTAGATACTCCCATTCCGAAGGCATGTCAAAATCCATCATCATGGTGAAGATCATCCCATAGTTTTTAGATGCGGCATAATTCCTAAAAATCAGATCCCTCATTTCATTGATCGTCTTCCCGTCGTATCTGCCGAAGATCTCGATCACCGGTTCAATGGTCATGTGGTTGTGAAAGAGCCTCAATTCTGTAATTTTTATCAATTCCTGACCAACTGTCATTTTCCCAACGGCAGCATCGCCGATGATAAAAACCAGTTTCATAGAGCACCTCCACAAATTCTTATTGGTAATATATAAGCGAGGGTTTAACAGCCTTCGCTTTTTCTATATGATGAAGGGGACTGGTCTGACGGAATTTCTTATTGGGACACCACGCCCGTCGATAAATGTGTCAGCCACCCTTCATCATTTATCGGTCTGTTTGTTTTCATACTATCACACGAAAGTGAATTATTCAAGAACAGGCACAGCGGATC
>JAFXIE010000070.1 GCA_017533425.1 Clostridia bacterium | reverse complement strand
TGCCGTCGATGACCTCGTCGTTGGACAGAACGGTGCCCAGGGCCTCGCACCAGTTGACGGGCATCTCGATGCGCTTGGCATAGCCCGCCTCCCACAGCTTCTTGAAGATCCACTGGGTCCATTTATAGAAGTCGGGATCGGAGGTGGCGATGCACTTGGACCAGTCGTAGTCAAAGCCCAGCTCCTTGAGCTGTGCGGAGAAGGTCTTGATATTCTCCTGGGTGAAGCCGTTGGGATGGTTGCCGGTGGACACGGCATACTGCTCCGCAGGCAGGCCGAAGGAGTCATATCCCATGGGGTGCAGAACGTTGTAGCCCTGCATCCGCTTCATGCGGGACATGATATCGGTGGCGGTGTAGCCCTCAGGATGGCCGGCATGCAGACCGACGCCGGAGGGATAGGGGAACATATCGAGCACATAGTACTTGGGCTTGGAGAAATCCCACACATCGGTGTGGAAGGTGTCATTCTCCTCCCAATACTTTTGCCACTTTTTTTCAATTTGATCGTGTTCGTACTTCATGGGACAAACTCCAGTTTCTCTTATTTCAGCGTCTCGGGATCCACGGGTCTTGCATCGGCCCACAGCTTCTCGAGGGCATAGAATTCGCGCATATCATGATGGAAAACGTGAACGACAACGCTGCCGAAATCCAGCAGAATCCAGTTTGCGGACACATATCCCTCCACATGATCCGGGGGATTGCCCGCCGCCGAGGTTTTCTCCTCGATGGCATCGGCAATGGCGCGGATCTGGGTGGTGGAATTGCCGTTGCAGAGCACAAAGCGCTCGGTAAGGGTGGTGATTTCATCCACCGCCAGCACGCGGATGTCGGTGGCCATGCGGTCTTCCGCCGCAGCAAGGATCAATTTGGTCAGTTCATCGGGATGCATAGTCGCTTTCCTTTCTTATTCCTGGGTTTCGGGGGTGACCTCCGGGGTTGTCTCCGGGGTGGCCTCCGGGGTGGCGGTGGGGATCTCCGTATCCGGGACGACCGGTGTCGGAGCGGCGGGCGTCGGCGTCAGAATGCCGCCGGTCACCACATCCACATCCAGAATGGGGGTCTTCAGGGGGTTCATATGGGTGTTGATGATCTCCAGCAGCGGCTCTTCCTTGAGCACGATGTAGGAGGCGCCGTACACCATTCGGGAGGATCCGGGGGCTGTGAAGCTCTCGATCTTTTCGGGATCGATCTTTGCCGCCTGGGTGGCCAGCCATACCAGCTCGCTGATGGTCAGGTCGGTCTCGGTATCCTCCGTCAGGAGCTTTGCAAAGCTCTGGAACTTCATAATATTTTTGGGCTGCACGAGGGTCTCAAAAAGCGCCTTCAGGAAGCCCTGGGTGGTCTCGATACGGCCGAGATCCTGGTTGTAATAGCCCTTGCGGAAGCGCACCAGCTGAATGGCCTTCTTGCCGTCCAGCAGCTGGTAGCCCTTTTTCAGGTCTATGTAAAGATCCTGGGTGGGATCCACATAATGCATATCCTGAGGCACATCGTACCACACGCCGCCCACGGCATCGATGAGCTCCACAAAGCCGTCGAGGTCAACGATGACATAGCGGTTGACGTAATAGCCGGTGATACGGGCAACGGCCTCCTTGGTGGCCTCGATGCCGCGCTTGGTGCCAAAGGCGGAATTGATCTTGCGCACGCCGGTGGAGGTATTTGCCCGCACCATGCTGTCACGGGGGATGCTGAGCATCTTGATGGAGCCGTTGACGGTGTCCAGGGTGACGGTCATCAAAACGTCCGTCCGGGTGCCATCCTCATCCGTGCCGCCGAGGAGGAAGGTGAATACGCCCTCCTTCTGCTGGGCATTGCCGGCGATCTGATCCTTGATGGAATCGGGCACAAAGGAATTGGGCAGGTCGCTTCCGCTGTCCTGTGCCGGGGGGATATCGATATTGTGGGGTGCGCGGGGCCACAGCCACCAGGCAGCCGCGCCAATGGCGCACACCAGCACCGCAAGTACGCTAAAGCCCACAATGCGGCGGGTGCGGCGACGGCGGGGATCGGCCTTGCGGCGACGCCGTCTGTCCCGGCGGCTCTCCTTTTCGGCAGCCTCCGCAACGGCGCCGGCGATGGCATCCTCAATGGATATCTCCACGACCGCAGGCTCTTCTTTTGCCTCGGGGCGGGACTTCGGCGCCTCGGTCTCGTATTCCTCCGCCTCTTTTCTGCGTCTTTCGGCGCGTTCCGCCCTGGCGGCCTTTTTTTTCTGCTTCAGCAGTTCCGGATCCTTACCGGCATCGGAAAAATCTCTCATGCTAAACACTCCTGTTGCCGTCACAAGGGGGGACGGCAGTCACCTTCTGCGCATATATTCTCTTTCCATGGCGGCACAGGCCGCCTCTGTCAGCGGATGAACCCGCCTGCCCAGCTCCCGCAGCCGCCGGATATCCCGACGCATCTGCACAAGGCAGGCCCGGCAAAGATCCTCCTCCGCCATTGCCCGGAGCTCACAGATCTCCGCATTTCCGGCAAAGGGTCTTCCCGGCTCCAGCAGATCGGCAAGATAAAGAATGCGGGCAATGGCATCCATCTCCCATCCGCCGGTGGTGTGGGTGCGGATGGCGGCGCATACCGCCTCCGGCAGGGCAAATTCCCGCGCCGCCACGGCAGCACCGGTAAACTGATGCAGCACGGCAGGGCAGGATACTGTTTCACAATCTAATAGTATATCCCATTTTTCACACAATTTCAAGTGATCTTCGGGGGATAGTTCCTTGGTGATATCGTGCAGCAGGGCTGCGGCGCGCAAATGTGCCGTCTCCTCTTCGGAGAGACCGTGATGCGCCGCAAGGCGCAGGGCCTCCGCCTCCACCCCGAGGGTATGGGCAAGGCGCGGCGCCGACAGGCGAGCCTCCGCCGCAAGGCGCAGCCGTCCGAGCAACTCTTTATCGCACACCGTACAGTCCCCTTTCCCGGATGTAGGCGCCCACCGCCTTCGGCAGCCGCACATCCTCCGAGGGATCTCCGCCGCGAACCGCGGTGGAGGAAACCTCGTAAACCCGATGGCGCAGCACCCGGCAGGTCGCGCCGAAGTGCTCCCTAAGATATGCCGCATGGCGCTCCAGGGCGCTGCCGTCATCCACCTTTTCCCGGCAGAGGGCAGCCACCGAGCACTCGGCGAAGATGCGGCGGGATTCCCGCCACTTTTCCACCCCGAGAAACATATCCGCGCCCATGATGAGCCAGAATTCCTCCTCCGGCATCTCCTGCCGCAGGGCATCGAGAGTCATATAGGTATAGCTGATGCCTTCCCGGCGAAGCTCGTCCTCCCGCACCTCGGCAATGGGAATATCCGCAAAGGCAAGGCGGGTCATGGCAAGGCGATCCTCCGCCCCGGGGGCATCGGCCGGCAGGGCTTTGTGGGGCGGAATGCCGGTCGGAATGATCAGCAGCCGATCCAGCGCAAGCTGCTGTGCCGCCTCCGCCGCCACGGCCACATGGCCGAGATGGGGCGGGTCAAAGGTTCCGCCGAAAATTCCGATTTTTGCCATCAGATGCGCTCCGCGTAGGCGCGGATGTCGGGATTTTCGCGATAGAGCACGATAACGCGGCCCACCACCTGCACGCCGTCGGCGCCGATGGCGGCGCAGATCTCCGCGCTGGCATCCTTCGCCGTCACCGGGCAGGTCTCCAAAGCGCGGATTTTGATAAGCTCCCGGGCGGTAAGCGCCTCATCCACCGTAGCGATGACCGACTCGGTCACGCCGGATTTGCCGATCTGAAAAATGGGCTGCATGGAATTGGCCAGGCGGCGCAGCGCAGCCCGCTCCTTGGTTGTGATCATGATTTATTTCCTCATTTCTTCCGTAAATATCCGGGAAAATTCCCGCAGGGCGCGGGCTCTGTGGGATACGGCGTTTTTCTCTTCCTCGCTCATTTCCGCAAAGGTCTTATGAAGCTCCGGCATATAAAAGAGGGGATCGTAGCCAAAGCCGTTTTCGCCGGCAGCCTCCCGGAGGATAACGCCGGGGCATCTCCCCTCCGCCCGCAGCACCCGCCCATCGGGCAGAATGGCGCAGATGGAGGATACAAAGGCGGCACCGCGCTCCCCATCGGGGGTGTTTTCCAGATTTTTCAAAAGCTTTTTGTTATTTTCGGCATCATTTGCCCCTTCGCCGGCATAGCGGGCGGAATAAACGCCCGGCGCGCCGCCAAGGGCATCCACCATGAGACCGGAATCGTCGGCAATGACCGCCTCTCCGGAAATATCGAAGAGGGATTTCGCCTTAATATAGGCATTTTCGGCAAAGGTCGTGCCGGTTTCCTCCGGATCGGAGTGATAGCCCGATTCCCGCAGGGTGAGGGTCTCCACCCCAAGCCCCGACAGGATGGCCGAAAGCTCCGCCGCCTTGTGGGCGTTGTTGGAGGCAAGGATCATTCGCATTGTTTCTTTTCCTCCGCATCCATGATGCGCTTCTGCGCCCGCAGCAGCGCGGCATTGCCCCGCTTTGCTGCCGAGAGGATGCCCTTGAGCTCCGCCTCGGTGAAGGGACGCTCCTCGCCGGTTCCCTGCAGCTCCACGATGCCTCCGGTGGAGGACATGATGATGTTGCAGTCGGCCTCGGCGCGGCTGTCCTCCCGGTAGCAGAGATCCAGCAGCACCTCGCCGTCCACCACGCCGGCGCTGACGGCGGCCACCTGGGCGGTGAGGGGCATCCGGGCGATGAGCCCCTGCGCCAGCATTTTCCTGCAGGCAAGCCACAGGGCAAGATAACCGCCGGTGACGGAGGCACAGCGCGTGCCGCCGTCCGCCTGGATGACATCGCAGTCCACGGTGACCGTGTAGCCGTCCAGCGCATAGAGATCGGTGACGCTGCGCAGGGCGCGGCCGATGAGCCGCTGAATCTCCGCAGCGCGGCCGTTGAGCTTCAGGGATGAAATATCCCGGCGGCTGCGGGTTCCCGTGGCCCGGGGCAGCATGGAATATTCCGCCGTCACCCAGCCCTTTCCGCTGTCCTTCAAAAAGGAGGGCACGCCCGCCTCCACGGAGGCATTGCAGATGACCTTGGTGTCACCCATTTCCATAAGGACGCTGCCCTCGGCATATTTGGTAAATCCTGCGGTCATTTTGACCCGGCGGAGCTGTCCGGCTCCCCGTCCGTCGATACGCATGAATTTATTCCTCCCCTGATTTCAGTGTAATGACAACCAGCTCCGGCCGGTTGAAGATGCGGGGTACAGATACATTGTTTCCCAGTCCCCGGCTGACGATGAGGGTGCTTTCGCCGGAGGTGTATTTTCCGCCGGCATAGGTCATATCCCCCACCGGCAGGCGCTTGCATACGGGGCCGACAAAGGGCAGCCGCACCACGCCGCCGTGCAGATGGCCGGAAAGCACCAGCTCATAGCCGGCATCGGCCACATGGTCAAAGAGGTTTGCCCGGTGGAAGAGCAGGATATCAAATCCGTCCTTTGCCGGCAGCGCCTCCAGCACCCCATCCATACAGCCCTCCGGAGGATCCGCCGTCCAGAATTCCGGATCGGCAAAGCCGACGATACGGATCTCCTCCGCCCCGCGGGATATTCGAGCCTCACGATCCTCCAGGAGAATCACGCCCGCATCCTCGCAGGTGTCGCAGAATTCCCTGTAATAATCGTGCCAGCGGTCATGGTTTCCGCTGACGGCATAGACAGGGGCAACCCGCACAAGCTCCGAAAGAAAGCCTGCAAAGACCACCATATCCGGCGCTTTTTCATTGAGCATATCGCCGAGAAGGAGAATGCAGTCCACCCCGGCGGCGTCAATTTTCTCCGTCAGCTCTCCCCCGGCCTGCATGAAGCTTCCGTGGGGATCGGCCACCACCGCAAGCCGCAGACCGTCAAAGCCCGTCGGAACTTCCGGCGAGGCGATCTCATATTCCGTCACGGCGATGCGGCTGTCCAGCCCCGCAGCACAAAAGGCACAAAGCAGCAGGAGCACCAGAAGGGCGATGAGCGCCCTCCGCGAGCCTTTAGCCCTCATAGCCCGCAAGATAGGCCTCCTGCTCCGGGGTCAGCACATCCAGGCCGAGACCCTCGGCCTGCAGCTTCAGCATGGCCACCTCCCGGTCGATCTCCGGGGGCACATCATAGAGCTTTTTCTCAAAGCTGCGGCCTTCCCGCGCCATTTTTTCCACGCACAGCGCCTGAATGCCAAAGCTCATATCCATAATTTCCGCCGGATGGCCGTTGCCGCCGGCGAGGTTGACCAGCCGTCCGTCGGCCAGCAGGTTCAGGCAGCGTCCGTCGGCCATGCGGTAGCAGACGATCCCGGGCTTGCGCTCGACGATTTCCACGGCGCGAGCCTCCAGATCCTGCTTGTTTGCCTCCACATCGAAATGGCCGGCATTGGAGATGAGCACGCCGTCCCGCATCACATCGTAATGGCGGCCGACGATAACATCGCAGCAGCCGGTGGAGGAAACAAAGATGTCACCGAGGGGGGCAGCATCGTCCATCTTCATCACCCGGAAGCCGTCCATATTGGCCTCCAGCGCGCAGAAGGGATCGACTTCGGTGACAATGACGCGGGCGCCGAGACCCTTGGCGCGCATGGCAATGCCCTTGCCGCAGAAGCCGTAGCCGGCGACGACGACATTCTTGCCGGCAACCACCATATTGGTCATATGCATAATGGCATCCCAGACCGACTGGCCGGTGCCGTAGCGGTTATCGAAAAGGTGCTTGGAATTGGCATCATTGACGGCAAACATGGGGAAATTGAGGGCTCCGGCCTTGACGCGAGCCTCCAGCCGGCGGATGCCGGTGGTGGTCTCCTCGCAGCCGCCGATGAGGCACTCGGCATATTCCGGATGCTCGCCGTGGAGAATGGCGGTGAAATCGCCGCCGTCATCCACCATCACATGGGGACGGATGGAAAGGGTTTCGCAGAGATGGGCATGGTACTCCTCCATGGTGGCGCCGTGGCGGGCCGCTACCCGGAAGCCCCGGGCAGCCAGGGCGTGGGCCACATCGTCCTGGGTGGAGAGGGGATTGCAGCCGGTCACGGCGACCTCCGCCCCCGCCGCCCGCAGAAGCAGGCAGAGGTTGGCCGTCTTGGCCTCCAGATGCACAGAGACGGAAACACGCATCCCCGCTAGGGGTTTTTCCTTTTCAAAACGCGCCTCCAGCGCAGAAAGCACCGGCATGCAAAGGCGCACCCATTCAATCTTTTTCCAGCCCGATTCCGCCAGAATCGGATCGACCTTTTCGATCATAGTTCCATCTCCTGTCAAATAAAAAGGGTCACAATAAACCTATTATATATATAATACCAAATTCCGCCTCTTTTGTAAAGCGCAAGGTGCATTTTCCGCCGGACAGGCAAAGCCGCCTTTCCCGCGGCATATACTCAAAGCAAAGATCCGAAAAGGCGGTGATTTCAAGCCTATGTTTTCCCTTCTCTCCCTCATCTCATCCACCCTCTTTCTTTCCCTGCGCGTCTCCCCCGGCGGCGGCTTTCCGCCTCCCCTTTCCGCCGAGGAGGAAAAGGCCTGCATCGAGGCCGTTCTCCGGGGGGATATCGAGGCCCGCAACCGGCTTGTGGAGCACAATCTGCGCCTCGTTTCCCACATCATCAAGAAATACTATGCCGCATCGGACAGCCACGACGATCTCATCTCCATCGGCACCCTCGGTCTCATCAAGGC
>JAFXIE010000009.1 GCA_017533425.1 Clostridia bacterium | reverse complement strand
GAGATCGAGCGCTGCATCGAGATCTCCGGCCTGGACAGCCACAGAAAGAAGCGCCTCGGCAAATATTCCGGCGGTATGCTCCGCCGCGCAGGCATCGCCCAGGCTCTGCTTGGCGATCCCAAGATCCTCATCATCGATGAGCCCACCACCGGCCTCGATCCCGAGGAGCGGCTCTATTTCCTGAACCTCATCTCCCGCATCAGCGCCGATAAGAACATCATCCTCTCCACCCATATCATCCACGACGTGGAGAACGTCTGCGAGAACGTCTGTATTCTCGAAAAGGGCGAGGTCATGTACGCCGGTGCCACCCAGGGTATGGTGGACAGCGTCACCGACCGCACCTGGCTCTACACCGGCAAGGCGGGCGAGGAAAAGCTCATCAAGAAGCTTGCCACCGTTACCAACATCACCTACACCACCGCAGGCATGCAGGCACGTTACGTGGCGGATGAGCCGGTGGTGGAGGGCTCGGAGAAGATCGTCGGCACGCTGGAGGATGCATACATCGCCGCAGTGGGCGGCGTTTCGAGGTAAGGTGCCATGCGTTACGGTACGTTTTTCTTAAAGGAGCTGAAATATAAGCTCCCGCTGGCACTGGTGTGCTATGCCCTCTTTTACGCATTCTACGGAACGGGGCTGGTGGCGAGTTACGCCCGCATCGAGCTTCTTTTCATGCTGCTTGCCATGACGGCGAGCGCGGTGCTCTTTGCAAATCTGGACGAGATGGAGCTCTTTATGCTCAGCCGTGCGCGCCTCTCCGGGGCATTTATCGTGCGTTTTCTCACCACCTACATCTCTCTTGCGCTGCTGCCGGGCATCCACTTTGTGGTGGATAGAATATCCAACCAGATGATGATCAGCTATCTGACCACGGTCCTGTTCTGCTGCGCCATGGGTGCCTTCTGGCGTGTGCTTATTCCCACATCCGTCTACGGCGGCATACTCCCTTCCTACATCTGCTGCTTCACCATGCTGTATTCCTACTTCCCGGCAAATAGTTTGGCCGACCGTATTTTCGTGTTGGTTACGCCCTTTTCTTCTGCGTATCTCGCAGATCCGGAGTATACCCGGAACCGTCTCGTTGTGACGGGCATTGCCCTGGCGCTGCTCTTGATCTCGTGGATTCGTCTGCGGAGATGGGAGAGGGCATAGAAATTGTTTGTAAAGGTGAAATATTATGTTCAAAGCAAACTATAAAGCCACGATGAAGGCATTGTTTCGCTCACCCGTGACGCTGCTTGCCTTTGGAGCAACGGTCATTTTGACACTAGCCCTGTATGAAGGCGGAATAGTTGGCCTTCTGACTTCCCTTACTCATGTCCGGCAGGAGATATGGAATGATGTGCATACAACTTGCTACAACCTGTTTCCGCCTTTTTTGGGCATAATGATCTCTGCGCATATCCTGGTGGAAAAAGAAAACAGATTTGGAGATCTGCTGGTCAGCTCCCGCAAATCGATTCTGACTGTCTATCTTTCCAAGCTCTGTGCCATAGGAACGGTTGCTCTTGTGGCACGGGCGCTGTTTCTTGCCGCAAGTATCTGTTCCTCCTTTGGAGATAAGTATACGGAGGCGATCGCCCTTGGCTATGATAGCCGTCTGCCTTTGGGGAAAATCGTTGCCCATTATGCGGTACTTGAAGTTGTGTTCGTGCCGTTCATGCTGCTTTGCTTTACTGCCATGCCGGTCTTTATCACCGTTGTTACCAATAAAACCGTAACCGGAGCAGTGTGGAACGTTTGCTTTTATCTTGCGGGATATTTATGGCATTGGTTTAAAGCATCGGATTTTTTCCTTCCGCCCATGACGGTGAAAGAGTATACGGGCGTATTCAATTACGTCGATAATCCGGAATTGATGGCGGACAAGCTCAACAGACTTGTGGAATTAACGCCGGGAAAAATGGCACCGACTCTTCAGGATACACTGACTGTCTATATCGGCTGGATCGTTTTCTCCCTTGCCCTGCTCACGGCGGCGTATTTCATCCTGAAGCGCAGATACAGGACGTAAAAATTTCAACACGGAGGTGCTACCATGAAAAACGAATTCTTTTACGAAAACATCGACCGCCTGTACGCGGCGGCAAAGGAAAAGCACGGAGAGCGGGCAGAAGAAGCGCTCGTGGCTGCCGTGCGCAAGACGGCGGGCAAGTTCAAGAAGCTCGGCGAGAAGGCATATATCACCCTGCTTTTGCAGGAGCTTGGAGTCGGCGCATTTTATCAGGCGGAAGAGAGCGCACCCTATGAGCTTGCCGAAAAGCTTGAAGCAGCGTTTGAAGAAGGTCTTCTCGCGGCAAAAAAGAGAGGCCGCAAATATGCGCTTCTCGGCTGCGCGGCGGCGGTGGTGTGCGTTGCGGTGGCTATTGGATTTGCGCTCCAACCGGATCATACTCCTGCGGGGGTAATCACCATTGATGGAGCTAAAGAGCTTACCTCCGGCGACTTTGTTCTTTCAAACGTACACACCATCAACGACTATACAGGCTTTGACGGTGAATTCGGTCGGAATTTAAAAAATGAAAGCAAATATGCGGTGTCCTCTACGGTGGCTCCGGACGGAACTGTCTATCTGCTTGCGGTATCCGATACCGCTGGAGAGATGGACACCCTTGGGCTCTATCAAATGACTACCAAAGGATGGGATCTGCTCCATACGTTTGAACCTAGATTTGTTACAAGTTATTCGATCCGCAATTTTGTTTTCTGTGATGCCGAATCCCGTCCCGTCGCATTCCTTTACGACAAGTGGAATGAGACACTTACGGCCTATACATACGATCCCAAGTCGGGTAAAGTCGAAGAGACTGCCGCTATTTCGGTGCAGATTGATACCAATATGACAGATGTGTCTGCAAATATTGTTGCCGTGGCGGATGAAGAGAATGTTTACTTTGCCTGCAGCAACGGTAGTACCCGAGTTGATTTTGTGATTTTTGATTTTAAGAGCCGCGAGTTCCGGCAAAGTGAAGCAACGGTCAAAGGAAGCAGCATTCACCTGAATGCCATTGCACGCAGGGGCGATCGCACCTACCTCCTGGTAGTGGATGCAAGCTCTGGCGGCGGCAATAACCTAAACCTATACTGCTATAAAAACATTGGCAAAGATTCTCAGGAGCTGATTTTCGAAAAGCAGCTTTATGCCGGTGCATGGAATTCGTTGCCGCGCTTGACTGACGGTGGATCTATACTTGTAGATAGTGAGGGAAAGGTATATGCATTCTATACATTCGTAAAGAATCCGAGGGCAAGCGATCGTTCTGCCCAATATGCGCTAGAGATTGTATCGCCCGAGGGAGAGAGCTTGACCTCAAAGACCTATAAGTGCTTACAGTATCCGTCTTTCCCGTTTGTAACCGGCAGCCGTGGTATCTTTATGGGATCAGATGGAACGTTGTATTTCATTGAGGACTATAACCAAGCAAGCGTAGGACAGATCTGCATTGGAATGATCACTGGCGAGGACTACGGAAAGATCAAAGAGGTAGCATCCTTTAGGGTGGAGAATTCCATGCTGTTGCAGCCGCAGTATATCAGTGATCCCACAGGCGCAGAGGGACTATTTGTGGATCTTTTGGGCGTTTATTGGGGATCTGCTTCCATGCAGCATGGCTATATGCGGCTGCGGCTGAAATGAATCTTTGTTGTCTTACGGGATATCCCGAAAAAATGACAGGAAAGCGAGGCAAAAATATGATAGAAAGAGAGGTTTTTCTATGTTTTGGACAAATTATAGAGCAACACTAAAAGCCATACTTCGCTCTCCTGTTACCCTTTTGGCGTTTGGTGGTACCATCCTCCTAACAATTGCTTTGTATAAGGGCGGATTCTTAGAGGGAGATGCAAGCATTTATACGCTTCACCAAGATATCTGGAATCATATTCAATCTGCTTGTGTAACCATGTTCCCTCCCATTGTGGGTGTAATGATTTCTGCACATATTCTTTCAGAGTTACAGAACGGATATAGTGATTTGTTGGTCAGCTCTCGGAAGTCCGTTTTAAGCATTTTTCTTTCCAAACTCTGTGCCGTAGCAACGGTGGCAATTGTTGCACGGTTATTGTTGCTTGGTGTAAGGCTTATATGGTTTTGGGGAGCTCGTTACCATGAGATATATGCAGTTGCAGATATTCAAATGCCTACATGGCAAGTTCTTGCTTGGTATGTTTTGAATGAGATGATTTATATGCCTTTTATGCTGTTGGCTTACACTGCCATGCCAGTCTTTGTCTGTGCAATTACGAATATCCCGGCCTCGGGTGCTATTTGGAATGTTTTTTATTATATCCTCTCGTATGTATACACACCATTTAAAGCAACAAATCTGTACGTGCCGCCGCGTAAAATGCATAATTATTTAGCTGCGTGCAACTTTAAGGATAACCCATTGCATGTTGTCGATTTATCTCCAGCCTTTTTCAAAGCTCTGTTTGCCTACTTCGGGTGGGTATGCATATCTTTGATGCTGCTCACGGCAGCGTATTTCATCCTGAAGAAAAGGTACAGGACGTAATTTATTCAAATACATAGTCCGTTTTCAAAACCGGAGGCTTTACACCATGAAAAACGAACTATTTTCTGCAAACATCGATCGCCTGTATGCGGTGGCTGCGGGTAAGGACAACGGGTGGGGATTGCGGGTAAAATAAAAGACGGTGCACATCCCGGGGGGATGCGCACCGTCTTGCTGTGTTGCTTTATTGGGCTTTTTGCGCGAGGTATTCCTCCAGACAGAGGTTTTTTGCGGCAATCTCCCGGGCGGCCTCCACGCCCACATAGCGGTAATGCCAGGGCTCATAGGAAATGCCGGTGATGCTGCTTTTTTCCGGAGGATAGCGGAGAATAAATCCGTATTCGGCGCAGTGCGCCATGAGCCAGCGCTGGACGGCGGTATTCTGCTGATGCTCGTCGAGAAGCTGGTAATTTATATCCACAATATCCAGCGCAAGCCCCGTTTCGTGCTCGCTGGTTCCGGGTCTTGCCACGAGGAGGGCGGCCTCGGTCTCGGCCTCTGCCTGTGTGCAGCCCTGCCCGAGAAAATACTGAACCTTTTTCTCAAAGAGCTCCTGCTGCTTTTCCCTTGGGCGGTAGGCGGAGCAGATGACCGGCTGCAAGCCCTCGGCGCGGGCGGCATCCATCATGCGCTGCAGCTGGGGGTAGGCGCGGCTGTCCACCCGGAGACCGCTCGACAGCTCGGTGAAGGTGGGTGCCGGATGATCCTCCGGCAGGGGATTTTCCGCATTGACCAGAAGGAGGCTCCATCCCGGCTCCTCGCCGGAGATCGGCGGGGGCGAAACGGAGGATGCCGGCAGGTTTTCCGGGCGGCAGGAGGGAAGACCCTGCGCAAGGGAAAGCAAAATCAGCGCGAGGATGAGCCTGCGCAGAAGCGCGGATATTTTCTTTGACACGGCCGGACACCTCCTCTCTGCGTTTTTTTCGATTTGATTTTACCACAGATGCGTCCGCGGTGCAACCGGGGCGGCAAAGCTTTTTTTCAAAAGGGGAGAACGTGTGCCCTCCTCTCAGGCGGCTGCGCGGTTTTTGATATCCCGGGCAAAGATAAGCCGAAAGAGCTTTCTGACGGTGGGCTGAATAAAGAAGAGCTGGGTGAAGAAGGCGAAGGGGAAATTGAAGCAGACCAGCTTCAGCCAGTCGGCCAGTAGCGTCCACATATTGAATCCGCCCTGATAATTGTAATAAAGGAAGGCGGCGATGAAGCTCATGGCGGGGCACATGATGCCCACCGTGGCGCAGATGATGGCGGTCTCAAAAAGTAGGGGGTGGGTCTTGGCAGGGTCAAAGTTTTTGCAGGCAAGCTTGAAGGACAGAGGGGCACCCAGCAGGTTCTCCAAAGTAAAGGCCAGCACAAACTCAATGAGCACCACCGCCCAGATGGGAACCGGAGTTCCGAAG
This sequence comes from Clostridia bacterium, assembly GCA_017533425.1. Lineage (GTDB taxonomy): Bacteria > Bacillota > Clostridia > Oscillospirales > QAMX01 > RGIG1911. The sequence continues at coordinate 10,111 of JAFXIE010000009.1, read as the reverse complement.
ACGGGGACGCCGCCCATTTTTTCGATGGCGGCCAGCACGCCGTGCGCACCGGTGAGTTCCATGAACATCTCACCGTGGATGACATAGAGGCTGAAGAAGACATAGGCGTGGACGGTGATGACGACGGTGATGGCAGCAAAAATCATTCTTTGAAATTGGTTTCTCGGCATAAAAAAGCTCCTTTTTGGCACAAAAAAAGACACACCTGTAAATCTGTGTACCGTAATCAGATTTACGCACCCCAAAAAGGGCGCCACGTGTGTCGTTGCAGGCCATATTTTGATTTCCCGGGTATTATAGCATAGCTTTGCGGAAAACGCAAAGCTTTTTTACTGCCGCGCCGCGGAGATTTTCCGCAGCGTATTGACAGGGGTGGGCGGCTGTGCTACCATGTAAGTAACCGAACGGTTACTTGTGAAGAAAAGAGAGGAAAAATCCATGACGGTGACGGAGCATTACCGGAATCTGCACCGGATTCCGGAGCTTGCGGGAAATGAATTTGAAACGGCGGCCTATATTGAGGCGGAGCTTGCGAAGCTGGGCTATGCCCCCGTCCGCGTTGCGGGGCGGGGCGTTTATGCCGATCTCATCGCACATCCGGCGGCGAAATGGCTGCTTTTCCGGGCGGATACCGATGCCCTTGCGGTGGAGGAGAGAAGCGCCGCGCCGGTGTGCTCCGGGCCCCCCGGGGTAATGCACGCCTGCGGCCACGACAGCCACTGCGCCATGCTGCTTTCGGCGGCGGAGGCGCTGCGCGGGGCGAAGCTTTCGCACAATATCCGCTTTTTGTTCCAGCCGTCGGAGGAGACCACGGAGGGCGCGGCGGAGGTCATTGCCGCCGGCACCGTGCCGGAGGGCATCTGCGCCGCCTTCGCCATGCATGTCTGGCCGGATATCGAAAAGGGAAAGACGGCGTCGAGGCCGGGGGTGATGATGGCCTCCAGCGATATTTTCCGCATTCGTCTCCGGGGCAAAAGCGCCCATTGCGCCCGGGCAGCCGAGGGAGCCGATGCGCTGCGCACGGCGGTGGATATCGCCGCGGCGCTGCCCGGGATCCGGGAAAGCGCGCAGGATCCCCGGACGGTGCTCTTCCTCGGCAGCCTCCATGGCGGAAAGAGCCATAATGTGGTGTGCGAGACGGCGGAGCTTTTTGGAACGCTGCGCACCTTTTCCGGCGAGGATCGGGAAGCGCTGAAGGCGCGGCTCTCCCTCGCGGCGGAGCAGGCGGCCGACCGCCACAAAACGGAGGCGGAGATCCTTTGGGATATGGGCTGTCCCATGGTGCAGAATGACGAGCGGCTCATCTCCGCCCTGCAGTCCCAGGGGGTGGAGATCCTGACCACCGAGGCCACCCTCGCGGGAGAGGATTTTTCCCGCTACGGAGCCTTCGCGCCGGCGCTGCTGCTTTGGCTGGGCATCGGAGCGGTGCCGCCGCTGCACAGCCCGGGCTTTTATGTCCCGGAGGATGCGCTGCCGGCAGGCGTGGAGCTGTGGCAGCGCATTGCCCGGACGGATTGGAGCTGGCTCTATGCCTGAGCGGGATGCGGAGCGCAGCCGCCGGGAAATTCTTATGGCCGCAGAGGCGGAATTTGCCCAAAAGGGCTTCTATGGCGCCCGGGTGGATGCCATCGCCCGGCGTTCCGGACGAAACAAGCGCATGATCTATGTCTATTTCGGCGATAAGGAGGGCCTGTGGAGACAGGTGATCTCCGAGGTATACCGCCGGATGGAGGAGGCGGAGCAGAGCCTGATCGATCTGCAGCTTTCGGGCAGGGAGCTTGTGCGGCGCATGGTGTATACCTATTTCGATTTTCTGCAGGCAAATCCCTCCTTTGTCAGCCTGCTTTCGTGGGAAAATCTCGATGGCGGCTGCCGGCTGGAACCTCTGCCGGAGGGCAAAATCGGGCGGCAGAGCCTGCAGTTTTTTGTGGATGCCCTGGAGCGCGGAAAGGCGGAGGGCATTTTCCGGCCGGAAATTGACCCCTGGCACACCGCGCTGTCCATGATCACCACCTGCTTTGCCAATTTTTCCAATCGCTATACCCTGTCCCGGCTCTTCGGAGCCGATCTTTGCGGGGCGGAAATGCTTGCAGCCCGCAAGGAACACACCGCCCGGCTGATTCTTGGCTGTATCTGCACAGAAGGGGAGGAATAAACCGTGTGCGAAAGAATATGGAATGAAGAAAATCTCAATGCCCTCCTGACGGAGCCCTCGGAGGGGCTTATTTCCGACATGGGACGCCTTTCCGGGGATATTATGATCCTCGGCGCCGGCGGAAAGATGGGCCCCGATCTCGCCATCCTTGCGGCGCGGGCTTCCCGCGCGGCGGGAAATGCGCGGAAAATCTATGCGGTATCCCGCTTTTCCGAGGCGGGAGTCGCGGAGCGCCTGGCGGCGGAGGGTGTGTGCGTCCTCCCGGCCGATCTTCTGGGGGAGGGGGCGCTGGAGAGCCTGCCCGACTGCGAAAATATTGTCTTTATGGCCGGCCGCAAGTTTGGAACGGAGGGCTGCGAATATCTCACCTGGGGCATGAACGCCACCCTGCCGAATCTTGCGGCAAGGCGCTTTGCCGCATCAAATTTTGTGGTCTTCTCCAGCGGAAATCTCTATCCCAAGGTGTCCGCCGCCTCCGGCGGTGCGACGGAGGAGACACGCCCGGAGCCGGTGGGAGAATATCCCATGTCCTGCCTTGCCCGGGAGCGCGCCTTTGAATATGCGGCCAAAGCCAGAGGCACAAGGGTGTGCATCATGCGGCTGAATTATGCCATTGATCTGCGCTACGGCGTGCTGCACGATATCGCGCAGACGCTGCTTGCGGGTCAGTCGGTGGATCTTGCCGCCATGCCGAGCTTCAACTGCATCTGGCAGAGGGATGCAAACGAGGCGGCGCTGCGGCTGCTGCTCCACACAAGCCCGGAGATGAATATTGTCAACATCACCGGCCCGGAGACGGCGGGCGTGCGCGAAACGGCCGAAAAGCTTGCCCGCGCCCTGGGCTGCGAGGCACGCTTTGCGGGGCAGGAGGCGGAAACCGCCTATCTGAACAATGCGGGCAAGGCCTTCCGGCTCTTCGGTTATCCTTCGGTTTCGCTGGATACCATGATCGACTGGCAGGCACAGTGGCTGCTTGCCGGCGGCAGAAGCCTTGGAAAGCCCACCCATTTTGAGCAGCGGGGAGGAAAATACTGATGTCGAGACAGGAAAAGGCCCTGCGCCTGCTTTCGGAGGGAACGGTCATTCCCGCCATTCCCCTGGCGCTGCGGGAGGATGGCAGCTACGATGCCGCCGCCCAGCGACGGCTGGTGCGCTATTATATGGCGGCCGGCGCCGGCGGCATTGCCGCGGCGGTGCATTCCACCCAGTTTGCCATCCGCGATCCGAAATATGCCCTCTTCCGCCCGGTGCTTGCGGCGGTGAAGGAGGAGATGGATGCCTTTGAGGCAAAAACGGGGAAGACCCTGGTGCGGGTTGCCGGCGTCTGCGGCGAGGCGTCCCAGGCCGCCGCAGAGGCGGAAATTGCCCGCGAGCTCGGCTTTGATGCGGTGCTCTTAAGCCCCGGCGGCCTTGCCCATCTCGATGAGGAGGCGCTGCTGGAGCGCACCCGCGCCGTGGCGGAGGTTATGCCCGTCATCGGCTTTTATCTGCAGGAGGCGGTGGGCGGCAGAAAGCTCTCCCGCGACTACTGGCGGCGCCTTGCGGATATCCCCGGCGTGGTGGCCGTCAAATGCGCCTGCTTTGAGCGCTACCGCACCCAGGATCTCGTCAAGGGCATCATGGAATCCGCCCGTGCCGACGAGGTGGCGCTCTATACCGGCAATGATGACCACATCGTGATGGATCTCATCACCCCCTTTGTGCATGAGGGAAGAAAAAAGTGCTTTGTCGGCGGTCTGCTGGGGCAGTGGTCGGTGTGGACGCGCGCGGCGGTGGAGATTTTTGAGGCCTGCCGCGCCGCACGGGCATCGGGCAGCATCCCGGCGGAGCTGCTCACCGTGGCAGAGCATCTGACGGAGGCCAACGGCGCCGTCTTTGATGTGGACAACCGCTTTGCCGGCTGCATTCCCGGCCTGCATTATGTGCTGCGCGGCCAGGGGCTGATGCCCTCCCTGCGCTGTCTGGATCCGGAGGAGGTGCTCTCCCCGGGACAGGCAGAGAAGATCGACCGCCTGCGGGCGGCCTATCCGGAGCTTGTCGATGACGGCTTTGTGCGGGAATTTCTTGCCGGAGAACACTAACACAGGGGACGGTTCTGTGTGTTGCCCGAACAAACTCAAGGGGGACGGAATTCTCCGTCCCCCTTTACGATAAAGAATTGTTTTGATATAATAATGGTGAGCTTCCCCAGCTTGAATTTCCTAAGGATAATGTTGAATGGGAGATGTTATTCCATGAATTTTAAGAAATGTGCACTTTCCGCTGGTCGTCTTCTCCGGATGATATGGAAAGAAAGCCCATGGTTGGTTGTTGTTTTATGTATCAATACGGCGCTGGTCGGAATCATGCCTTCGGTGGATGCGTACGCCCTTAAGCGCATTATCGAGGTGTGCTCTCAGCCGTCGCCCACTATGCAGCGGCTGCTTCCGTGGATCCTGATGATCCTGTTTTCCACTGCAGTAATGGCAGGCGCGAGCCTTCTGAACCACAAGCTTTCGGAGATCAGCGGGCAGATCCTGCTGTCCAGCCTGCGCCGCGGTATGATGGACAAAATGGCGCGTATAGATCTTTCTCATTTTGATCGTACCGAGTTTAAAAACCGTTACCAGCAGGCCATGGGACAGATTAACGGAAATATCACCTCTATTCTGCTAAATCTTCTGGGGGCTCTGCGAGGAATTGTGACCTTTGTCTCCTTTGCAATTATGCTTGCACAGATCAATTGGTGGATATTGGCTGCGGAAATTCTTCTGGTTGTGCCGATGCATGCCATTTCCATACGCCGAGAGGATCGTTTCTTCTCCATTGCGTTGGGGCGTACACCGACGATTCGCCGCATGAATTATTACGCGGATATTTTGACCTCCCCAAAGGAACAGCCGGAACTGCGTGTATATGATAGTCAGGAGCTGTTCCGCGGTAAATATGAGGAGACCTTTAACGAGCAGATCAGAAGTATCCGACAAGCGCTGAAATACGACAATTTCAGCGATGCGATCAAGGCCGGCATCACTTTGCTTGGTGTAGGGTTTTCTTATGTGATCTTATGCCTTCAGGTTATCCGAGGAATCCTCAGTGTAGCCGATTTGACCCTTGCTGCCTCCGCCTCTGTCGCGGTCCTGTCCGGCGGCGAAAACATTGTAGGCAATTTTGCGGCGACCTATCGAATTGTCCTCTTCTTTCAAAAATATGACGAGTTTATGAGTGACGGTACGGATATGCCCATCAGAAAAGGGATCGTTCCGACGGAGGAGATCAACTGTATTTCCTTCCGCAATGTAACCTTCCGCTATCCGGGTATGAACAGAGACGTGCTGAATAATGTTTCTTTTGATATGAAAAAAGGGCAGGCGACGGCATTGGTCGGTATAAACGGAGCCGGAAAGAGCACGATTATCAAGTTGATTCTTCGGATCTATCGTCCCGACAGCGGTACCATCTACTGCAACGGCGTTGATATTGCCGACATACCTCTTGAGAACTACTATAAAGAAGTATCAACCATCCTGCAGGGATATGCCCAATATGCGTTAACGCTGGAGGAAAGTGTTCTCCTCGGCCATGATGGAGATCTGCAAACTGCGCTGCAGAAAGCGGGATTACAAAGGTTTGTAGATGAAAACAATGGAGATACGGGCGTGGCCATCACGCGGCAGTTTGACCCGTCGGGCGTTCAGCCGTCCGGAGGCCAGTGGCAGAAGATCGCCCTTGCCCGCGCCTTTGCAAAGCCGGCATCAATTCTTTTGTTGGACGAACCGTCGGCTGCGCTGGATCCTGCGGCAGAATGTGAACTGTATGAAAATATATTCCGGACTTGCGGAGACAAAATCACCCTATTTGTTTCTCACCGTATGATCAGCACCGTTTTTGCAGATCAGATCCTGTTGCTTAAAGACGGCAGCATCGTTGAACAGGGAACGCATGATGAGCTGATTGCGCGGAACGGGGCTTACGCAAAAATGTTCGTCTCTGTCGAAAAGCTCTACTCTCTGCGGAGAGAAGCTGAAGTGTTGGAATGCACCGTGGAGAATAAATAGAACACAGGGGACGGTTCCGTGTGTTGCCTGTGCTTTATGATGGTGATTTTGCATTTTCTTGCCGGAAAACCCTGTGTTTCCCCTTGAAATCCCGGCGGGAATGTGGTAATATATGCGGAGATATCGTAAATAAGGCGATGATCGGGGCTGCGCGGTGCGCAGCACAGTAAGAGGATGCGAAATGGGCACGGCAAAGCGAGCGATCGGCAGTGGAAGGATCGTCCGTGGGCGCACCTCCGAAGTTCGACCCGGGAGCTTCCCGCGAAAACGGGATGTGGCTGCCGCATTAAGGCAGAAAAAGCGGCGGCGCAGGGCTCTTGCCTGCACCGCAATTTGAGTGGTACCGCGGAAATACATCCGTCTCATGCAAATGAGGCGGATTTTTTTATGCAAGTTTAGGAGGAAGCGCATGAACACAGCCATTCTCGAACTGAGAGAAAAACTGGATGCCGCCCTGGCGGCAGCCCAAAGCGTGGCGGAGCTGGAAGGCCTGAAGGTGGAATACCTCGGCAAAAAAGGCTCGGTTACGGCACTTTTGAAGAATATGGGAAAGCTCTCCGATGAGGAGAAGAAGAGCTTTGGCCGCGAGGTTAACGACCTCAAGGATTATGCCGGCGAGAAAATCGCGGAGAAGGCCGCTGCCCTCGCCGCTGCCGAGCTTGCCCGCGAGCTGGATGCGGTGGAGACCTTTGATATCTCCCTGCCCCCGGTGCTGGATCGCGGCTCCTTCCATCCCGTCACCCTGGTGCAGCGCCGCTGCGAGGAGGTTTTCCGCTCCATGGGCTTCCAGGTGGAGGATTACAGCGAGATCGTCACCGACTATGAGTGCTTTGAGAGCCTCAACATCCCCCCCTTCCATCCCGCCCGCGATATGCAGGACACCTATTATCTGGACAACGGCCAGCTTCTGAAGACCCAGACCTCCGCCGCCCAGAATGCCATCTATAAAAAGTATAAGGATGCTCTTATCAACGAGGGCAAGCCCATCAAGGCTGTGTTCCCCGGCTGCTGCTTCCGGAACGAGGCAACGGATGCCTGCCACGAGAACACCTTCTTCCAGATGGAGGGTGTTATGGTCGGCAAGGATATCTCCATTGCAAACCTCATCTATTCCATGAAGACCATGCTCAGCGAGGTCTTTGAAAACTACGGCCTGAAGGTGCGCCTGCGCCCCGGCTTCTTCCCCTTTGTCGAGCCCGGCTTTGAGCTGGATATCAGCTGCCAGATCTGCGGCGGCGAGGGCTGCCCCTCCTGCAAGCACAGCGGCTGGCTGGAGCTTTGCCCCTGCGGCATGATCCATCCCAATGTCCTCCGCGAGGGCGGCATCGATCCCGACGAGTACACCGGCTTTGCCTTCGGCCTCGGCCTCACCCGCCTTGCCATGATGAAGTACGGCGTCAAGGATATCCGCGATCTCAACAGCGGCAGCCTTGTGGCCATGAGCCAGTTTACCGAAGATAAATAAGAAGGGAGATTTGAGAAAATGTTTATTTCCATGAACTGGATCCGCGATTTTGTGGATCTTTCCGGCCTGGATATTATGGATCTGATCCGCCAGTTCTCCCTCTCCACCGCCGAGGTGGAAAATGAGATCTTCCATAAGGGCAGCGACCTTTCCGGCGTGGTCGTGGCGGAAATCAAGCGCGTTGCCCCCCATCCCGAATCCAAGAAGCTGCACCTGCTGAAGGTGGATATCGGCGAGAGCGAGCTGGTGGATGTGGTCTGCGGCGCGCCCAATGTCCGCGAGGGCATGAAAACCGCCTTTGCCAAGGTGGGTGCCCGCCTCGGCGAGATCACCATCGCCCCCCGTCCTCTGGCAGGCTTCATGTCCTGCGGTATGTGCTGCTCCGAGAAGGAGATCGGCATCAGCGATGACAATTCCGGCATTATGGATCTCGATCCCGCCTATGCCAACGGCACCGATCTCAAAGCGCTCTTCGCCATTGACGATATCGTCTTTGAGGTGGATAACAAATCCCTGACCAACCGCCCCGACCTCTGGGGTCATTACGGCATCGCCCGGGAGTTTGCCGCCCTGGCCGGCCGTCCCCTCAAGGCGCTGCCCGTGGCGGATCTCGCGGCCTATGCGAGCCTGCCCGCCCTGGATATCGAGATCGAAAATGACGACTGCCTGCGCTATTCCGGCCTGAAGTTTGACAATGTCGGCGTCTCCGTTAGCCCGGTGGATATGCGCATCCGCCTCTTCTACTGCGGTATGCGCGCCATCAACTTCCTGGCGGATATGACCAACTACCTGATGCTGGAAATGGGTCAGCCCATGCACGCCTTCGATTCCCGCAAGGTGGAGAGCATCCGCATCCGCAAGTTTGATGCTCCCTTTGCCTTCACCACCCTGGACGGTGTGGAGCGCAAGTGCGATGAGAACACCCTCATGATCTGCAACGGCGAAATCCCCGTGGCCATTGCCGGCATCATGGGCGGTCTCGATTCCGAGATCGTTGCCGACACCACCAGCCTGACGCTGGAGTCGGCCTGCTTTGATCCCGTTTCCGTGCGCAAATCCGCCGCGCGCCTTGCCCACCGCACCGATGCCTCCCAGAGATATGAAAAGACCCTCGATCCCGAGATGACCGTCACCGCCATTGCCCGCTTTGTCAAGCTCCTCTCCGAGATCGACCCCGGCGCGAAGGTCACCTCCAGCCTCACCGATTGTTACAAGCGCTCCTACGAGTGCAAGACCCTGGAGATCGACAAGGATTTTGTCGATCGCTACACCGGCATCGGCGACTGCATCACCTGCGAGCACATCGAAAAGACCCTCACCGCCCTGGGCTTTGCCGTGGAGCGGGATGGCGAGCGCTTCCGCGTCACCGTTCCCTCCTGGCGCGCCACCAAGGATGTCACCCTGAAGGCCGACCTCATTGAGGAGATCACCCGCATCTACGGCTATGACAACTTTGCCCCCATCACGGCAAAATCTCCCCTCTATCCCGTCAAGATGGAGCTGACCAAGTCGGTGGAGGAGAATGCCAAGGATCTGCTGGTCAAACGCTTCTCCCTGCACGAGGTGCATTCCTACATCTGGGCCTACAGCGATGAATATAAGCGCCTCGGCATGGAGGTGGAGGATAATGTCCGCCTGCTGAATGCCACCAACCCCAACCTTTCCGTCCTGCGCGGCTCTATTGTGCCCACCCAGCTCTGCCAGGTCAAGACAAATGTCGGCTATGCGCCGGAGTTTGGTCTCTTTGAGATCGGCCGCGTGGTCAAGGGTCTCCGGGAGGACGGCCTGTGCGATGAGAAGAAGATGCTCTGCATCACCCTCTATTCCAAGACGGCCGATCTGCGCGCCGCCTACTTCCGCCTGCGGGATATGCTGGCCGTCCTTGCCGATGAGCTCAAGCACAAGCCCCTCACCTTTGCGCCCATGGAGGCAAGCCATTCCTGGCAGCATCCGAAGAACCTCAACTCCGTCTCCTGCGACGGTGTTGTTCTCGGCGAGATGGGCGTTGTCCATCCCACCGTCGGCAAGAGCATCGACAAGAAGGCTTCCATCGTCTATGCCGAGCTGGATATCGAGGCCTTTGCAAAGCTCGCCCCGGCGGGCATCCGCTATGAGGAGGCCTCCCGCTTCCCCGGCATGGAGATCGACCTGAATGTCAGCTCCGCCACCTTTGCTCCCATCAAGGAAGCGATCGACGCCGCCGCCTGCCCCTATATCAAGGGTGTCCGCGTGGTGGATGTCTGGCGCGGTGACGAGGGCTGTGCCATCAATGTGCGCATCTCCTTCTCCTGCGCTGCGCGTACCCTCACCCGTGAGGAGGTTCAGGCCGTCGTGGACGGCATCGTGGCCGACCTTGCAGCCAAGGGCATGCCGCTGAAATAAGAAAAACAAGCTGGAAAGCACCCCTTCCGCCTGCCGGAAGGGGTGCTTTTTTGCGGAATGCTCTCTCGACTG
>JAFXIE010000069.1 GCA_017533425.1 Clostridia bacterium | reverse complement strand
TCCATATTCATAACGAGGTTCTCGCCCATAACGGCAAGACCGATCAGACCGATATCCGCTTTTTTCATGATTTATATCTCCTCAAAATATTATTTTAGCGCTTTACGCGGGCATTGCCTTCCCAGATGCTCCAAACCTGCTCCTCATCGGCGGGGGTGCCGTAGTCGGTGAGCATGGTGGTGACGAGGGCGCCGGAGGCCCAGCCGAACTGGATCCACTTCTCAGGCTCCCACTGGCGCAGGTAGGCATAGAGCATACCGCCGACGAAGCCGTCGCCGCCGCCGATACGGTCAAGCACGGGGATGGGTCTCGGCTCGACCACGTGCCAGTTGTCATTCTCCAGCAGGATGGCGCCCCAGAGGTGCTGGTTGGCGCTCTCCACCTGGCGGAGGGTGGTGGCATAGACGGAAACATTGGGATAGGCCTCACGCACGCGCATGATCATGCCCTTAAAGCTGTCGATCTTGCCGGTGATGCCCTTGCCGCCGGCCTCAGGACCCTGGATGCCGAGGCAGAGCTGGAAGTCCTCCTCGTTGCCGATGAGAATATCGGAAACCGAGGCGATCTCCGCAAAGATGGCGGCGAGCTCTTCCTCACGGCCCTTCCAGAAGGAAGCGCGATGGTTGAGGTCAAAGGAGATCTGGGTGCCGTACTTTGCGGCGGCGCGGGCCAGCTCCAGGCAGAAGACGCCGGTCTCGTGGGAGAGGGCGGCGATCAGACCGGAAAGGTGCAGCACCTGCACGCCTTCCTCGCCGAAGATGCGCTCCAGATCAAAATCCGCCACATTGAGGGTCCGGCCGACTTCGCCGGCGCGGTCGTTGGCCACGCGGGGACCGCGCATACCGTAGCCGCTGTCGGCAATGTTGAACTGATGGCGATAACCCCAGGGGCCGCCCTGCTCAACCTCCTTGCCCTCCCAGTCAATGCCGCGGCGGCCGAGATCGGCCTGGATGAACTTGGCGATGGGGCTGTCCTTGACGAAGGTGGTCAGCACCTTGGTCTTCAGGCCGAGGGCGGCGGAGATGGAGAGAACGTTGCTTTCCGCCGAGGTGGCCTGCATATAGAAGGTGTCGCTGGTGTGAACGGGCTGACGCATGGTGGGGGTGATGCGAACGCCCATGCTGGTGGGAACGACCAGCGCATATTTGCAGTTGGGTTTGAGTGCTTTGCTCATGTATTGATACCTCCATGTAAAATTGTGCATGTTTACCATATTATACGGCAAGTCCTCCGGGGATGTCAAGGCACTTGTATCAAACAAAGGCACCCTTCGCCAGAAAAATTGGCAAAAAAAGCCTGCCGGAGGAATGCTCTCCGACAGGCTCCGGCGCCAAATCTTACGGCGCTGCATGTTTTCCGGCTCCCAGGGCCCGGCGCAGCCCCTCCGCGCCGCCAAGCCTTCGCCCCCATTCCCGCACGCGGGCGCACGCCGCCTCCGACAGCGCCGTGCCAAACTCCCGCCCGGCCGGGGAGATCTCGCCGAGAAGGCAGAGGCCTCCCTCATGCTCATACAGCACCCCGTTTCCGGAAAAGGCAAAAAGATATTCCGCCAGCGCCTCAAAATCCGCAAAGCGCAGGCCGGGTGTCGGCCGGCGGTAGAAAAAAAGCAGCTCCACTGCGCCGCAATAGCGCTCGCACTCGATCTCCTCCCCGGCGGGAAAGAGCCTGCGGGCAAGCCCCTCCGTCGAGGTCTTCTCCCCCCGCTCCAGCAGCACCACCGCCCGCTCTCCGTTGTGCACAATGACCTCCATATGTATACTCCTTTGCAAAATAAGCTGCCTTTATTGTACCATTTTCACCCGCAGAGAAACAATCCACACTTTTTTCCAGTTTTCCCGAAGCACAGGAGCGCACATTTCCCTTTTCGCACAAAAAT
>JAFXIE010000068.1 GCA_017533425.1 Clostridia bacterium | reverse complement strand
TTGGTCATGCCGATCGCGCCGATGCCCTGCACATTGTTGCAGGCTGCAACGCAGCGGCGGCAAAGGATACATTTGCTTCGTTGCCTTCATGAAGGACTTCGAGTGCAAGAACAAGTAAGCAAAAAAAAGAGGTTATAGAAACCATGTACAATATCAAGCTTCTCAATAAGATCAGCCCTGTGGGCACCTCCCTCTTTGACCGGGAGAAATACAACGTCGGCGAGGATGTGGCGGAGGAGACCGGTATCCTCCTGCGCTCCGCCGATATGCACAGCTATGCGATGGGCGAAAACCTGCTGGCCATCGCCCGCTCCGGCGCCGGCACCAACAACATCCCCGTGGGCGACTGCGCCGAGAAGGGCATCGTCGTCTTCAACACCCCCGGCGCCAATGCCAACGCCGTGAAGGAACTGGCCATCTGCGCGCTGCTGCTTTCCTGCCGTAAGATCTCCGATGCCATCACCTGGGCCAAGTCCATCGCCGGTGAGGGCGATGCCATCCCCAAGATGGTGGAAAAGGGCAAGGGACAGTTTGTCGGCCCCGAGCTTGCCGGCAAGACCCTCGGCATCATCGGCCTCGGCGCCATCGGCGCAAAGCTGGCCAATATCGCCCGCTCCCTGGGCATGACCGTCTACGGCTACGACCCCTTCATCACCGTGGATGCCGCCTGGCAGCTCAAGACGGATATCCGCCATGCCCTCACCGAGGATGAGATCTACGCAAACTGCGACTTTATCTCCATGCACATCCCCTGCAACGATCAGACCCGCGGCAAGTTCTGCGCCGAGACCTTCGCCAAGATGAAGGACGGCGTCCGCATCATCAACCTCGCCCGCGGCGAGTTGGTCAACGATGACGATATGGCCGCTGCCCTGGAAAGCGGCAAGGTCGCAAGCTACGTCACCGACTTCCCCAATGCCAAGACCCTGGCCATGGCCGGTGCCGTCTGCATCCCCCATCTGGGCGCTTCCACCCCCGAGAGCGAGGACAACTGCGCAAGAATGGCCACCGAGCAGATGATCGACTTCCTGGAGAACGGCAACATCAAGAATTCCGTCAACTTCCCCAATGTTTCCATGGAGCGCAGCGCCGGCGCCGTCCGCCTCTGCGTCATCCATCGCAACATTCCCAACATGATCTCCACCATCTCTGCCGCCATGGCAGCCAAGGGCATCAATATCGAGAACATCATCTCCAAGTCCAAGAAGGATTTTGCCTACACCATGCTGGATGTGGTGGGTGACGTTTCCGATGCCACCCTGCAGCACCTCTACGAGGTGGAGGGCATCATCCGCGTTCGCTCTATCAAGTAAAAATCACCGAAAGGCAGGTTTTACCATGGCCGCTAACGGACGTTTTCGCACCTCCGTCTTCGGAGGCTACAACTGCAACGATGTGATCACCTTCATCACCGAGGAAAACCGCCGCTTCCAGAGCGCAAAAGCCGCGCTGGAGGAGGAAATTTCCGCGCTGAAGGAGGCAAATGCAGCTCTTTCCGACCGGATCGCCGGGGCGGAGGAGGCGCGGGATTCCCTGCGCGCCGCCGCGGAGAGCGCAGAGGAGCTGCGCCGTCGGGCGGAGGGAGCCGAAACCGCGCTGGAGGCCAAGGAAAACCTGCTTTCCGCCGTGCTTTCCGAAAATGCGGAGCTCAAGGCCCATCTTGCGGAGCTGGAGCAGAAATTCGGCGAGCTTTCCCGCGCCTGCGAGGATCTCGGGGCGGAAAAGCAGTATCTCGTCGATCTGGAGATCGCTGCCCGCCGCCGGGCGGATGCCGTCACCGAGGAAAGCGAGAAGCGCGTGGAGCTCATCTCCGCCACCGTGCGCGACCGGGTGGATTCCGCCGCCGGGCTGCTTGGCCGCTTCAGCGAGGAGGCTGACCGCAAGGTTGCCGGTGCCCTCGCCGCCATGAATGAGTATATGGAAATGCTCCGCGGGCTCAACGGAACCTTTGCGGACACCCGCCGGGAAATGCTGGCGGCTGTGGAGGAGATCCGCACGGCGGGTCTGCCTGCCCCCGGGGAGAAGGCGGAGGAAAATGACTGAGCCGAAGTCCTTCCGGACGGAGGAGCTGCGCGCCCGCGTCTCCGAGCTGCGCGCCGGGGATTCCCTGCGCCTGTCCGGCACCGTCTACACCGCCCGGGATGCCGCCCATAAGCGCATTCTGGCCGCCATCGAGGCGGGGGAGGAGCTTCCCTTTCCCCTGAAGGATGCCGTCATCTACTATGCCGGCCCCACCGCTGCCCCGCCGGGGCATGTTATCGGCGCCTGCGGGCCCACCACGGCAAGCCGCATGGATCCCTTTGCCCCGCGCCTGCTGGATCTCGGCCTTGCGGCCATGATCGGCAAGGGGGAGCGAAGCCCGGAGGTCGTGGAGGCCGTGCGGAGAAACCGCGCCCTCTATCTTTGCGCCATCGGCGGCGCCGGAGCCCTCGCCGCAAGGCATATCACCGCCTGCGAGGTCATCGCCTACCCCGAGCTGGGATGCGAGTCGGTCAAGCGCCTCACCTTTGCGGATTTTCCCCTCATCTGCGCCATCGATGCCGAAGGCAACGATCTCTTCCGCGAAGGCCGGAAAACATATGCAAAATAAGAAAAGAGCCCGAGAAATGTCGGGGCTTCGTAAAACAGTTGCAGTCCCGGCAGGAGTATCTGCCGGGACTGTTCTTGTGTACCTTACAGCAACGTGATAGAATGGATAAAACAATTAGACAAACTGGAATTTGTATTGAACATTATAATGAAATTCTGTGTTTTACATTGTTAGGAGGTTTATTGTATGTTGGAAGAAATATCATTCCCTAAACATGAATATGAGTCAATTCAAAATTATTTAAATAAACTGGGGTATTGTTATACCACAAGGGTATATAAAGAAATCGGAAAATATAAAGTCGGAAAACTATATACTGCCCCATGGGGTGATGTATTGAAAATTGACGAAGTTAAAACATACTGGAAAGTATCAGAACGCCCTTTCTATGACGAAATGAATGATGACGAAAGAGCCGAAATTAGTAAATATTCTGAAGATATTGGATTACCATATGAATTTATCAGATTTTCAAAAGTACAGTAGAGGACTTTCAACAGCAATAAATTCCAATATGTCGACCTGATAGAAGGGCGCACTTCTATACACTATTCGGTGTAGTGCGTCATATGCGGCTCTGCCCACACAAGGGAGCCTTTCCGAACCCGATACACAATACAAAAATCCGACCTATGTTCGTAACCATAGGTCGGATTAACTGTTTTATGAAGCCCACGGGAATCGGGCTCTTTTTTTCTGTAAATATTATACCATATATCCGGAATAAATACAAGTCTTGTATATTTCGCCAGGTAAACATATACTTAATGTAAAATCCGGAAAGGCGGGATGCGGATGGACGAAAGAGAACGGATAACGGAAGAAAACTATCTTCGTGAAACGCTGTCCTTTATCGACGAGCGGAGGGCGGAATGCACGGCACAGCTGCAGAGAATCGAGGAAAACCTCCGCAGCATCATGCAGGAGCAGCGGGAAGCCGGACGGGATATGGTGCGCGATTTCGACGATGTGCTGGCGCTGAATGTCGCCTATACGGAGATCGGGCAGGCGGACAGAAGTCGTATCGAAACGGAACGGCAGCTTCTTCGTCTGCAGAAGCAGCGAAAAAGTCCCTATTTCGGGCGGGTGGATCTGCTGGATGAGGGAGATCGCGAGGAGATCTATATCGGACTACACAGTCTGAGGGATCCCAAAAGCCTTCGGCACTATGTGCACGACTGGCGCGCGCCGGTCAGCGAACCCTTTTACACCTGCGACCGGGGGGCGGCCTCCTATGACACCCCGCTGGGCCCTCGGCCGGTGGAGGTGCTGGGCCGGCGGCAGTATACAATCGAAAACGGGCGGTGCCTGCGGATGTACGATTCCGCCTCCTTTCTGCGGGATGAGGTGCTGGCGGATGCTCTGTCCGCCCCTTCGGACGGACACATCAAAAATATCGTCGGCTCGATCCAGCAGGAGCAGAATGCCGTCGTTCGCAACGGTACGGATAAGCAGCTGCTGGTGCTCGGGCCTGCGGGCAGCGGAAAAACCAGCGTGGGACTGCACCGGCTGGCCTATCTGCTCTATCACCGCAGAGACCGGCTGCGTGCAGAGAACGTGACGGTCATTTCAAACAGCGCAATCTACAGCGAATACGTGGCGGGGCTTTTGCCGGAGCTGGGCGAGGAGCCGCTGCATCAGCCGGTTTTTGAAGAGGTGCTGTCCGCCCTCCTGCCGGGCGTGTGTACAGAGACACGGATGGAGCAGCTGACCGCTCTGGAGACCGATCCCCGTTCGCCCCGGGCAAATGCCCTGCGCCGCATGTGCGGCGGAGATTTTCTGCAAAAGCTTTCCGAGCGTATCGACGGCCACCGATTTAGCTGCCCCGATCTGTGGGCGGGGGATGTGCTGCTCATCGGCGGAGAGGAACTCACGGCGCGTATGGAAGCCTTCCGGCCGGTATCCTTTCCGGCGGCGGCAGAGGCCATCCGGCGGGAGATCCGGCATCGGTATGACAATTATCTGCTGGATCACCGGGAAGCGCTTGTGACTGCCCTTCTGCAGGAGGACGATGTGGACGGTATGCAGGAGGCGGAATGGCGGCTGCAGAACAGATTCCGTGCCTGGACGGAGGAGGCGCTGCAGCGTTTTGAGAAGCTAAACCACATCCATGCAGAGTACCATCTCGCCCGGCTGAAAAAAGAGCTTGGCGCAGAGTCCTGCCGGTCGGAAAAACTTTCCTTTGAGGATGCGCTGCTGCTGGCGTTTTTGCGTTTGAAGCTTGGGCTTGCGGAGCCTGACCGGCGGTGCGCGCACGTTCTGGTGGACGAGGCACAGGATTACAGTCTTCTGCAGCTCTTTCTTTTGCGGGCACTGTGGCCGGAGAGTGAGTTTACCCTCCTTGCCGATCTGCGGCAGGCGGTGACAGAGCCTGTGAGTCTCGCGGCGGAGGCGGATTTTGTGCGCGTCTTTGGAAAAGATTTGCGCGTGCTGCGGCTCCCAAAAAGCTACCGCTGCACCGGTCCCATCAATGCGCTTGCCTTTGCTCTGCTTTCTGAGACCGACGAGGCGGAATATTTCCGGCGGGCGGGAGAACAACCCCGGTTTATCCGAACGGAGGATCCGGCAAAATGCATCCGGGAGCTGCTTTTGCACCGGGGGGAAGGTCTCTGCGGTATCATCGTTCCGACGGCATCGGCGGCGCGTCGGCTTGCCGATGAGATCGGCGAAACCGAGGGGCTGCAGGTGCTGGACTCCCCCGATCAGGTCATCAGCGGCCGGGTCATCCTGCTGCCCCTGCTGCTGGCCAAGGGGCTGGAGTTTGATCGGGTCATCGCCGTGGATGCCTTTGCACATTCCCGAAAAGGTACGGCAGAGGACCGCCGCCGGCTCTATCTCTGTGCCACCCGGGCGCTGCACAGCCTGACCTTTGTGGAAGGAGACGCGCTGCCGGAAGTGTATAAGGCGGCAGCGGAATTGATGAGAACAGAATAGAAAAAGAGCCCGAAATTTCGGGCTCTTTTTTGATGGTGTGTGACAGACGTTATTCTGCAAGCAGCTTTTCGATTTCTTCGCGCTGCGGTCTCATGCCGTCATAAACCGTGGCTGTGAACCACAGGTCTTCCAGAAAATCCTCTGCAAAGGCATCCATTACCTTTTGAGCGATTTTAAACTGCGAAACTGCTTTTTCTGCCTCTCCCTTTTCCTGCAGCCGCTTTCCGGCAACCGTCAGCATGGTGACCAGTTTTTCTGCGGAAAGAGCTTTCTGCTTTTGTGCCGCCTCATAGCTGGCATCTCCCTCCAGAAGGGAGGCGATCAGCTCAAGCTTGGTAAAATAGATCTCCGGGATCTTATCCAGTGTCGGCAGGATCTGCCCGGTCTGACCGCTTTCT
>JAFXIE010000067.1 GCA_017533425.1 Clostridia bacterium | reverse complement strand
CATCCTCATACCTCCATTTTGAAAAGTACATTTGTTAAGCCAATCGTATTTATATCGTCACATAAAGCAAACCTTCATTGAGAATCGGCAGTTCTCTTTGAATTTTACCTTCGAAGAATTGAGCTGCGCCACCAAAGGCATCACCATCACAGATGGAGTTGATATACAGAGTATTTTCGCAACACAGTTTCGCTTGCTCTGCGTATTCGAGCTTACCGCCATTTTCCCATTCTTCTTTTGTCCAGCACACATACACGGGCCACAAAAGGAGATCTTCACCAAGAGCAAATCTTTCGGGGTAATCCCACAGATCGCCGCACAGACCAATTACACATTTCTTGTCTTTATAGTCAAACACTTCAACTGACGAACCCTCTTTGTAGTGTTCATCCGTTTTGGAGTATTCTTTCCATCCTCTTGAAATGCGACGATAGTTATGGATGATCTCACCACTTGAAATTAGAGCGCAGGATGAATAGAGAATATCATCTTCGAGCTCGTTATATCCAAATAAAACATCAATACCGATTTCTTTGGTCAATGTCCTTATTTGATTAAATTCCTTCGAAGAAGTCGCCAATGCTATTTTCCTATCTTCTTCATACTGCCACGAGAGAGCATTGAACCCTTGAAGAAAGGCTTCGCCAAAGCATACAAGGTCTGCACCATTTGTTTTCGCTTCTTTCATATAGCATTTCATCTGTGAAAGGTTATAGTTTATATCTCGGTCAACAATTCGTGCCGAGGCAAGTGCAATTTTCATACGGTTCCCCCAATTACAAAATTATATCAAATACACCGCCGTCAAACACGATACTGTTGCCGTGGGTAACCTTGTATAACGATACCTTTTCGCTTTCAATAAGTGCAATAGCCGGTGATTTTTGTTGTGTGTACACACATTATAATACATGGTTTTCCTCATTTTTTCAAGATGGTACGGAATAATTCATCACATTAAAGTGTAACTTTTTGAAAACACGCACCAAGATTACCTTGGAGCGTGAGAAAATCAATCAAGCGGTTTGTATTCTGTTACTGTCTTAAGGTAGGCTTCAGGATTGCCGTTGAGTATCAGATCGGCGTATGCAATCGGATCATTGTAGATAAGATAGTCAAGTTCTGACCGCTGATACATATTGTCTGCTACCTTATTTTCAACCGCAATGGTATCAATGGCAATCATAGTACCGTCTGAGAACTTCAGCTCCGCACAGACCGTATCAAAGTTAAACTCGCAAGACAATAGGTGTTTCATGGTAAAACCTCCGTAATTTCAATGATTTTGAGATAGAAAAAGAACGATGTTAAGTCTTTCGACTCGACATCGTTCTTTTCGTAGTTGTTTTCTAACCCTGTCAGACAGATGCCGTAAAATAGTAATTTTTTAGAATTACTGTCTTACGAGCACCCGTCTAAGCGGCAGGCTTTTTTATGACAATTCATTCTTTGAAGAGTTCAATATTTGCGCAGAATTCGTTGATGCGTATCCGCTCCGGGGGAAGGGATTTGACCGGCACACCGTTATATACGAGGTTCACAACACGAATATCTGAGGTCATATGCTCCGCGTCGTACCCATCAAAGCGCAGGCGTGGGAGCTGTCGGCCGGTAAGGTAGATATCCTTAAAGGTGATCCCCCGGTTGATGCCGCGGCGGCTTTTGTCGGAGTACTCGGCATTGTAGGAAACGCGGGCAGAGAGAAGCTGCGGCGCATAATCGGGATCTGTCTGCACATATTTGTCCGCATCGGAGGTCTGGATCTTTGGCTGCGGGATGATATCGTCATACTCCACCCGAATATTTTCATACAAAACATCGTGCACATGGGCATAATCAGCATTGAAGCAGTCCAGCACAAGTGAGGTAGTATGGATGATATCACAATCCCGGAAGACAATGTCGCAGATCTCCTCCGCCCGGGTCTCAGCGCCGATTTCAAGGCAAATGCCCCAATCGTTCCATACGGTGCAGCGCTCCACCAGCGCATTCCGGAAGGTATCAAAGACCTCTCCGTCATGATGGATGGCATCATAGGTCGCCTGGGCGGGATCCTCGGCAAAGAAGAAATCAAAGCCCTTGATGCAGATGGAATCATCAAAGGTGCGCAGAAAACAATCGTGAATATGAACGCCCTCGCAGTTGTGCATATCGATTCCGTCGGAATTAAAGCGCCAGTTTCCGATGAGTTTGACGTGGCTGATCTCCAAATTCCGGCAGCCGGAGGGCTTAATGTTATAACAGAGTGAATCGCGAATGGTAATACCCTCGATCTTCACGCGATCACAGTACCGAAGCTCCACAGCGTGGGTTCGGCTGGCATTGCCCACGTCGGCATCGTTATTCTCTGCATTGACCTCAAAGAGAATGACCTCTTTTTCCCGGCTATTGTCAAGAATTCCGCGGCCGAGGATGGCAATATCATCCGCATCCTCCGCAAGAATACGGCCATACACAAGTGCGCCCTCATCAATAAAGAGCGTTTCTCCCGATTTTAGTTCAATCAGACCCGCATCATGTATGCCGGGAGCAAAGTAATATGTTTTTTGATCGGGAATATAGCAATAATCTGCCGGAGGATCTGCAAAGAAGTGGAGAGCGCCATGCCTTCCCCAGGGTTCAAGGGTGAAATAGGCAGCAGAAGGAAGAACAAATCGGATCACACCGTCTGCACAGACCGGACGAATCCCAAGTGACGCCGGACGGATCTCAAGCCGATCCGGATCAAAGGGCTTGTTGGGTATCACCTCAATCTCAACCGGGCCGTCAACACAAAAAGACAGAAAATTGCAAAGCTCCGTTTGCTCGATTTGTCTCTGATGTCCCGGCCAGCGGCGGTTGAACGGCATCGCAGAAACACGGGCGGAATCAAGAGGAATCTCCGCACCGTTGATGCGCACACGGTAGTCCTTACATATCAGCTCG
Source organism: Clostridia bacterium (assembly GCA_017533425.1). Classification (GTDB taxonomy): domain Bacteria; phylum Bacillota; class Clostridia; order Oscillospirales; family QAMX01; genus RGIG1911. The sequence goes on along the minus strand of JAFXIE010000067.1, from coordinate 6,182 downwards.
CAGGGCTGAACGGGGTAGACATGCATACACATAACCTCCACATTTCATGATCTCATTAAAAATGCATCGTGCAACTCATCTGCAAGGGAACGCATAATCGCTTCATCCACCTTAACTACCTGACGGTCATAGGTCAGCAAGCCGTTGGTCTCATCCTCCACATCGGAGAGCTGGGTGAGCACGGCGGCGCTGAGTCCACCGCGGATCGCAGGTATAATTTCCTCCCTGTAAAGGCGCTGCAGTGCATCGGTAAAGGCAGAAGCATCCCGGCAGGTGGAATAGCCGTAATTCTTTCTAAGATTAAAACAATGGCCATCGATCCTGCAGGAATAGCCGCCGAATTCCGAGAGCACCAGAGGCTGCGCCGCATGGGGCTTCAGGCGGATCTTTCGGAAATAAATGTGCTCGGATTTCACATCGCTCTCACTGCCCTTAAACCAGCCGGAGGCCGCATCCCAGACGCGGGATGGATCCAGCGCCTTCAGCTCCCGGTAGATCCTTGTGGTGTCATACTGTCCCCAGCCCTCGTTGAATATGGTGTAGTAGACCACCGAAGGGTGGTTATACAGCCGTTCGACGATCTCGCGGCACATGCTCTCAAAGGCATCCCGCCTCGCCTTTCCGGCATGACGCGGAAGCGCATGGCGGAGACCGACCGTCGGCAAGACCGTATCCCAAAAATAGCGGTATCTGCCGGAATTCGGCATGTCCTGAAAAACCAGCATGCCCATCCGGTCGCATTCATAGTAAAAGATATCCGGCTCCAACTTGATGTGCTTGCGCAGCATATTGAAGCCCAGCGCCTTTGCGCGGCGGATGTCATCGCGGAAGCCCTCCGGGCTGGCCGGCAGATAAATGCCGTCGCTGAAATAGCCCTGGTCAAGAAGTCCGTGGAAAAAGAGGGGTTTTCCGTTCAGACAGATGGTCGGAAGCTCTCCCCGCATCTCCACCGAAACCGTCCGCAGGGCAAAATAAGATTCCACCCGGTCCTCCCCCGCCGTAAGTGCAAAGCGGTAAAGCCAGGGGTCCTCCGTCGTCCAGAGATGGGGATCGGAAATTTCCGTTTCAAACACATCGCCGGAGAAATCCGCAGAAATACCTGCCGCGGGAATCTCGATATGCTTTCTCTCCGCCCCGCCAAAAACCTCAATGCGAACGCGGGTAAGCTCCGGCGTGATGCGCAGCTTTTCGATATGGCACTCCGGCACGCACTCCATCCACACCGGCTGCCAGATGCCGGAGATGGGGGTGTACCACATGCCGCCGCGGCGGCGGCGCTGCTTTCCATAAGGCAAATCGTGCGACAGATCGTCCAGCACCACCACCTCAATGCGGTTTTCGCCCGCATGAAGCGCATCGGTGATATCCGCAGAGAAGGGCAAATATCCACCCGCATGACGGCAAACCAATTTTTCGTTTACGCGGACTTCGCAGATCTGATCCACCGCACCGAAATGGAGGATGACGCGGCCGGCTGTAAAGCTCTCCGGCAAGGAAAAGGTGCGGAAATAGACCCACCTCTCCCCTTTTTCAAGGCTGCCTTCAATGCCAGAAAGCCGGGATTCCGGCGGAAACGGAACTAAAATCTCGCCGACAAACTCGTCTCCCGCATCCCGCCGCCGGGAAAGGCTCCAGCTGCCGTTTAAGCTAAGGTAGGAATCCCGTTTCAGCTGCGGACGCGGGTATTCACACCAGGCAGCCTCTGACGCCGGCTCATAAGGGGTTTTGAGATTCAGATTAAAGTTTTTCTCATCCATTTTCCTGCGCCAGTCTCCTTCTCGCAGCCTTTTGCTCCGCAATTTTTGCCTGATGCAGCTGGTGGGCAGCCTCAACAGCAAAGCCAAGCTTTGTAATTACATTTTTCTTCGTCGGATAACAGTAGAAGGAATCATTTTCCGTGGAAATATCAAAGCAGTCCTCGGGGCGGAGATAGCAATAGTCGTATTCCACATGCAGGCTGTTCATGCCGCCGGGCAGGCGCTGGATGCGCCAGTCTTTTCCGCGATAATGGCCGGAGAGCACAAAGCCGGCTTCGGGATCGTGGGTGATATGCGCGCCGCCGAGATATTCAAATTTCCAGCAGCGGGGCATGGAATAGACATCCACCTCATCCTCAAAGCGGTAGGTTCCTTCAAGTACCTCGCGAATGACATTCTCGCGTTCCCAGGCAAACCAATCGGGCACATGGGAAAACTCCGTCTCGCCGGACAGGGCACGAAGGCTGCCCTCCTCGGTAAGAAGCCAGCGCTTGCCGCAGGCCTCGCAGAAAAGCTCCGCGCCGACGGAATTCATGCAGAATTCCTTGCCGCAGGAAGGGCACTGGTAGAGCACCTTATGCAGCCCTTCTGCCCGGTATTCTTCCGTGATACGGATGCCCCTTTCCTTCTGATAGGCGTATTCATCGTACCGGAAGGCCTCCTGCAGCCGGAGATTGATCTCCTCTGCCGTAAGCTTTGCTATCTCCTCGGGGCGCAGAATGCAGGTCATGGTCATGTACATCGGCACCTTGCGGGGCTTGCGGAAATTCCAGAAGGGGGTGTGCAGATGGTTTCCGTGATGGATATTGACAACCACGGGCACATTGTTCATCTTGATGAGCTTACCTAAGGATGGCGGCAGATAGGCCGTCGTTCCGATGGGGGTGTAGCGCGCCTCGGGATACATGCAGAGGATATCCCCGCGCTTTAGTACCTTATTGATGGCGCGAACCAGGTGCAGATCGTTGACAAATTTGCGCTTGCAGATGCAGCCGATGAGCTCCATCAGCCAAGGACGGCGGTAATAGCCGTCCACGCTGACCACATTGTTGACGCGGTGGGGAAAGGTTCCCATGGCGGCGATCTCAAAATCGATGAAATACATGTGGTTTGAGAGCAGCATATAGGGAGGCTTGATGCCCTCCATGTTGATCTTCTCCACCGTATAGTCCTTGCCGATGAGCACGATGCGCGACAGCAGCGCAATGAGCCAGGCCAGGATCAGAGGCTGGCGGATGGGGTATTTCGAGGTGTTATAGCGCTTGGGGTTTCTGTAATTCGGTTCCATTCAAAGAATCTCCGATCTTAGTTTTCGCCGTCATGGCATAAAAAATGCCGCGAAGCATTCAATTCGCGGCAGACAGGTGCGCATTACGCGCTGCGGATGCAGAGATTTTGCGGCTTTCCACGGATTAAGAATACCACATGCAGGATTTTTTGTCAACGGCTGTTGACACACAATGCCGTGCTGTGCAATAATAAAGTTAAGATTTATGATTTTGGGGGAAATGCAGCTATGTTAATGGAATTTGACAGCATTCGCAGCGCGCAGGATCTTGGCGGTGCATGGGAGATGCGTGAGGATCCCACCGGCTCATCCGTCTGGTTTACTGATGCGCAGCCGGAGGTCGGCTGGCGCAAGGTTTCTCTTCCGGCGGATATCGCCCACTGCATACCCGAGCGTCCCCATGCCGCGGGGGTCTACTGGTTCCGCAGGCGCATCCGTATTCCCGGCACGTATTGCGGCCGCCGGGTCTTTCTGCGCTTTGATGCCGTCAATTATGACTGCTCTGTTTTCATCGGCGAGAGCCACATCTGCAAAAATGAGGAGGGATTCCTCCCCTTTGAGGCAGAGATCACCGATTTCGTCCGCCCCGGCTGCGAGGAGACACTCTCTCTGCGGGTGGATACCCGGCGCACACCCGGACAGCTGCCCACCTCCTTCTTCTGGAAGAACTGCGGCGGCATCATTCGGGATATCACCCTCTATGCCACGGGCGACGCCTTTCTTTCCGATGCTTATGTCACGGGCGATCACCTGGGCAATACCAGTCTCCGGGCAGAGCGCTGCGGAGATTGCGAAGGCCTTACCCTCGAGGTAAAGATCACAGATTCGGACGGGCATGTGCTGTCCTGTGATGCGGCGGACTGCGACGGCAATTCATATTCCGCACAGCACACGCTTGCAAATATTTCCCCCTGGTCTCCCGATACGCCCACACTCTACCGCGCAGAATTCACCCTGCTGCGCGACGGAACCCCATTGGACAGAGTGTCCCGCACCTTCGGCTTCCGCACGGTGGAGGCAAAGGACGGAAAGATCCTCTTAAACGGCAAGGAAATCTTCCTGAAGGGCTTTAACCGCCACGAAGATCACCCCACCTCCGGCGGCGCGGCAAACGTCAGGGTTGTGACGGAGGATTTTAAAAAAATCAAAGAAAGCGGCGCAAATTTCATACGCATGTGCCATTATCCCCGCGATGTGCGGGAGCTGCAGACTGCCGACCGGCTCGGTCTCTGCCTGCTTGTGGAAATCCCTCTCTGCGGGTATCCCGCGACCCGCATCGGCATGACAGAACCCGATGCAAAATGCCCCAATGAGGCCGTCTACTTCCATGCCCGCACATGCCTTGAACGGATGATCCGCCGGGACAGAAGCCACCCCTCGGTCATCATTTGGAGCGTATCCAACGAAAACGAGGAGCCGGAGGAATGCGTCATCCGCAATCAGGATGCCCTCATCCGCATCGCAAAATCGATGGATCCCACCCGCCTTGCAACCCATGTATCCAACCATTCCCGCCATAAGGAGCGCAAGAGCTTCTTCCGGGAGGATGATGTCATCTGCTTTAACACCTACCGCACCATTTTCGGTCGCATTTATAACAAAAATGCGGATTTTGACCCCGCCGAGGCCGGCGAGGCCATTGCCGAAACGGTCAGAGGGCTGCGCGCAGACTTCCCCGACAAGCCGGTCATCGTCACGGAGTATGGCTACCGCACCTGCGATTCCTTTGACGGGCCGGAGGATGAGAAAATTCAGGCCGCCGCTGTGGCCGCCGAATATGCCGGAGCAAGGAAAACTGCAAACGGCGCATCGGTTTGGCTCTATGCCGACCATCTTTGGCCCAAAGATAACGGCATCGCCGACGATGTCAGCGAATACGGTCTCCTCCGCCGGGACAGAAGCGAAAAAGAGGCCTTCCGGGTCTATGCAGAGCTGATGAAAAAGGAATAAAAGAAATAGACACCGCGCAGGGCGCAGGCTTGCGCTCTATACAGGATTCGATCCATACCATCAGGCACCAACAAAAAAACACCGCCAAGGGGTGCCTTCCATAAAGCAGGTTTTACCTGACGAAAAAACAATAGGAGTACGGGCATTTGTTCGTACTCCTTTTGCTTACTGTCGGGTAGTAGCATAATAGCCTTCCTCCGGGAGGAAGGTGGCACGCGAAGCGTGACGAAAGGAGCCCGCGTGACTTTAGTTTTTAACAAATTTTATCGCAACGCGCTCTCCCTCACCCGACTTCGTCGGGAGCTCCCTCCCGGAGGGAGCCTTTCTTTTATGTTCATCTATACCTTGTCAATTTTCCTGACAAGCACTGCTTTTGTGGACACAAAAGCGAAGCCCCGCACGAGGCGGGGCAAGAATAACTTATTTAGCATGCTGATTTAATCTCTCAATAATTGAAACAAAACGTGAATCTTGACGGATGCAATCATATCGAGGATGCTTCATTTGTTTAAGAATATGATAGCATTCTGTGTGTTCTGTACACTCGTGAAAGTCTTTGCTCGGTTCAGGATAAATCAATTTGTCGGTAAGAATTGACGTAAAATATTTACCGTGGTCATTGATATACGCTTTATCATATTCAATAGCGTGATAACACATTTTTTCAAGAGATTCAAGCGTTTCCGCATTTTTGCCTTGCGCAATCTGATAGGTGGAGATCAACCAATAGTTTCGTGAAAGCCGTGTATGATAAAACATAAGGTTATCTCCGTATATCATCTTATACAAACGATTGGAAATGGTAAGCATTTCAATTTTTTTATTCCAAGTAGATGAATCGTCCGGCAAATCTTCATGTAGTACAAGATTGTGGATAGACAATCCCAAGCCATCGGTAAATTTATCAATCTCGTCTTGAATGTAGAATTCTGTATTTCCGTCACCTATTCCGCAAGCAAGAGCAGTTTCGCGGCAGTACTTCATAGGCGAGAGCAATTCTAAAGTACTTCGCGCTTTTTTTATTTCTCCCAATTCGTTATAAATACTGCTTAATGTGCAAATTGCTTCATAACGTATATCTTCATCATGGCAGTCGTCAATTACCGATAAACAGAGGGTTTCAGATTCATGAATCAGAGATTTCTCGTGTGTATTGCTCCATTCGTCCGACAAACAGGCTGCAAGAT
>JAFXIE010000066.1 GCA_017533425.1 Clostridia bacterium | reverse complement strand
GCGCGGATGGCGTCTATCTGGGCCTGGGCGGCGGCAATGGTCTTGTCGATGTTGGCGTTGTCGCAGTTGGTCTGGCGGGTGATGGTGTTGCGCATCTCCTTTTCCACCTTGGCGGTCATAATGTCCATGGCAGTGGCGGAGGCGCCGATGGTGATGAAAAAGTCGGCGATGGCGTCGGCCTGCTTGAAATAGAGCAGGGAGTTTCCGGCCCGGCCGGTCTCCCGGGGTGAAAAGCCCATATCCAGCAGCAGGGAGTAGCTCTCCCGGCTGACGGAGTGGTGGGGGGTAGCCAGCTCCAGATGGTAGCGCTTTTCCGGATCGGTGACACTGCCGCCGGCAAGGAAGGCCCCCCGCACAAAGGATGTGCGGCAGCAATCCTCCTCGATGACGCCAAAGTTCAGATGGTGGGAGATATGCTCCTCCGGCTCAAGGCCGAAGGCTTCAAATATGGTTTTTATCTTCCGGGGATCACTTATGCCGAAGCTGCATTTGCCGGCAGCACCCTCCGGAGGGAGAGTGTCAAAGCTCAGGCCGAAGGCCTTTTTGAAAAGCCTGGGCAGCCTTGCGGCAAAGTCGCGGCTGGCAGTGATTATCCTGATCTCCCGGGGAGAAAAGGTGTTGCAGTAGAGCAGCACGCCGTAGCTCTCCGCCACGGCGCAGCATTTTTTCTCTATTTTGGCCTGGCAGAGCTCGGCCTTGGTATCAGAGGAAAATGACATACTATACCTCTTATTTTTCTATATCTCGGTTCACATTCACCGAGCTAATGCCCTTGGCCTTGAGATACTCGTTCAGGGCAGCGGCAATGGCCACGCTTCTGTGATGACCGCCGGTGCAGCCGATGGCCACCGTCAGGTTCAGCTTGCCCTCCTCGATATAGTTGGGCAGCAGGAAGTCCAGCATATCCTCAATTTTCTCCATGAAGCTGCGGGTCTGCTGGTAGCCGAAAACATACTCCGCCACCGGCCGGTCAAGACCGGTGAGATGGCGCAGTTCTTCCACATAGAAGGGATTGGGGAGAAAACGCACGTCGAAGACAAGGTCTGCATCCAGAGGCACACCGTGCTTATAGCCGAAGGAGAGCACCGTCACGTCTATTTCTCTTTTCTTGCCCTCGCCGGCAAAAAGATCAAAGAGCTTGTGCTGCAGTGCGCCCAGGGTGAGGGTGGAAGAATTGACGATGAAATCCGCCCGCTCCCTTATCTGGGCAAGCTGGTCAATCTCCTTGTGCACCGCATCCTCGATGGAGCCGCACCGCACCGCCAGTGGGTGGGGCCTGCGCGTCTCCTTATAGCGGCGCACTATGGTGGGCACATCCGCATCCATATAGAGGATGCGCACATCGCAGTTCATATCCTTGAGCTGGTCGATGGTGTTTATAAGCTCGCTGAAGCTGTTTTTTGCGCGCACATCAGTGACCAGGGCCACCTTTTCATAGCGGCCGCCGGTGGCGATACACAGCTCTGCAAAGCGGGTCATGAGGGCGATGGGCAAATTGTCCACACAATAGTAGTCCAGATCCTCCAGCACATCCGCCGCCCGGCTCTTACCCGCGCCGGAAAGGCCCGTAATTATAAGAAAATCCATATATCTGTCTCCGTTTCACAGAAGCTTTACTTCTCTTCAAGGCTGAGATCCGAGG
>JAFXIE010000065.1 GCA_017533425.1 Clostridia bacterium | reverse complement strand
CCCCCGAGGGTCTGAAGTTCTATCTGCTGCCCGACCTCTCCAGGATCTCCGGCTCCACCGTCGTTGCCGCCATGAACCAGGCCTTCTTTACCCTCTCCCTCGGCATCGGCTCCATGGCCATCTTCGGCAGCTATATCGATAAGGAGCGCTCCCTGCTGGGCGAGAGCATCAACATCCTGGTGCTGGACACCTTTGTGGCCTTTGTTTCCGGCCTTATTCTCTTCCCCGCCTGCTTTACCTACGATCTGGAGGTGGGCGCCGGCCCCTCCCTGCTTTTTGACACCATGGCCACCGTCTTCCGCAATATGCCCGGCGGCCGCCTGTGGGGCTCGGTCTTCTTCCTGTTTATGGTTTTTGCCGCCTTCTCCACGGTGCTTGCCGTTTTTGAAAACATCCTCGCCTGCGTGCGGGAGCTCACCGGCTGGAGCCGCAAAAAGGGCTGCCTCATCTGCGGCATCGGCATCTTCCTCATCGCCCTGACCACCGCCCTGGGCAATTCCGTTATCCCCTTCCACCCCTTCAGCCCCGGCTCCAGCTTCCTGGATCTGTGGGATTTCATCGTCAGCACCAACCTGCTGCCCATCGGCAGCCTGCTCTTTGCCCTCTTCTGCTGCAACAAGTGGGGCTGGGGATGGGACAACTTCATCGCGGAGGCCAATGCCGGCCGCGGCCTGAAGGTCAAGCCCTGGATGAAGCCCCTCTTCCGCTATTTCATCCCGGCGGTCATCCTCTTCCTCTACATTTACGGCCTCGCCACCTTCAAGTGGAAATAAATCCGCATATTCCGCAAGGAGTCCCTGCCCGGGACTCCTTTTTTTGCGCATGAATTTCCCTTTCCGGTCATATTCTTCCCTACAGGCAAAATTTTTGGGGGAGGTGTGCCGCCATGGACGCTTTGATTCTCATTTTATATCTCGCGGCTCTCACCGCCGTGGGGCTTACGGGCGGAAGGGCACGGGATATGGGGGGCTTTTCCCGCTCCTCGCCGGGGCTTTTTGCGCTGGTGGCCACCCTTTCCGCCGGGTTTATCGGCGGCGGCTTTTCCTCCGGCAATGCGGCGGCCTGCGCCGCCGGGGGCATCACCCCCGCCCTCATTCTCTGCGGCTTCAGCCTCGGCTGGCTGTGCCTCGGCCTGCTTCTGCCCCGGATGCGCTTTCCCGCCGGAGCGACCACGGCGGGCGAGGTCATGGCCGCGGCCTACGGCGAGGGCGCCCGCACGGCCACGGGGGTCTTTTCCTTTCTGCTCTCCGCCGGCATCCTCGGGGCGCAGATCGGCGTGATGGGCACCCTGTTTGAGACCTTTCTCGGCCTGCCGCGCCTTTGGGGCATCCTGCTTGGCACCGCCGCCGCCACCCTCTATTCCACCGTGGGCGGTCTCGGCGCCGTTATCCGGGCGGATACGGTGCAATTCTGCGTTCTCATGGTGGGCATGCCGCTGCTCACCCTCCTTTCCCTGCGGAGGGCAGGCGGCCTTTCCGCCCTTCCGGCGGCGGTCTGGCAGCCCAGCCTCTCCCCCGCCACCCTTTCGGCCTTTTTTGCCATGGCGCTGGGGGAGCTGCTCTCCCCGCCGGGGCTGCAGCGGCTGCTGGGCGGCGACCGGCGCAGGGCATCCCGGGCGGTGCTCCTGTCTGCCGGCCTTTCCGCCCCTTTTTTTCTCATCACCGGGCTTGTGGGGCTGGCGGCGGCGGAGGTGCTCCCCGCCGGGGAGCTTTCCCACGCCATGGAAAGTATGATCCTCCGGGTGGTTCCCGCCGGGCTGCGGGGGCTGGTCATCGCCGCCCTCTTTTCGGCGGTGCTGTCCACGGCCGATTCCTTTCAGGTCAGCGCATCGGTGGGGCTGGTGCGCGATGTGCTGCGGGCATTTCTTCCGGGGATGTCCGCCCGCGGGGAGCTTTTCGCCGTCCGGGCGGCCAATGTGCTCACCGGCGCTGCGGCGGCCGCCATCGCCTTTTTCATTCCCGATGTACTTTCCGCCGTCACCTTTGCCTATACCTTCTGGAGCCCGGTGCTGCTGGTTCCCCTGGCGGCGGCGCTCCTCGGCCTTTCCGCCCCGCCCCGGGCGGCAGCCGGCGCCATGCTTGGCGGCGCGGGAACGGTTTTCCTCTGGCGCTTCTGTCTTGCGGAGCCCTATGGCATCAGCGCGGTGCCGGTGGGCTTTCTTGTGAGCCTTGCGGCATTTTTTCTTCTGCGGCTCCGTCGTTTTTCTTGAAATGTGCCCCATATTATGATATACTCACCTACAGAAAATCCGATCGCACAGGAGGATAGATATGGAGCGCATTCTTATCGATTTTGCGGCGGAAAAGGGCGCTGTAAAGCCCCTGCACGCCGTCAACAACGGCCCCGTCAAGGCAAGAAGCAGCCAAAGCCGGGGAAATTCCGATATCTGGCCGGAAATGGGTGCGCCTTATGCCCGCACGCATGACACGGGACATTGCTATTCCTACGGACTTAACCACACCATCGATATCTCCGGCATTTTCCCGAATTTCGATGCGGATGAGACCGACCCTGCCTCCTATGATTTTCAACTGACGGACATATATATTGCCAACACCTATGCCTGCGGCACCGAGATCTTCTACCGCCTGGGCGAGTCCATCGATCACCGGGTAAAAAAATACCACGTCCACCCGCCCAAGGATTATGCCAAGTGGGCGCGCATTTGCGAGCATATCATCCGCCACTATACGGAAGGCTGGGCGGAAGGCTTCCGATACAAAATGACCTACTGGGAGATCTGGAACGAGGCCGACTGCGGCGACTGCTGCTGGACGGGAACGCAGGATGCGTTTTTTGACTTTTTCGCCGCAGTGGCGCAGCATCTCAAAACCTGTTTTCCCCATCTGAAAATTGGCGGCCCCGCCGGAACGGGCAACCGCGCCTTTGCGGAGGCCTTCCTTGCGGATATGCAGCGCCGGGGCATCGGGCTGGATTTCTTCTCCTGGCACCGCTACTGCCGCACCCCGGAGGAAATGCTCGACCGGGTGCATTTTTTCCGCGATCTGATGGACAAGTACGGCTTCTCTGGGGCGGAAAGCATCTGCAACGAGTGGAACTACATCAAAAACTGGACGGATGAATTCGTCCTTTCCCTAGAGGTCATCCACGGCATGAAGGGAGCGGCCTTTACCGCCGGCTGCATCCTCATCTGTGACAGCGCGCCGGTGGATATGCTGATGTACTACGATGCCCGTCCCTGCACCTTTAACGGACTTTTTGATTTCTATACCATGCGGCCTCTGCCGACCTTCCACACCCTGCGCTTCTTTGATGCGCTCTACAAGCTTGGCACATCGGTGGCCGTCACCCGCCCGGCGGAGGGGCTCTATGCCGCCGCAGCCTGCGACGGAGAGGGTCATTCCGCCCTCATGCTCTGCCACTATGACCACGCGGATGCCGCCGCCCCCCGCACCCTCTGCCCCGAGCTTGCCGGCGGCGCCGGGGAATACGAGATCCTGCTCCTGGATGAGAACCATCCCGGCGTGGCCGTGGGGCGCTGGCACCCCGGCGAGACCATCACCCTGGCGCGGCAGAGCGTTGTGCTGCTGCGCAGCCTGTAACACAAGGGAGGTATGCCATGATGAAACGCATTTCTGTGGATTATTCCGCCCCCTCCGGCGCCATCAAGCCCATGCATGCCGTCAACAACGGCCCCATCCGGGCGGGGTCGGTGCAGTGCCGGCAGAACTTTCCCGAATGGGTGGAAGCCGGTATCCCCTATGCCCGCACCCACGATTCCACCCTTTACCACGGCTACGGTGGAGAGAACACCGTGGATATTGATGCCGTTTTCCCAAACTTTGATGCCGACGAAACCGATCCCGCCTCCTACGATTTTCCCGTGACGGATAAATATCTCACCACCATCAATGATGCCGGCACGGAGGTCTTCTACCGCCTTGGCAGCACCATCGAGCACTGGGAAAAGAAATACCGCGTACACCCCCCGAAGGATTTTGCAAAGTGGGCGCGCATTTGCGAGCACATCATCCGCCACTATACTGAGGGCTGGGCGGACGGCTTCCACTATAAGATCACCTATTGGGAGATCTGGAACGAGCCGGACGGCTACCCCGCCTGTTGGACGGGTACCAAGGAGCAGTTCTTTGACTTTTTCGAGATCGCTGCTCGTCACTTAAAGGCCTGCTTCCCTCATCTGAAGATCGGCGGACCTGCCATGTCAACGCCGCGCGCCTGGACGGAGGATTTTCTTGCGGAGATGCAGCGGCGGCAGCTCCCGCTGGATTTCTACTCCTGGCACCGCTACTGTAAGCAGCCTGAGGATATAGATCGCTCACAGAAGGTTCGCGAGATGCTGGATTCCTACGGTTTTACCGAAACGGAAAGCATCTGCAACGAATGGAACTATGTGGAAAGCTGGACGGAAAACTTTATCCACTCCATCGAATTTATCCACAGCCACCGCGGCGCCGCCTTTACCGCCGCATGCATGATCCGCGCACAGAACAATCCCATTGACATGCTCATGTACTACGATGCCCAACCCGGCGTCTGGAACGGACTGTTCAATTACTACACCCTGCGGCCGGAAAAAACCTATTATGCCTTTCTTTTCTTCAACCGCCTTTACCGTTTGGGCAAGGCGCTGCCCACCGCCTGCGGGGACGAGGGGCTGTATGCCCTGGCCGCCACCGACGGAGCGGGGACTTTCGGAATGATGCTGGCGCATCACGGCGCGCCCGGCGGCGAGGTTCTCCCGGAGCTGCCCGCCGGCAGCCGCTTTGCCATCCGTCTTTTGGATGAAAGCCACAACGGCGAGGCCGTGGGGGAAATTTCTGCCGGGGAGAGCCTCTTTGTGCCGGAGGCCTCCGTGATCTATCTCGAAATGCTGTAAGGTGCCTGCCGTGGATCGACTGTTTGTCAATTTTTCTGCCGCATGCGGCCAGATCAAGCCTCTGCATTCGGTCAACAACGGACCGCTGAAGGTCGGTATGATGAGCCGCGTGGGAAATTTTGAGGATTTCTGCGCCGCGGGCATCCCCTACGTCCGCAATCACGATGCCTCTCTTTCCCCAAACTATGGCGGAGAGCACGCGGTGGATGTGCACGCCATCTTCCCGGATTTTGACGCCGACGAGACCGACCCCGCCTCCTACGATTTCTGTATCACCGATGCCCTCATGGAGACCACCGTTGCCTCCGGCGCGGAGGTATTTTACCGCCTCGGCACCAAGATCGAGCATCTGCCCCGCCACTATGGCACCCTGCCCCCGAAGGATTACGCCAAATGGGCGCGCATCTGCGAACACATCATCCGCCACTACACCGAAGGCTGGGCGGACGGCTTCAACTATAAAATTACCTACTGGGAGATCTGGAACGAGCCGGACATGAACGAGGAGACCTGGGGCGGCACCCGGGAGGAATATTTTGAGTTCTATTCCGTCGCCGCCACCCATCTGAAGGCCTGCTTCCCCCATCTGAAGTTCGGCGGACCGGCACTGTCCAGTAGCCGCATATGGCCCATCCGTTTCCTTGACTATATCAAAGAACGCCGCGCCCCGCTGGATTTCTTCTCCTGGCACATTTACGGCTGCACGATCGAGAAATTTATCGAACGCACGGCCTATATCCGCCAGATTCTCAATGAGGCGGGCTTTGAGAGCGCGGAAAGCATCTGCAACGAATGGAACTATATCGAGGGTTGGAACGGAGATGATTTTATCCGCTCCACAGAGGCCATCCGCGGCATCCGCGGCGCCGCCTTCACTGCTGCCTTCATGCTTTGGGCGCAGAGCTCTTCCATCGATATGCTCATGTATTACGATGCCCGTCCCTGCGCTTTCAACGGTCTCTTTGACTTCTACACCTGCCGCAGGCTCAAGGGCTATTACCCCTTCTATATGTTCAATGTGCTCTACCGCCTGGGCTCCTGCTGCCCGGTGGAGGCGCCGGAGGGTCTGCAGGCCGCCGCCGCAAAGGGCGAGGACGGTTATGCGGTGATGGTCGCAAACTTCAGCGAAGAACGCCGGGAGTTTACCTTCGAAACAGCCGGCGGCGCAGAGCGCTATGAGATCATTCTCCTCTCGGAGGGCTACGATGCCGAGGTCATCGGCCATCTCCGCCCCGGAAAGAGCCTGCTGCTGCCCGCCATGTCCGCCGTGCTGCTGCGCGGCATATGAGGCGGCGTCCACGGCTGTCCAAAACCCGCAAAAAACCTCCCTCTGACGAGGGAGGTGGATTCGCCGCAAGGCGAAGACGGAGGGAGGCACAGTATCCCGCAATCCTGCGGAAAACCGGTAGGGACAGGCGTCCTCGACTGTCCGAAAAAAGAAGATATACCGCTCGGGAATCCGGTAGGGGCGACCTGTGGTCGCCCGCGTTTGACGGATGGTTAATCAGCGGATAACTTTTTTCGGGAGCATATGGAATGCTCCCCTACGAATGTACGCAAAGCGGATAAAAAACGGCGGGAGACAGCCATGCGCCCTACGGCATGCATTTTCTGTGCCTCTGTTTCAGACACTCGGGGGATGAAACATACGAAAAAAGATGAATAAATGCCCCGGCAGGCGGAAATTCCGTCTGTCGGGGCATACGCATTTCTATGGATTACACGCGGATTTTTGCCACCATCTTGCGGCAGAAGCTCTCGCCGGCCAGCTCGCAGTCGGGCCGGTGGGCATCGCCCGGGAAGAGGAAGAGGAAATCCCCCGCCCGCAGCTCGCAGCGGGTGCCGGGAACCTCGGCATAGAAGGCCACATCCTTGCCCGGCGGGCAGGGCTCGGTGAGGGTCAATGCGTCGCGATCCGCCCAGTAGATGGTCTGGCCGCCGGTGATCACCAGCTGCAGATCGATATACTTATCATGGGTCTCAAAGCGCTTCTCGGCATCGGGGCCGTTGGGCTTGCCGAAGACATTGACATAGAGCTCCTCCCCTTCGATCTCATAGCGGCCGTCCTCGCCGGGGTTTTCCAGGAACTTTTCGATGAAATCGATGAGGGCGGGCATGTGTCTGTGCACGCCGGCATAGAGCCGGAGATTTGCGGCTTTGTCAAAAATCATGGTCTGCATCCTTCCTTTTTTTGGTGTTGCCTCTATTATATTCCAGCAAAGTCCGCCATGCAAGCCCCGCATTCACAAAAAGTTTACGAAATTTCTGCCGGTTTTTACCGTTTGGCAGGCTTGGCGGTTTACTTTCGGGCGAAAATATGCTATTATATGTATACTCGCGTGATGTGCGCAAAAACTTCCGATCCCAAAGGAGTATTCCATATGAAATCTCTCAAGCGCATCGGCGCCCTGGTGCTTATGCTTTGCCTGCTCTGCGGCACGCTGGCCGGCCTCTCCGGCTGTTCCTCCTCCAAGGCGCTCTTCTCCGTGGACGGCGTCGCCGTGACTGACGGATATTTTGCCTTCTATATGTCCCAGTATCTCTCCGCCATGGCGGAGGACCTCGGTGACAACATGATCTCCTCCGATGACAAGGTCTCCGAGGATCAGACCGCCGGAGAATATATCAAGGATATCATCTACGAGCGCATTGTGGACGAATATGCCACCATCGCCCTGGGTCGCGAGCTGGGCATCACCATGTCCTCCAAGGATCACGACACCGCCGAGGCCTACATCGAGAGCTACAAGGCGCAGCTGGCATACTCCGGCGGCTCCTACCGCGATATGCTCAAGACCCTCGGCTGCACCAATGCCGATGTGGAGCTCTTCTGCCGCAATGCCTCTCTCATCGCCCGCATCACCGAGGCGCTTTACAAGGAAAACAGCGCCTACTACCCCTCCAAGACGGAGATTGAGAACATCACCAAGGATTTCCACGAGAATTACATCTGCATCACCTATATCATCCAGTCCTCCACCGACGAGACCGGCGCCGTGCTCAGCGACGCGGAGCTTGCCAAGTCCCGCGCAAACTGCATCGCCGCCAGGGATGCCTTCCTCAAGGGCGAGGATGACGAGCGCGTCGTCAAGGATTACAGCGAGGACGCCGCCGGCCGCGAAAGCCCCTACACCATCTACTTCACCCTCGATTCCATCACCGACGAGGTGCTGCTCAACGGCATCCGCAAGCTCAAGATCGGCGAGGTTTCCGACGTGCTGGAGACCTCCAACGGCATGATGGTCGCAAAGCGGCTGGAGCTGGATGACAAGCAGATCGAAAGCCTCATCTACGACTACATGAACACCAGCATCACCAACCGCAAGACCGCCCTGACCGACAGCTTCGCCGTGGTCAAAACCACCGAATTTGACAGCTTCAACATGCAGTTCTGATCACGGAGGTATTTTCAGCCATGCATAACCGCTCCCTTTGCCGCGCAGCTGCCCTGCTGCTTCTGGCCGTTCTCTGCCTCAGCCTCTTTACAGGCTGCGCTTCCCTGGACCAGACCATGCTTATCATCGACGGCCATACCGTCACCCGCGGCATGTTCAACTTCTTTGTCACCCAGGCCTCTGATTATTACATCACAAACTAT
>JAFXIE010000008.1 GCA_017533425.1 Clostridia bacterium | reverse complement strand
TTCGCCGCAAGGCGAAGACGGAGGGAGAGAGGCGAGAAGATATTATTTCTCTCCCTCAGTCTTTTGCTTGCGCAAAAGCCAGCCCCCTCGTCAGAGGGGGCCTTGGTGCATACTCCTAATCCTGCGGAAAACCGGTAGGGATTGCGTCCCCGACGGTCCGAAAAAGCGATATGAGCGGCCTGCGGCCATTTGCATTTGGTCTATACCTGAAAAGGGTTGACAACGGCACGGGGGAGGTGTATACTATAGGCAGTTAGCAGAGGCTAACTTCCTATAACACTCCGGAAGGGAGAAAAAAAGAGACGCTCCCCCGCCAAAAGCCGGAGGAGCGCTGTTTTATTTTGGGGGATCGGAGGATTATTCCTCCTCCACATCCTGCACGAGGTTGCAGTTTTCGTCAAAATAGACGGGAATGACATCGTTATGGGTGCGCCGGATGAGATCCTTGAGACGAATGTCGTCCATATAGCCCACAAAGAGGAAGGACATGCCCGTGCGGCCGGCACGGCCGGTGCGGCCGATGCGGTGCACATAGTATTCGTTCTCCGGGGGAAGATCATAGTTGATGACGCAGTCCACATTGGGGATATCCAGACCACGGGCGGCCACATCGGTGGCAACCAGCACCTGCAGCTGACCGTCGCGGAAGCGGCGCAGCACCTTTTCCCGCAGTGCCTGGGTGTTGTCGCCGTGGATGCAGTCGGCATTGATGCCCTTTTTCTGCAGAACCTCCGTCAGGCGGCGAACCATATTCTTGGTATTGCAGAAGATGATCACCCGCTCGAAATCCGCAAGGCGCAGAATGCGCAGGGTGGCCTCGTTTTTGGGGATTGCCAGGCAGGAAAGCCAGTACTGGGCGATCTGCGGCTTGTTTTCCTCATCCTCCGGCACGGTCAGCTCCACGGGATCGCGCTGGTAGACCCAGGAAATATCCATAACCTCCCGGGAAATGGTGGCGGAGAGCATGGCGAGATTCTTGCGGTTCTTGAGCTTTTCGAGGATCTTGGAAACATCGGGCAAAAAGCCCATGTCCAGCATGCGGTCGGCCTCGTCCAGCACCACCGTCTCCACCGTATCCAGCCGCAGGCTGCGGCGATGCAGAAGATCCAGCAGGCGGCCGGGGGTGGCCACGATGATATGGGGCTTTTTCTTCAGCGCGTTCTGCTGCTTTTCAATGGGCTGGCCGCCGTAGAGAGGCGTGATGCGAAGCTCGGGCTTATATTTTGCCAGCGCCCGCAGCTCATCGGAGATCTGCAGCACCAGCTCCCGGGTGGGGCCGAGAATGAGCACCTGAATGTTTTCGCTTGCTGTGTCGATATGACAGAGAATGGGAATGCCGAAGGCAAAGGTCTTGCCGCTGCCGGTGGGAGCCTTCGCGATGATATCCTTCCGCTCCATCATGGGAGGAACGGTCAGCGCCTGGACGGGGGTAGGCTTCTCAAAGCCCATGTCCGCCACGGCCTTCATGATAAATTCGGGGAGCGCCATCTGCGCAAAAGAGCGTACTTCCAAAACTGCACCTCGGAATATGTTTTAAGTGCCTTTATTATACCATGCCGACAGAAATTTGACAATAGACCGGAGATGGGCAAAAAACTCATGGCGATTTCAACAAAAGTTCCGTCTGTCGCTTGAAAAGCGGGACGAAATGGTATATATTATTATAATGCGGCGGATTGTGCCCGCCGTACAGTTACGGAAGCGAGAAAAACCATGAAAGAAAACTATGTTTATGCTGATAATGCCGCCACCACGCCCATGAGCGAGGCGGCGGTGCGGGCCATGCTGCCCTGGCTGACGGAGGAATTCGGCAATCCCTCCTCCATGTACAGCCTGGCGGCCAAGCCTCAGGCGGCGCTTTCCACCGCCCGCGAGGCGGTGGCTGCCGTCATCGGAGCCGATCCCGCCGAGATCTTTTTCACCAGCGGCGGCACCGAATCGGACAACTGGGCGCTGCGGGGCGCAGCCTACGGCGCGGAAAAGAAGGGTCGCCACATCATCACCTCCGCCATCGAGCACCATGCGGTGCTGGAGCCGCTGGAGCAGCTGGAGCGGGAGGGCTTTGAGCTGACGGTCATCTCTCCCGATGCCTTCGGCCGCATCTCGCCGGAGGATGTGCGCGCTGCCATCCGGCCGGACACCTGCCTCTGCAGCATTATGACGGCCAACAACGAGGTCGGCACCATCCAGCCCATTGCTGAGATCGGCGCCGTCTGCCGCGAATTCGGCGTCACCTTCCATACCGATGCCGTGCAGGCCATGGGTCATATTCCCGTGGATGTGGAGGATATGCAGGTGGATCTGCTTTCCGCCTCTGCCCATAAGTTCAATGGCCCCAAGGGCGTTGGTTTCCTTTATGTCCGCCGCGGTACCCGCCTGAAGAATCTCATCCACGGCGGCGGCCAGGAAAAGCGCCGCCGCTCCGGCACGGAAAATGTCGGCGGCATCATGGCCATGGCCACGGCGCTGACCGAGGCGGTTTCCAACATGCGGGAGGAATATGTGCGCATCTCCGCCCTGCGTGACCGGCTGATCGCCGGCATTCTGCAGATCCCGGAAACCTCCCTGACCGGCCATCCCACCGAGCGTCTGCCGGGCATTGCCAGCTTTACTATCAGCTGCATTGAGGGCGAAAGCATCATCCTGTCCCTGGATCTCGCGGGTATTGCTGCCTCCTCCGGTTCCGCCTGCTCCACGGCCTCGCTGGATCCTTCCCATGTGCTGACTTCCATGGGTCTGAGCCATGAGGAAGCCCACGGCTCCCTGCGGCTTTCCCTGGGTCGTTACAATACCGAGGCGGATGTGGATCGCATTCTTGCGGCGCTGCCCCCCATTGTGGAGAAGCTGCGCGCCATGTCCCCCGTGTGGAAGCGCGATAAATAAGAAAGGATATAGATGAAGATGTATACGGATAAGGTAATGGATCATTTCGCCAATCCCCGCAATGTCGGCGAGCTTGCAGATGCAAATGCCGTCGGTGAAGTGGGCAACATGAAGTGCGGCGATATCATGAAGATTTATATGAGAATCAATGAGGATGAGATCATCGAAGAGGTCAAGTTCCAGACCTTTGGCTGCGGCGCGGCCGTCGCCACCTCCTCCATGGCCACCGAGATGGTCAAGGGCAAGAAGGTCTCCGAGGCGCTGGAGCTGACCAATTCCGCCGTGGTTGAGGCGCTGGAGGGACTTCCTCCCCAGAAGATCCACTGCTCCGTGCTGGCGGAGGAGGCTGTCAAGTCTGCCATCGCCGATTATTACAAGCGCAAGGGTATGGATCCCACCCCCATCGTGGGCTGCACCGGCGACTGCAAGTCCTGCCATGCCCACGCGGCAAGAGATGAAGAGTAAGGTTCTGCTCGGCCTTTCTGGCGGTGTGGATTCCGCTGTGGCCGCGGCTCTCCTGCAGGCCGACGGCCTGGAGGTTACAGGACTGTTTTTACATAACGGCAGCATGTGCGCGGACGCAGATCTTGCGGCCGCGCGCGCTGTATCCTGCGATCTTGGCATTGACCTGCGGGTGCGGGACATCCGGCAGGCGCTGGAGGAAAAGGTGGCTCGCCCCTTTGCGGAGGAATACCTTCGGGGGCGAACGCCCAACCCCTGCGTGCTCTGCAATCCCCTTGTGAAGTATGCGGCGCTCCTTGCCGAGGCGGAGGCGCTGGGCGCCGAGCTTGTGGCCACCGGGCATTATGCCAATCTGTGTCCCCATCCCGCCGGCATTGTCCTTCTGTGGGATGACGGATCCCCCAAGGATCAGAGCTATATGCTGGCGCGCCTTTCCCCGGAGCTTTTGTCCCGCTGCCGCTTTCCCCTGGGCGGGCGCAGCAAGGAGGAAATCCGCGCCCTGGCCTGCGAAATGGGCATTTCCGTGGCTGAGCGTCCGGACAGCATGGAGATCTGCTTTGTTCCGGATAACGATTATGCAGCCTTCGTGGAAAAGGTCTGCGGCGCGCCGCCGCCGGGCGATTTTGTCGATACCGAGGGGCGGGTTCTCGGCCGCCATCAGGGCATCCACCGCTATACCGTCGGCCAGCGCAAGGGACTGGGCATCGCCCTGGGCTATCCTGCCTATGTGTCCCGGATCGATGCGGCGCAAAACCGCGTGGTGCTTTCCGCCGCCGGGGGAGAATACCGGCAGGAGGCGGCGCTTTCCGACTGCCTGTGGCATCTGCCGCTCCCGGAAAGCTTTACCGCCGCCGTCAAGGTTCGGCACACCAAGCGTCCCATCACCGCCACGGTCATTCCCGATGGCAGCAGCGCACGGCTGCGCTTTTCCGAGCCCTGCCGGGCTCCGGCGCCGGGACAGCTTGCCGCCATTTTGGTGGAAGGTTTTGTCATCGGCTGCGGATGCATCGAAGACTCTTGAATTCCGGGAAAATTTGTGATAGAATATAAAAAAGTTGTTGGACACGCGTGATTAAAATGTGCAATTTTCCGGCACAATAGGGATGACGGCCAAAAAAGCCGATTCCATGAAAGGTGCGGAAGGAGAAATTGCCATGGAGATCCGTGTTCGGCGCGGAGATATTTATTTTGCGGATTTAAGCCCCGTGGTGGGCTGCGAGCAGGGAGGCATCCGCCCGGTGCTCATCGTGCAGAACGATGTGGGAAACCGGCACAGCCCCACTGTGATCGCCGCCGCCATCACATCCAATACCCATAAAACCCGGCTGCCGACGCACATTGAGCTTTCCGGCGCAAAGCTCGGGCTGGATCGGGATTCGGTGGTGCTGCTGGAGCAGATCCGCACCATTGACAAGCGCAGGCTGCGCAGCAAAATGGGCAGCCTCGGAGAAAAGGAAATGCACCGGGTGGACGGCGCCATTGCCGTCAGCTTCGGGCTGTGAAATCATCGAGGACGGAGGAAAGAAAATGATTCCCAAGAAATGGATGGCCGTGATCGGCACGATTATGCTGGTATTCCTTCTCGGCACGGGCTTTTTCGTGCTGGCGGCGGATTATGGAACGGAGGCGGATCCCCTCGTTTCCCTGAGCTACATAAACGATGTGCTCGCCCCCGCCATCGATAAGGAGATGGACGCGGCCATTGCCGGAAAGACGGCGGAATTTGAAAAGATCCTTGCCGACAAGATCAAGGAAATGACCTCCGATACCGACTCTCTTGTCAACATGACGGAGAATAACTACAAAACCATGCTGGATGATGACGAGTTCCTCGGCCATCTCGCCACTGCCCTGGCCGAGAAGATGACCGCCTCCGGCGGCTCTTCCGCCACCTTCAAGCAGGTCACCATCCCCAAGGGAAAGACCATGTATCTGACCATGGGCTGTGAGGTTCTCCTCCGCCTGGGCACCGGTACGCTGGTGGCCTCCGGCAATCCCGGCCTGGTGGATATGACCACCGGCGGCACCCTCGGAAACAATGCAAAGCTTGCGGCAAACCATCTCTATCTCGTCACCGTGGAGACCAACTCCACCACCAAGCGCGGCATCAGCGCCGCCAGCGGCGATGTGACCGTTATGGTTCTCGGCAGCTACACCATCTCCTGAAAAGACAAAACCGTATCATCCCGGCGGGACTCCGAAAGGATGCCTTCCATAAAGCAGATTTTACCTGCCGATAGAAAATCATCTTCGTAGGGGCGTTCTGTGAACGCCCGCGGGCGAACGCAGTTCGCCCCTACGGCAAAAGGACAGAGAACGTGCTTTCTCTGTCCTTTTTTTACACATCTTGCCTGCAAGGTATAGTGTGTTACACCTTTTCATTTTTCGGGTGGTAATAAGTGAAGTTTTCACTAACGTGAAAGTGAAGTTGCGACGCAGTGAAGTTTGTGCTTCGCACAAGTGAAGTTAAGTTTGCCCACTTTGCCGAAGGCAAACTTTACTATCCGCAGGATAACTTCACTTACGAAGTAAACTTCACTTGCCCGGAGGGCAAACTTAGTTTGGCGTACCTGCTTTATCGCAGGTACGCCAAAGGAGCCCCGCTTATTTTTTGATATTTCTCCGCCGGAATGCGTAAATATGTAGGGGAGAGAGGGCAAAAAAAGCGGGAAAAGGGGGCGGAATTTGGCGCTTGCTATTGTCAATTTCCCAAAAATAGGTTACAATATACAGTGGCGTAATGTGTTGCCGCCTTTTTGAGGCAAAAAAGAATTGGAGTTATATCGTATGATTGATATTTTAAAGGCCATTTTTATGGGTCTGGTGCAGGGATTGACGGAATTTTTGCCGGTGTCCTCCTCGGGACATCTGGCGCTGCTCGGCGCCCTCTTCAACATGGGTGAGGAGACGCTCACCCTTTCCATCATGCTTCATGCGGGAACCCTCGCGGCGGTCTGCGTGGCCTACCGGCGGGATATTCTGGAGATCCTGCGGGATTTGTGGAGCTTTGTGCGCTCCCTTTCCGATAAGGAAGAAAGAAAGGGCGCTTCCCAGGGGCGCGGCATGCGGATGCTGCTGATGGTCATCATTTCCCTTCTGCCCCTCGTTGTGGTTTTCCCCTTCAAATCCTATATCGAGGCGGCTTTTTCCTCCACGCTGCTTGTGGGCATGCTGCTTTTTGTGACGGCGGGGCTTCTGCTGCTGGCCGACCGGCTGGCAACCCGCGCCTGCCAGATCAAGGAAGTGGAGAAGACCACCTGGAAGGATGCCCTTGTGGTGGGTCTCTTTCAGGTTCTTGCCCTGCTTCCCGGCGTTTCCCGCTCCGGCTCCACCCTCACCGGCGGTCTGCTGCGGGGCTTCCGGCGGGAATATGCGGTGAAGTTTTCCTTCCTCATGTCCATTCCCACCATTGCGGCGGCGCTGCTTCTGGATGTTCTAGATATCCTGCAGAACGGCATTGACCCGACGCTGCTCATCAGCGGCCTTGCGGGCATGGTGGTGGCCGGCATCACCGGCTATTTTGCCATCGGCATGGTAAACCGGGTGGCAAAACGCGGAAAATTCGCCCCCTTCTCCCTGTGGTGCGCGCTGGTAGGCGCCGTCACGGTTATCGTTTCCCTTTGGAAATAATTGACAAGTAGGTTTTGAAATGGCTGGAAGTAAGAAAAACACGAAAAAGAAAAAGGCTGCGGCTCCGGCATCGGCGCCGGCTGCCCGCACCAACCGGAAAAAGACGAAATTTGAACGCTACGGTGTCGCCGTGGCGATCATGGCCTTTGTGGCGGTGCTGATGATTGCATCTTTCTTCACGAAGGATGCCTTCTTCGTCCGCTGGATGGCCGCCCTGGGCAGCGGCGCCGTGGGCTATGGCTATTATGTGCTGCCGGCGGCGCTTGTTTTCCATGCGGTGCTTCTCTTTGCGCCGAAGCCCCGCCGGGAAAAGCCCTCCCGCCCGGCGCAGATGGCCGCGGCCTATCTGCTCTGTGCTGCGGTGGGTCTTGTGGCTCATCTCTTTGCTGCCCGGGCAGGAGATATGGCGCTGAACCATCTGCCCAATTTCACCGCGGGCGCGGCATCGGGCACGGCCTCCGGTCTCATCACCGGTTGGCTCGGTGAGCTGCTGGAGCGCTGCGTGACCCTCACCATTGCCCGCATTCTTGCCATTCTCGGCGGCTGCGTGGCCCTCATTTATACCTGCGGGCTGACGGTCGGCCACTTTGTCGGGCTGGTGTATACCGGCGTCATGAAGCTGCGGGGCCATGTTCTCGTCCGCCGGGAGGAGAAGGCTGTGGCAGCGGCCGAACGGGCGGAGAAGACCCGCGAGATCCCCGCAGAGCAGCCGGAGGAGCCGGAGCAGCTGCCTCTGCCGGATTACGGCGCGGCCTATGCAAAGCCGAATATTGACTTCCCCCTGGACAATGCACCCAAATCCCGCCGGGAAAAGGCGGAGAAAAAGCAGCCTGTCCCTGCATCGGAGCCTCCCATGAGCGAGGAGGCCGAGCGCCTTTCCTCTCTGCTTGCCGGAGAGGAGCCGCCGGCAGCCGTGGAGCTGGAGGAAAAGATCACCCGCGAGGAAATCGTGGAGGAGATCAACTCCATCGCCCGGGAAATCGGCACCCAGGCCGCCGAGCCGGTGCAGAGCTATACATATCCGCCCCTGGATCTCATTGGCAACGACCATATGAACCTCGGCGAGAACGCTGCGGCGGACAGCCGCGCCGGTGCGCTGAAGCTGGTGGAGACCCTGCGCAGCTTTGGTGTTGAGGCGCATATCATCAACATTACCCATGGCCCCACCATCACAAGATATGAGATGCAGCTCAATTCCGGCATCCGTCTTTCCCGTATTACCAACCTTTCCGACGATATCGCCATCGCCATGGGCGCGCCCTCGGTGCGCATCGTGCTCATTCCCGACCAGTCGGCCGTGGGCATTGAGGTTCCCAACCGCGAGGTGGCATCCGTCTACCTGCGGGATGTGCTGGAATCCCGCGACTTTTCCGACAGCAAGAGCCGCGTCACCGTGGCTCTCGGCATGAACATCACCGGCAAGCCGGTGTGCTGGGATATTGCCAAGCTGCCCCACCTGCTGGTGGCCGGTACCACCGGCTCCGGTAAGTCGGTGTGCATCAACTCCCTGCTGGTCAGCCTCATCTACAAGGCGACTCCCGAAGAGGTCAAGCTCATCATGGTTGACCCCAAGATGGTTGAGCTTGGGGTTTACAACGGCATTCCCCACCTGCTCATTCCCGTGGTCACCGATCCCAAAAAGGCCGCCGGCGCCCTGCAGTGGGCGGTGCTGGAGATGATGAGCCGCTATAAGCGCTTCTCCGAGATCGGCGTGCGCAATATTTTTGAGTACAACGACGAAATGGCGCGCCGCGCCGCCGCTGCAGCAGAGGAAGGGGAGATCACCCCCGCCCAGAAGATCCCGCAGACGGTCATCGTCATCGACGAGCTGGCCGACCTGATGCTCGTTGCGAAAAACGAGGTGGAGGAGGCCATCTGCCGTGTGGCACAGATGGGACGTGCCGCCGGTATGCACCTCATCATCGCCACCCAGCGCCCCTCTGCGGATGTCATCACCGGCCTGATGAAGGCAAACATTCCCTCCCGCATCGCCTTCTCCGTGGCCTCCCAGCTGGAATCCCGCATCATCCTCGATACCATGGGCGCGGAAAAGCTCATCGGTAAGGGCGATATGCTCTTCAATCCCATCGGCTCCACCAAGCCCATGCGCATCCAGGGCTGCTTTGTTTCCTCCGCGCAGGTGGAGGCGGTGACCGACTTTGTCCGCGGCCACGCAAACCAGGAAAATGCCTACGATCAGGATGTCATCCGTCAGATCGAGCTTGCCGCAGAAAACGGCGGCAAGGGCGCCAAGGCCGGTGAAGCCGGCGGCGGGGATTCCGCAGAGGATGAGGACGATCTGCTGCCCCAGGCCATTGAGCTTATCGTCAACTCCGGCCTTGCCTCCACCTCCATGCTGCAGCGCAAGCTCGGCGTCGGCCATGCCCGCGCCGGCCGCCTGATGGATCAGATGGAGGAGCGCGGCATCGTCGGTCCCTTTGCCGGCTCAAAAACCCGCGATGTGCTCATCACCAAGGAAGAGTGGCAGGAAATCCGCATGCGCCGCGAGGACATGGCGGATATGTAAATGAAAATCCACAAGATTTTACCCTATATTACCCCATGAAAGGATACTGAAAATGAAGGAAAATCTCCATATCGAATCCAACTGCATCCACGGAACCTACCGTGCTGCCTCCGGCCAGCCCCAGACGCTGCCCATCGTTCAGTCCACCACCTATCGCTATTACGATTCGGCGGATGTGGCCAAGCTCTTTGACCTTGACAGCGCCGACCATATGTATTCCCGCATCTCCAATCCCACCGTCAATGCCCTGGAGGAGAAGATGGCTCTGCTGGAGGACGGCACTGCTGCCGTCTGCACCTCCTCCGGTCAGGCCGCATCCCTCACCGCCTGCCTGAACATCTGCACCGCCGGGGATCACATCCTCTGCTCCAGCAATGTCTACGGCGGCACCTCCAATCTGCTGGGCGTTTCCTTAAAGAAGCTTGGCATCGAGACCACCTTCCTCACCCCGGAGCTCACCCGGGAGGAGATCCTTGCCAAGGCTCGCCCCAACACCAAGCTCATCTTCGGCGAGACCCTGGGCAACCCCGCCCTTTCCGTGCTGGATTTTGAAAAGTACGCCTCCGTGGCAAAGGAGCTCAACATCCCCTTCATCGTGGATAACACCCTGGCCACCCCCTATCTCTGCCGTCCTCTGGAGCACGGGGCAAATATCGTTGTCCACTCCACCACCAAGTATTCCGACGGCCACGCCCTTGCCGTGGGCGGCTGCGTCATCGACGGCGGCAACTTCGACTGGCGCGCTGCCGGCAAGTATCCCGGCCTGTGCGAGCCGGATGAGAGCTATCACGGCCTCGTGTATGTGGATAAGTTCCCCACCTGTCCCTTTGCGCTCAAGCTGCGTGCCCAGCTTCTGCGTGACTTTGGCTGCACCATGAGCCCCATGAACGCCTTCCTGACCCACCTGGGTCTTGAAACCCTCCATCTGCGCATGGAGCGCCATGTGAAGAATGCCCAGGCTCTGGCGGAATACCTCGCAAAGAGCCCCTATGTGGATTGGGTTTTCTATCCCGGCCTTGCGGATAACCCCTACTATGAGCTGAGCAAGAAGTATATGCCCCTGGGCGCCGGCGGCGTGCTGACCTTCGGCATCAAGGGCGGCCTTGCGGCGGGCAATGAATTTGTCAAGCAGCTCAAGCTCTTCAGCCTGGCGGTTCACGTGGGCGATATCCGTTCCTGCGTGCTGCATCCCTCTTCCACCACCCATCGCCAGCTCTCCGAGGCGGAGCAGATTGCCGCCGGCATCAAGCCGGAGCTCATCCGCGTTTCCGTGGGCTGCGAAAATATTGAAGATATCATTGCGGACTTCGAGCAGGCGCTGAAGGCCGCTGCGAGGTAAAGAAAATGCCGCTGATCATCCCCCCCGATCTGCCCGCTTCTGCGGCCCTGGCGGAGGAGAATATCTTTGTCATGCATTCCTCCCGCGCCCATATGCAGGATATCCGCCCCCTGCGCATCCTCATCGTCAATCTCATGCCCACCAAAATCGCAACGGAGATCCAGCTGGCCCGGGTGCTGGCAAATTCACCGCTGCAGGTGGAACTCAATCTCCTGCGCATGGGTTCCCACCAGTCCAAAAATACCGCCGCCGAGCATCTGGAGGCCTTCTACAAGACCTTTGATGAGGTCTCGGGCGAGCGCTTTGACGGCATGATCATCACCGGCGCGCCGGTGGAGACCCTGCCCTTTGAAGAGGTGGACTACTGGGATGAGCTCTGCCGCCTGATGGAGTTCTCCCGTTCCAATGTCTATTCCACCATCCACATCTGCTGGGGTGCCCAGGCGGGACTCTATTACCATTACGGCATCGATAAGGTTCGCCTGCCGGAGAAGCTCAGCGGCATTTACTCCCATCGGGTCACCCGGCCGAAAAATCCCCTGGTGCGCGGCTTTGACGAGGTTTTCTATGCCCCCCATTCCCGCAACACCACCGTCCACCGGGAGGATATCCTGGCACAGCCCAAGCTGCGCATCCTTGCCGAGAGCGATGAGGCCGGTGTTCACCTCGTCTCCACGGAATCGGGTCGCCGTATCTTCATCTTCGGCCACATGGAGTACGACCGGGACACCCTGAGGGGAGAATACTTGCGGGATCTTGCCGCAGGCATCAATCCCAAGGTTCCTGCAAATTACTTCGTGGATGACGACCCCGAAAAGCCCATCCTTTTCAACTGGCGCAGCCATGCAAACCTGCTTTTCTCCAACTGGCTCAATTACTATGTCTATCAGGAAACCCCCTACAACCTCTCCGAGCTAAAGGCAGAGGTGACAAAATAAGAAAAAAGTGTCTGTCCCGCCCGGGGCAGACACTTTTTTTGCAAAAAGGGCTTGCTTGTTACCCTGCGTCATGTTGTATAATATAGATAAAGGCAAGGTGAGAGAACATGAAGGAGACAAAGGCGAAATTTATGACGGTGGGCGAGCTTGCGGCGCGTCTTGGCACCACCGTGCGAACCCTGCAGTACTACGATCGGTTGGGGCTTCTGTCTCCCTCTGCCGCAAGCGAAGGCGGACGCAGGCTGTATTCCGAGAAGGATATGGTTCTGCTGCACCAGATTCTCTCTCTGAAGAAGCTCGGCTTTTCCCTCAAGGAGATCGGAGAGCAGCTTATCCCGCTGGACAGCCGGGAGCAGGTGGCGGAGGTGTTTCTGCGGCAGGAGCGGGAGCTGCGCCGCGAGATCGCCCGGCGTACGGAAACCCTGGAGACCATCGTCCGCCTGCGGGAAGAGGTGCTGCAGATGGAGACGGTGGATTTTGAAAAGATCGCCGCCATCATTGCAAGTCTTGAGGAAAATAATGACGATTATCGCATGATCAAGCACTTTGATGAAGATATCATGGCACATTTTCGCACATTCGACCGCCCGAAGAGCGACAGAATCCACGGCGCCCACCGCCGCCTGATGGACAGGGCGGAGACGCTTGCTGCCGCCGGCACCCCTCCGGAAGGCGCGGAGGGGCAGGCCTTTGCGGCGGAGTTCTGGGAAATGGTTCAGTGCTTCACCGGAGGGGACGAAAAGCTCCTGCAAAGGCTCCTGTTCATGGCATCACAGAGCGGACCGCTGCATTCCGACCGCGGGCCGGAGACCGATGCCTTTATCGGCCGGGCGCTGGGGACCTTTTTTGCAAATGAAGGCATGGATCCTTTACATATGAGAGGATAAGCATTATGGAAAACAGTATCATTGAAATCAGCGGTCTGTGCAAGGCCTACGGCGAGGTGCAGGCCGTGCGCGACCTGACCTTTTCCGTGCGGGAGGGCGAGCTTTTTGCCTTCCTTGGTGAAAACGGCGCCGGAAAATCCACCACCATCAATATCATCTGCACCGCCCTTGCAAAGGACAGCGGGCGTGTGTGCGTCTGCGGTGCGGATATTGACCGGGAGAAGGAGCGCGTGCGCGAGACCATCGGCGTTGTCTATCAGGGCAGCCGCCTGGACGGCCCTTTGAGCGTTTGGGACAATCTCGAAAGCCGCGCCGCCCTCTACGGCATCACGGGAGCAGCCTTCCGCAGGCGGCTGGAGGTGCTTTCTGAGCGGCTGGAATTCCGGGATATTCTGCGCCGCCCCCTGCGCCGGCTTTCCGGCGGCCAGCGCCGCCGCATCGATATCGCCCGGGCGCTGCTGCATCAGCCCCGGCTGCTCATCCTGGATGAGCCCACCACGGGGCTGGATCCCCAGACCCGGAAGCTTTTATGGCAGGTGGTGGAGGAGCTGCGGCGGGAAGAGGGGCTGACGGTCTTTCTCACCACCCATTATATGGAGGAGGCGGCGGATGCCGATTCCGTCATCATCCTCGACCACGGTAAAATTGCCGCCGAGGGCTCGCCGCTGGAGCTGAAAAATGCCTGGACGGGGGATCACATCACCCTCTACGGCGTCGGCGCCGAGGAGCTTTCCGCCCTCGGTCTGCCCGCAGAGCCCCTGCGGGATGCCTTCCGCATCACCGTGCCGAATACGGCGGAGGCGACCAAGCTGATTCTTGCCCATCCGGAGATATTCCGGGATTATGAGATCACCAAGGGCTGCATGGATGATGTATTTCTCAATGTGACCGGCCGCAGAATGGAAGGAGGCGAGGCAAAATGAAGACCTTTTGGGTGCTTGTGCGCCGCAATATGCGCCTCTTTTTCAAAGATAAGGGTATGTTCTTCACCTCCCTCATCACCCCGGCCATTTTGCTTGTGCTGTATGTGACCTTTCTCGGCAATGTCTACCGCGACAGCTTTGTTATGAATCTGCCCGCCGGGCTCGCGGTACCGGAGAAGCTGCTGGACGGCCTGGTGGCCGGTCAGCTCATTTCCTCCATCCTTGCCGTATCCTGCGTGACGGTGGCCTTCTGCTCCAATTTCCTCATGGTGCAGGATAAGGCCCTCGGAACGAGCATCGATCTGCGCATCTCCCCCGTGCGGCCATCCACCCTTTCGGTGGCCTATTATGTGTCGACCCTTGCGGTGACCCTCATCATCTGCCTTGCGGCAGCGGGGCTGTGCCTTGGGTATACGGCGGCGGTGGGCTGGTATATGTCCGCGGCGGATGTGGCGAAGCTTCTGGGCGATGTGGTGCTGCTGGTGCTCTTCGGCACGGCGCTGTCCTCCGTGGTCAATTTCTTCCTCTCCTCTCAGGGGCAGATCTCCGCCGTTGGAACGGTGGTCAGCTCGGGCTACGGCTTCATCTGCGGCGCATATATGCCCATTTCCTCCTTTGGGGAGGGGCTGCAGAAGGTCATTTCCTTCCTGCCCGGTACCTACGGAACGGCGCTGGTGCGCACCCATGCCATGCAGGGGGCGATTTCAGAGCTTGAAAGCTTTGGCCTGCCCGAAACGGCGGCGGAGCAGATCATGCTTGCGCTGGATATGCGCATCCGATTTTTTGAAACGCCGGTTTCCGAGGCGGCGATGTATCTCATCGTCGGCGGGGCAACGGCGGCGCTGGTGCTTGGTTATGTGCTGCTTAACAAACTGAAAAAAAGATAAAAAAGAAGCGTGTCGCAAGACACGCTTCTTTACCGTTATGCGATTTTAGCGGATGCCGTAGTGCTCGATGACGTAATCCATATCCTTGTCGCCGCGGCCGGAGAGATTGATGAGCACGGAGCCGTGGTTTCTCTCGCGGGCGAGCTTCATGCCGTAGGCAACGGCATGGGCGCTCTCGATGGCGGGGATGATGCCCTCCATGCGGGAAAGCTCAAAGAAGGCGTCGATGGTGGCCTCGTCATCCACCACGTCATACTGCACGCGGCCGAGGTCCCGCAGGAAGGCGTGCTCCGGGCCGGAGGAGGGATAATCCAGGCCGCTGGCCACGGAATAGACGGGGGCGGGCTCGCCGTTTTCATCCTTAAGCATGATGGAATTGAAGCCGTGCATGATGCCCTCGGTGCCGTACTTGAGGCTGGCGGCATGGTCACCCAGCTTGGGGCCGCGGCCGAGGGGCTCCACGCCGATGATCTCCACGGGATCATTGAGGAAGCCGGAGAAGAAGCCGGCCGCATTGGAGCCGCCGCCGACGCAGGCGACGATGGTGTCAGGCAGCTCGCCGGTCATGTGCAGGAACTGCTCGCGAGACTCCTCGCCTACCACATGCTGGAAATCGCGCACCATCA
>JAFXIE010000064.1 GCA_017533425.1 Clostridia bacterium | reverse complement strand
TATACGGATAACAAAGAAGGGGCTTTCGTACCTTTCTTACGGAAGAAAGGTACCCCAAAGACCGCCAAAAGGAGGTGGGCTTACGCCCCCTCCCTTGGAACCCACCCCCAGACGGATATATCGGCCAACCTCTGCTTCTTGACTCTGGCGCTGTGGTACTTGACGGATAGGGCATTCGCCGGGGGACGGCAGTGCCTGTGCGGTGGCCACGAAACTTCGGATAGGCGAAATCGTTCTCCCTGAGTAGCGACAGGCGTCCCCGACTGTCCGAAAAATTTCTAGCTATCCCAGCACCTTTTCGCTCACCGCCTCGGCCAGGCGGTCGATTCCGGCGAAGTTCATATAGGGGGTATAGCAGGCCTCCAGCCGGTCATGATGGGTCTTGGCGCGGGCCAGCGCCTCCACCGCGCTGTCCACCAGCCGGGCGGCACGGCGCTCATCCTCCCGCAGGCGGGATTGATGGGCGGAAAGATATTCCTTATCGGGAATGTGGTCGGTGCGCACGCCCCGGGTGCCTGCCGCGGCCATGGGATGATCCGGCGTTGCGCTGACAAAGGCCACCCCCAGCTCCGGCAGCAGGATGTGCTCCAGCTTTTTGGGGTTGAGCGGGCAATGGCCGGCAATGGCCAGGAGCCCCGCCCCCCGGGCGGCCGAAAGCACCGGTGCCAGCACGAAGGGCGCCAGCCCCAGCCGATCCTCCAGCACCACCACACGCTCGCAGAGGCCGGTGACGGTATGATCAAAAAACCGGCGCCCCTCCGGGGTGACCGCCCCGAGGAAGGTGCGCATCACCCGGCCTCCGCCGCGGCGCTCCGCGGGAATGTACCGCCGCGCCAGGGCGCGACCCCGGCGGTGCAGCGCCTCCCGGCTGGTTCCGCCGAGGGCACATTCCAGGGTGTTGGCCGCGAGGGCTGCGGCGGCGGACAGATACCGCCCTGCGGCGGCAAACTCGCTGCGCATACGGCCGCCGACCGCCTCGATCTCCTCCCGCCGCCGGCCGATGGCCGCGCTGTCCCAATAGGGGCTGAAGGAAATATAATCCTCCACCGCGCCGGGGCATTCCGCCTCCACCACGTGGGGCGCCGTTCCGTCCACCACGGCCGTTCCCCGGGTGGGAAAAACCACCGCATCCAGGCTTTCCGGATCGGAGGCACAGTGGTAATAGGCGCAGGGGATCCCCGCCGCCCCGGCATATTCCGCCACCCGGCGCATCAGGCCGGATTTTCCCGTGCCCGGCCCGCCTTTCAGAATGCAGACCCGGCGGCGCTCCGCCGGAGGCAGATAATCATCCCGGAAGGAGGCAAAGCCCTCCGCGGTGTTGGCTCCGAAAAAGTAATGGGTATCCTGCGGCATCGGCATCGAATTCATCCCCTCTTCAAATCGTCGTTTCATTCCATCTTATGCCCGGGCTTGCCGCCGGGTTCCGCCGGCGGAATATTTTTTGCCGCCTGCCGCAGCGCCTCCGCCGCCGAGATCTCCCGCTCCGAGAGGATGGCTCTGGCCAGCGCCTCCCAGCCGACATTTTCTTTGCGCATTTTCCTCGCCTCCCCGCCCTTTCTTTCCCTATTATGCGCCGCAGCTCTTGACAAATGCGCGCTTTCGCGCTACAATATTCCTGCCAATTTGCATGCTGGTGTAGCACAGTCGGTAGTGCAGCTGATTCGTAATCAGCAGGTCGTGTGTTCGAGTCACATCACCAGCTCCAAAGCCCCAAGGACGATAAGTTCTTGGGGCTTACTTTTTACCTATTCCCTCTTCACTCTAACCGAAAAGTCCGTGGGGTTTTGGAAAGTAATATGTAAAACGTAAGAGGTAATAGGTATTTTTGCAAGGCCTTGCCTTGCTTTTCGTGCCGATCTGTGCTATAATCCCTGTGTTTTTCAGATCTTTTTCCCTCAAAGGAGTAGATAAATTATGGCCCGCGAAAAACTCGGCAGCCGTCTCGGCTTTATCCTGCTCAGCGCAGGCTGCGCCATCGGCTGCGGCAACGTTTGGAAATTCCCCTGGACGGCCGGACAGAACGGCGGCGGCGGATTTGTGCTCATCTATATCATCTGCCTGCTGGTTCTCGGCCTGCCCGTGATGGTTATGGAGCTTTCCGCCGGCCGCGCCGCCCAGGCAAGCCCCATCGGCATCCATAAGGCTCTGCAGAAGCCCGGCCACAAATGGCATATTCACGGCTGGCTGGCCCTCTTTGGCAATGTCTGCCTCATGGCCTTCTACACCGTGGTCTGCGGCTGGATGTTTAACTATTTTGTCCGCTTTGTTGTGGGCGATTATCAGGATCTCGGCTTTGCGGCCATGACCTCCGACCCCGTTATCAATGTCGTTTTCCTCGCCGTCACCGTCATTCTCGGCTTTGGCGTGCTCTCCTTTGGGCTGCAGGGCGGTCTTGAGCGGGTGACCAAGTATATGATGGTGGCGCTCTTCCTGCTGATGATCGTTCTCGCCGCAAGAAGCTTCACCCTGCCCGGCGCCGCCGAGGGTCTGAAGTTCTACCTGTTGCCCGATTTCTCCAAGATCACCGGCTCCACCGTGGTGGCCGCCATGAACCAGGCCTTCTTCACC
>JAFXIE010000063.1 GCA_017533425.1 Clostridia bacterium | reverse complement strand
GGAGGAATTCCTGGTTGGTGGGTACGGGCTCTTTGACAGGATCACGGCGGGTGTTCTTGCGGAGCTAAGGGAGAAAAATCCGGGGATCCGTGCGGTTTTGCTGTGCCCCTACCATCCCGGCGAGCGCAAAACGGAGCTGCCGAAGGGTTTTGCCGAGAGCTGGTATCCCTTTGAGGAAGGCGCCACACCGCCCCGGCGGTTTGCCATCCAGCGGGCAAACCGGATTGCGGTGGAAAGATCCTCCCATCTGATCGCCTACATTTCCCATCCGGCGAGCAGCGCCAGGGAGATACTTTTCTATGCGGAGCGCCGGGCAAAAAAAGGGCTGATCCATGTGGAAAATATTGCCGATGCCATGAAGTAGGCGCGGTGCAAAAGAAATCCCGGCCTGTGTACAGTCCACAGGCCGGGATTTTGGCACTTTTTTTGGGGTAGGATCAATACTCCGTATAGCCTTCAAAGACCAGCTTTGCATTGCCGGAGAGGAAGATGCCTTCATCGGAGTAGTTGACCAGCACATCGCCGCCGGTCAGCTTGACGGTGATATCCTCGCCCTTGTTGCACAGGCCGTTTTCCACGGCGGCAACGACAGCGGCGCAGGCGCCGGTGCCGCAGGCAGGGGTTTCACCGTTGCCGCGCTCATAGACGCGCATCTTGATGGTGCGCGGGTTGACAACGCGGATAAATTCCGTGTTGATGCGCTCGGGGAAGAAGGGCGCGCTCTCAAAGAGGGGGCCGACGCCGGCAACATCTGCGCGATCCACATTGTCGCAGAAGATGACGCAGTGGGGATTGCCCACGGAGACGCAGGTGATGCGGTATTCCTCACCGCCGACGGTGACCGGCGCATTGATGAGCTTCTCGCCGGGCAGGGTGGTGGGCAGGCTTGCGGGATCAAGATTTGCCTTGCCCATGCTGACGGTGACGTAGTTGACCTTGCCGTTGCGGGTGTAGAGCCGCAGCTCGCGCACGCCGCTGGCCGTTTCCACGGTGACGGTTTCCTTGCGGACGATGCCCTTATCGTAGACATATTTGCCCACGCAGCGGATGCTGTTGCCGGCCATGCGGCCAATGCTGCCGTCGGTGTTGAAGATGCGCATGCGGCAGTCGGCCACATCGGAATTCTCGATGAGGACAATGCCGTCGGCGCCGACGCCGGTATGGGGGCGGCAGAGATTGACGCAGAGGGATTCCGGACAGGTGATGCGGCCGTCGCGGTTGTCAATGAAGATGTAATCGTCGCCGGAGCCCTGCATCTTGGAGAAGGAAAGGGTCTGGCGGGAACGGCGCAGGTGGTTGATATCCACAAGCTCGGTGTTCATCTCGTTGAAGCGGCTGGCGATGATGTCCGCCAGAGCGTTTGCGGTGTCCAGAGAGGTCAGGCAGACGATGGAATGGAGCATGGCACGGCGGTGCAGCTCGATATAATCGTCCGCGCCGGTTTCGTGGATGGCGCCGGTGTAGATGATGTAGCGGATCTTGCCCTCGTCGATGAGGTTGTAGACGGTGGGATCCTCCTGCGGGGCGGGAACCACAACGGCATCGATGCCGAGGCCGTCAATGGCGCGCATGGTCTCCGGGGTGACATAGAGGGTCATGCCGAGATCGGCGAATTTCTTTGCGATGCCGACGATCTCGTAGCTGTCGTGGGTATCCACGCAGACAAACACGCCGCAGTCCTCGCGCTTTGCGGTGGTGACAATGTTGCCGGCGGCGGTGAGACCCTTGAAGAGGGCTTCGTTGAGATTCTTGCCGATGCCCAGCACCTCGCCGGTGGATTTCATCTCCGGGCCGAGGCGGGAGTTGGCATCCAGCAGCTTCTCAAAGGAGAAGACAGGCACCTTGACGGTGTAGTAGGGCGGCGTGCGGTAGAGGCCGGTGCCGTAGCCCTGCTCGGCCAGGGTCTGTCCGACCATGACGCGGGCCGCAAGATCCACCATGGGGATGCCGGTGACCTTGCTGATGTAAGGAACGGTGCGGGAGGCGCGGGGGTTGACCTCGATGACATAGAGCTCATTGTGATAGATGAGGTACTGGATGTTGACCAGGCCGCGGGTACCCATGGCGAGGGCCAGACGGGTGGAATAATCCACCACCTTCTCCAGCATCTTGTCGTTGAGATTGTAGGGGGGATAGACGGCGATGGAGTCACCGCTGTGGACGCCGGCGCGCTCCACATGCTCCATAACGCCGGGGATGAGAACATCCTTGCCGTCGGAGATGACATCCACCTCCAGCTCGGTGCCCATCATGTACTTATCCACCAGCACGGGGTTTTCGATCTTGCCGGCGAGGATGCGGGTCATATAGACGCGCACGTCCTCATCGGAGCGGGCGATGGTCATATTCTGACCGCCGATGACATAGGAGGGACGCAGCAGCACGGGATAGCCCAGGCGGTTTGCCGCGGCAAGGGCTTCCTCCATGGTCAGCACGCCGCAGCCCTGGGGACGGCGGATGTTGAACTGCTCCAGCAGCGCATCAAAGCGCTCGCGATCCTCGGCGACGTCGATGCTCTCGGCGGAGGTGCCGAAGATGCGGATGCCGCTGCGGTCGAGGAACTGGGTAAGCTTGATGGCCGTCTGTCCGCCGAAGGCCACCACAACGCCCTCGGGCTTCTCCTTTTCGATGATGTTCATCACATCTTCGCTGGTCAGAGGCTCAAAATAGAGGCGGTCGGCGGTGTCATAGTCGGTGGAAACGGTTTCGGGGTTGTTGTTGACGATGATCACATCGTAGCCGAGCTTCTTCAGCGCCCACACGCAGTGGACGGAGGAGTAGTCAAACTCGATGCCCTGGCCGATGCGGATGGGGCCGGAGCCCAGCACCAGGATGCGGGGCTTGTCGGAGGAGACGAAGCCGGCGGATTCGCATTCCTCATCGTAGGTGGCATAGAAATAGGGGGTTTGGGCGTCAAATTCGGCGGCGCAGGTGTCCACCATCTTGTAAACGCAGGGCAGATGTGGCAGATCCTTGCGGCCGGAGATGCGGGAAAGGGCGGCATCGGGATAGCCGAGCTTCTTGCCGAGCTTATAATCCTCGTCGGTGAGGCCTGCGGCGATGCGCGCCTCGAAATCCACGAGATTCTTCATCTTTGCAAGGAACCACTCGTCGATGGCGGTGATGCGGTGGATCTCCTCGACGGACATACCGGCCTTCAGCGCCTCAAAGACGGTGAAGAGACGGCGGTCATTGAGCTGCGCCAGGCGCTCCGAAAGGGGCGCATCGGAGAGCGGGGCGGCATTGAGGGTGTCCAGGGAGATCTCGCAGCCCCGGACAGCCTTCATCAGCGCGGCCTCAAAGGTGGAGGCGATGGACATGACCTCGCCGGTGGCCTTCATCTGG
>JAFXIE010000007.1 GCA_017533425.1 Clostridia bacterium | reverse complement strand
GACGAAGCCGCCTGCGGCGAGCTCAAGGTGGATACCTACAAGTATTTCAAGGAAATCTACAAAAACGAAAAGTAATCTGCGTAAAAGCCCCGCCGACTTCCGCGGGGCTTTTCTGCAGGTTTTTCTGCCGTGAGGTGTTAAGCCATGGACTTTTCTCCCCTTGTAAATTACATTGAATCCTTTATCCGCACCGAAAAGGGCGTTCCCTCCTGCGATATTGAGATCCGCCGGAGCCATGAGCTGCTTTTCCGCTACCGCACCGGCCATGCCGACGCCGCCGGCACGGTGCCGCTGACGGGCAATGAGCTCTACCATCTCTATTCCTGCTCCAAGCCCATGACCTGCGCCGCCGCCCTGCAGCTGGTGGAGGCCGGAACGATCGGGCTGGACGATGCCGTCAGCCGCTGGCTTCCGGAATTCGGCGAGCTTTTTCTGCTGAAGGAGGGCGCTGCCGTCCCCGCCGAAAAGGTGCTGACCGTGCGCCATCTCTTCACCATGACCGGCGGCTTTGATTACGATATCAAGGCGCAGCCCATCCGGGAGGTACTGGATGCAAATCCCAAGGCCTCCACCCGGGATATCATCTCCGCCCTGCCCCGCTCCCCCATCCATTTTGAGCCGGGTGCGCGCTTCCAGTATTCCCTCTGCCACGATATTCTCGGCGCCCTCGTCGAGGCGGTCTCCGGCGAGCGCTTCTCCGACTATCTCCGCCGCCACATCTGGCAGCCCCTGGGCATGCAGGAAACCTCCTTTGTCCTCTCCGAGGCGGATCGCAGCCGCCTCTGCGCCCAGTACAGCCACAGCAAGAAGGACGGCCTCACCCACATTCCGGGAGAAAACATTCTCTTCCTCTCCCCCGAATTTGAAAGCGGCGGGGGCGGAATCATCTCCTCCGTTTCCGACTATGCCCGCTTTGCCGATGCCATGGCCTGCGGCGGCGTGGGCAAAACCGGCGCCCGCATCCTGAAGGCCGAGACCATTGACCTCATGCGCACCGAGCAGCTCTCCGGCTTTGCCATGAACCCCGCCTTCGGCTGCGCCGCAGGCCCCGGCTACGGCTACGGTCTGGGCGTGCGCACCCTCATTGACCGCTCCGGCGGCCAGAAAAGCTCCCTGGGCGAATTCGGCTGGGACGGCGCGGCAGGCTCCTATATCATGATGGACCCCGAAAAGGAGCTTTCCATCTTCTTTGCCATGCATGTGCTCGGCTGGCCGGGTCTGGTGGGCTGCGTGCACGCCCCCCTGCGTGACCTGACCTACGAAATTCTCGGCCTCTGACCTCCCGCATATCCTGCGCGCAGCTCCCACAGCCCGGAGCTGCGCGCTTTTTTTGCCTATTTCCGCTTTTCTCTTGCGGCGGGCGGGCAAGCTGTGATAGAATAGGGATGTGTAAAAGATATGAGAAAAATTTGTCCAAAGAAGGAGACAAAAAAATGGATTTCTTTAAAGTTCTGGAGCTTGTCGGCGGACTGTGCCTTTTCCTGTTCGGCATGAACCTGATGGGCACCTATCTTGAAAAAAGCGCCGGAAGCGGGCTGAAAAATATCCTCGGCCGGCTGACCTCCGGCAAATTCATCGGTTTTCTGACCGGTCTTGCCGTCACCGCCGTCATTCAGTCCTCCTCCGCCACCACCGTGATGGTGGTCGGCTTTGTAAACTCCGGTCTCATGACCCTGCGGCAGGCCATCAATGTCATCATCGGCGCCAATGTCGGCACCACCGTCACCGCATGGATCCTCTCCCTTACCGGCATTGAGGGCAGCAATTTCTTTGTCCGGCTCTTAACGCCCTCCTCCTTTGTGCCGGTGCTGGCGCTGGTCGGTATTCTGCTCTATATGGGCGCAAAAAAGAGCCGCCGCAAGGACATCGGCGTCATTCTGCTGGGCTTTGCCACGCTGATGTTCGGCATGGAGACCATGAGCGGCGCCGTTTCCGGCCTGAAGGGCGACCCCACCTTTGCCTCCATCCTCACCATGTTTGACAATCCCATCCTCGGCGTGCTGGCCGGCGCCCTACTCACCGCCATCATCCAGTCCTCCTCCGCCTCGGTGGGTATTCTGCAGGCCCTTTCCTCCACCGGGCAGATCACCGTCGGCATGTCCGTTCCCATCATCATGGGACAGAATATCGGCACCTGCGTCACCGCCCTCATCTCCTCTGTGGGCGCAAACCGCAATGCCCGCCGTGCCTCGCTGGTTCATCTCATTTTCAATCTTCTCGGCACCGCGGCAATGCTCCTGCTCTTTTCCCTTGCAAGAGCCCTCTTCTCTATCCCGATGCTCTCCGAAAGCGCCGATGCATTCACCATCGCCGTCTGCCACTCGGTCTTCAACATCGTCTGTACGCTGCTCATGTTTCCCCTCACGGGACTTTTGGAATATCTGGCCGTTCGCCTCATTCCCGATGACAAAAACGCCCCGGCAGAGCGGGTCATTGCAGTGGATGAGCGTCTGATGGCCACCCCCTCCGTCGCCATTTCCCAGTGCCGCCGGCTGACCATGGATATGGCCCGCAGCTGCATTGACGCCCTGCAATCCGCCCTCACCGCCCTGGAGGGCTACAGCGACGACCTCCGGAAGCTGGTTGTCCGGGAGGAAAAGGATGCCGACCGCTACGAGGATATTCTCGGCAGCTATCTGGTACGGCTCAACAGCCAGGATCTCTCCGAGGCGGACAGCCGGGAGGCCGCCCAGCTTCTGCATATCATCGGCGATTTTGAGCGCATTTCCGACCATGCCGTCAATGTCGTTGAGGCCGCCGGGGAGCTGCAGGAGAAGGGGATTGCCTTCACCGGCGCGGCAAAGCGGGAGCTTGCCGTGCTGTGCGCCGCCGTTATGGAATGTGCCGCCGGCACGGTGGCGGCTTTCTGCTACGGTGACGAGTCCATGGCCGTACGCATCGAACCCCTGGAGCACACGGTGGACAAGCTCAAGGAGCAGCTGCGCGCCCGCCACATCCGCAGAATGCAGCAGGGCAACTGCTCCATCGAGGCGGGCTTTGTCTGGTCCGATCTGATCACCAATCTGGAGCGCGTCACCGACCATTGCTCCAATGTGGCCTGTTGTCTGGTGGAAACAGGCCACAACGCCCTGGGTATGCACTCCTATACCCATGCCCTTCGGGCGGACAATGCCAATTTCTCCGCACTTTGCGCGGAATATGCCAAAAAATACGCACTGGATGAGGATTAAAGCATGAACAAAACCCCTCTTGCGCGCTGCTCCCTCTTTGCCGGCCTTTCCCCGGCGGAGCTGACGGCCGCGCTGGCATTTTTTGCGGCGCGGGAGGAGCATTTCCCCCGCAACGCCCTCATTTCGCCCCCGGATTCTCCCCTGCGGGCCTTCGGGCTGGTGCTTTCCGGGGCTGTTGAGGTCAGCAGCACCGATTTCAGCGGCCGGGTGATGATCATGGCCAGCGTGGAGCCGGGCTTCACCTTCGGCGAATCCCTCTGCTTTCTCGGACGCACGGCGCCGGTCACCATCCGTGCCGCCGCCGACTGCGACATTCTCTGGCTCAGCCCCCACCGCATTCTCCACTCCACCCCCAAAGACCCTGCCGAGGCCGAGCTCTGCCGCCGATTTACCGCCATGCTCTGCGAGCGCGCCCTCGCCCAGAACGACCGCATTCAGATCCTCTCAAAGCCCACCCTGCGCGACAGGATCATCACCTACCTCTCCCAGGTCTCCCGCCGGGCGGGAACGGCCACCCTGCGCATCCCCCTGGATCGGGAGGGCATGGCCGCCTTCCTCGGCTGCGAGCGCAGCGCCCTCTCTCGGGAGTTATCCCGAATGCAGAGAGATGGGCTCATTTCTTACCGTAAAAATCTGTTTATTCTGCACAAAAATGAACCGATTTAGGCATTCCGTTGCAATCGCAACGGAATGCCTGCGGTTTTGCGGGTATACTGTAGGTGTAAACATTAAGAAACGAGGTTATTCGTCATGAATATCAAGCGCATTTTCTCTTTGGTTCTCTGCCTTGCCCTCCTTGTGGGCGCCCTTGCCGGCTGCGCTGCGCCGGAGGAGGCCGTCACCCTGCGGGTGGGCGGCATGAAGGGTCCCACCACCATGGGCATGGTCAATCTCATCAACGCAAGCTCTGAAAAGACCGCCGAGGGCGACTATGAATTCACCGTTGCCGTCAATGCCGACGAGCTCACCCCCAAATTCATCAAGGGCGAGCTGGATATCATCGCCGTTCCCGCAAACCTTGCCGCGAATCTCTATCAGAAGACCAAGGGCGAGGCCCAGCTGCTGGCGCTGAACACCCTCGGCGTGCTCTATGTCGTGGCAAAGAATGAGAGCGTCTCCGCCATCTCCGACCTGCGCGGCAAGACCATCTACGCCACCGGCAAGGGTACCACCCCGGAATTCACCCTGCGTCACATCCTCGCAAAGAACGGCATCGATCCCGACAAGGATGTCACCCTGGAGTTCAAGAGCGAGCCCACCGAGATCGTTGCCCTGCTGAAGAGCTCCGATTCCGGCATCGCCATGCTGCCGCAGCCCTTTGTCACCGTTGCCAAGACCAATGTTGAGGGGCTGAGCGTTGTTCTCGACCTGACCCGCGAGTGGGAAAAGGTGGACACCAACTCCTCCGTGGTCACCGGCGTTCTCGTGGTGCGCAAGTCCTTTGCCGCCGAGCATCCCAAGGCTGTGGAGACCTTCCTTACGGAGTATGCCGCCTCTGTTGAAAAGATCAACAGCGATCCTGCCGCCAGCGCTGCGCTGGTGGAGGAATACATCGGCGTGAAGG
The DNA here is from genome assembly GCA_017533425.1 of Clostridia bacterium. GTDB lineage: Bacteria > Bacillota > Clostridia > Oscillospirales > QAMX01 > RGIG1911. The sequence goes on along the minus strand of JAFXIE010000007.1, from coordinate 180 downwards.
CTCCCATCGCCACCCAGGCCATCCCCGCCTGCAACCTCGTCTGCATCACCGGCAAGGATATGCAGCCCAAGATCGGCGGCTACCTTGAGGCTCTCCACGCGCAGAACCCCGCCGCCGTCGGCGGTGCGCTGCCCGAGGCCGACTTCTACTATGCAGGCTAAGGCGGAAAAAAACAAAAAT
>JAFXIE010000062.1 GCA_017533425.1 Clostridia bacterium | reverse complement strand
GCTTTTTCACGCCCAATTCATCGAAAGCTCTCTTCGCCGCTTTGTGAATGATGATGTCTGCCTCATGTTTCTCTAAAAACCTTTTGGAGAAACCGGACTTCCGGTAGGCTACATACACATCCCTCGTTTTTGAATAATTGAAAATATCGCAGAAAACGAGCTGTGTCAGTTTGTTGTCATGTCCTTCCTCCCAAATGCGGTGAATGTTATCCACGCACATATTGACTTTGCTTGTAGGCTCGTCGGGGAGATTCGGATTGATGATACGCTGATCCAAGCCGAGCTTACGACCGTCAGAGGTAATGCGAAGCATATTGTCCACGGACGGGTCAACCTTTGGCGACAGTATCATCTGCGCGGAACTTAGCCGCAACTTGCGGTGAGGTTAAATCATGTCTGGCACCCTGGCGTTTGATGGCTTCGAGCTTCATTTTGTAAGCAGCAGCACGTTCGCTCGGTAGGATATTGTCTCTTTGTAGATTGCTGTCAACCATGATAATGGTTGCGGCATCATGGTCAATGTTGCGAATGATGACAGGCATTGTATCGAGGCCGGCAAGCTCGCAAGCATGTTTTCGCCGATGCCCGGAGATCAGCTCATATGTGCCATCTTCGAGTGGCCTCGCAATCGCAGGGACGAGGACACCATATTCTTGAACACTTTCTACGGCTTGCTGCATTGCAGCGTCATCTCTGATGCCGAAAGGATGGTCTTTAAATGCCTTCAATTTGCTTAATGGAATACTGATAATAGCTTGTCTGTCCATTTAGAACCTCCCTTTCATTATCTCAATGCCTATGCTGTATAGAAAATTCTTTTTTGATCGGGTTTGCCGTAAATGAAAACTCGCCGCAATAAACGGCTGCTTTTTGTTTCTTTCAGAAATAAAATTTATTTGCATTTATTATGCTTACATTTTTCATTCTGCCGTGTGCCCGGATTTTCCGCTTTACAGATCTCTCTTCATAACGATAAAGGTCTTGTTCCACGCGGCGCGGCCGGTCTCGGCAAAACCGGCCTTCTGATATACGTGAATGGCAGCGGAATTGGTCTCGTGCACCTGGATCTCCACCCGGTCGCTCTTTCCGAGGCTGCGGAAAAGCTCCAGCAGCACATCGACGGCGGCAGAGCCGAAGCCGCGGTTGAGCCAGGGGTCCGCGATAAAGAAATCGGTAAAGGAATAGGGTTTTCCTTCTGCTGGATCGACCCGGGCGATGACCATACCGATAACGCGCTCGCCGTAATTGATGGCAAACACGCGGCTGGTATCCCGATACAGATATCCCTCCGCAAGCACCGCATCCGGCTGACCGACAAAGCGTTTTCCGGCGCGCTTCAGTCCGCGGCATTCATCAAAATTCGTGCCGTCCACCTCCCGGAGGGAAACCGTGCGCGCCTCCATGTCCGGGATCAGTCCTGCCCGCTGCTCCTGAATATAACGCCGCAGGGCCGCAGAATAGCACCGGCCGAGGGCCAGCAGGCTCTCCTCCGTTGCCGGACGGGAAGGATCTCCGAAATAGCAGGTCTCCAGCGTGAAGGCCATCTCATTTTCCGGCCGCTGTGTCAGCAAATGGGCATACTGCGCCGTACCGTAATTCCAGCCGTATTCGGTAGGATAATCATTTTCCTTGACATACGGCAGAGAATCCGGCGTTATGCTTTCTTCAAACAGCTCTGCAAACCGCACCAGCCGGGATTCCTTTTCTATATTCCGCCGAACAATGAACACCTTGTCATTTCCGCCGTTTTTATGGTAGGGCGCATGAAAATCAAAGGCATAATGGCAGCCTTTTTCCGCCTCCCGGCGGATGGCAGCGCATTCGGGATAGATGGACGGTTTTTCCGGCGCATAGTCCCGGTTGTGGTCATAGGGCCAGCGGCCCTTGCCCTGGTCTCCGTCCACCACGCCGTCATAGTCCACAAAGGGAGCCACAAAAAGACAGGTATCGGGAATGGGGTCCGCGATCAGGCTGTCGAGGAGTCCCTCCAGCACAAAGCTTCCCGGGGATTCGCAGGCATGATGTCGGGCAGCAAGCATGATACGGGTGCTGCCCTCTCCCACCGAAAGGCTGGGAACAGAGCGCCCCTTGCCACTTTTACAAAGCTCACCGAGGGAAAGCCCCCGGGCAGCGGCAAAGTCCGCAAAGCGGTTGGGGTGATAGAGCAGACTGTGAGCAAAATAAACCTTGTCTTCCTTCGCGCCGAAGGTATAGGTAAAGCAACCGTCGCCGGTATATCCCCCAAGCCATGTCCACCCTCTCAGATCATGGCTGACGGCAGGTCCGAAATGACCGATGCGGTTGTCCCGCAGTACAAACCGCAGGGTCTCTCCTGCCGCGCCTTCCACGCAAAACGCCCAGTAAAACCAGTCATCCGCCGTGGTGCGCAGATCGTTCTGCAGAATGTATTCGTCACCGTTTTGCTGCAGGATGCGGATATTTCCGCCGGTGAAATCGGAATGGATACGGATCATCGTTCTTTCTCCTTACATCAAAGTGAGAACTCGCGCCCGGCCTCAAGCCCGGGCACGATGGCGCCGCCGGCCTGCAGGTCTGCCTTCAGTTCAGCGATATCCAGAGCTCTCACATCCGTTTTCTTCCGCAGGGCCATGGCTGCCGCCGCACCGGCGGCCTCGCCCATAGCCATGCAGCTTGACTTGACACGGATGGCGGAGTTGGTCTCCCGGTCGCTGGAAATGCAGCGCCCGGCCATCATCATGTTTTCAATATCCGCCGAGATCATGGCAGACAGGCGCACCGAAGGGGTGTTTTCATGCCGGATATAGCGGATGAGCGCCTTCTGTCCCTCCCGGTGCACGTCCACAAACCAATAGGTATAACATATGGAATCCGCAAACTGCCGGCCGGATTCATAATCGGCCACCTGCATGCAGCTCTCGCCGCGGATGCGCCGTCCCTCACGCGGGGCAACGGCAGGGGCGATGGCCATGATGCGCTCTTCCCCCGTTTCCATCCGCTCAAATATCATGCGGCGGGCGGCGATCTCCGCCCGTGTGACGGCATCACTGTCGGTGGGATCGATAGGCACATGGTTTCGGTTGTCACCGAAGTTGAGCACGCGGTCCTCCCCCGGCTCCACCGCCGGAAAATACCGCAGGGTGCCCGGCTGCAGCGCTCCTTCGCCGTCCCCCGTGACCGTCCATGCCCCGGCACAGGCGGCGAGCTCACCGTCTCCCGTGCAGTCGATGAACATATCCGCCGCGAGGGTCTGCAGTCCGGACCGGGTGGCGATGCGGATACCCGTGATGCGGCGGCCCTCCGTCAGTGCCTCCACCATAGGCTGACCGTAGAAGAGATGCACCCCTGCCTCCAGCAGCATATCGTCCATAAATTTTGCCGCGGCTGCAGGATTGACCCGCACGCCGTACTGAAAATGCTTGACGTATTCCGCATTCATATCCGGAATGCGCGCATATCCAGCGCGCCACAGCCGCAGGGCATATTCCCAGCCAATACCGGCAATGACCATTTTCTTATCCTGCCGGAAGGGGTTGTTGAATTCATCGATGGAACAGTTTCCGTAATAGGTCAGAATACCGCCGGGCGTGGTCTGACGCTCCACCAGCGCAACGGATGCGCCCCGTCGGGCCGCGGCAATGGCCGCGCAAAAGCCGGCAACGCCTGCGCCGCATACGATCAGGTCAAATTTATCCATACGTCGCCTCCGTTTTCTGCCGCGCCTTGATGCGGCGGTATTCGCTGGGGGAAATGCCTTCCCGCCCGGAGAAAAACCGGGAAAAATGCAGCACATCCCGGATACCCACCGAGGCGGCAACCTCCGTCACCGTCAGATCGGTGCGGCGCAGCAGCTCCTTGGCCGTTTCCATCTTGCGGGCATCGATATACTGCTTGGGAGACAGACCGTAGCGCTCCTTGAAAAGGCGAAAAAGATAGGGCTGGCTGATGCCTACGAAGTCCGCAAGCTCCTCCACGGTGATGCGCACGGCAATGTTGACCTCAATGTACTTCTCCGCCGCGGAAAGATAAGCCTCCGGCGCGGAAACATGCCGGTCCGCGACATTATTCCGGGGGATGCTCCGATAGAGCGAAACAAACACTTCCAGCATCTCATAGGGGTCACGGGTGCCGTTTTTGACAGAAAAAACATACTCCTTTGCCCTGTAGGCAGCGGTCATATCCGACAGCCGGAAAACACCCCCCGTGGCATGGATCGCCTGGAAAAGATCCTCCAGCCGGCGATCACCGGACATGAACCACACATACTCCCAAGGATCCTCCGCAGAAGCGCCGTAGTTCTCCGGCATACCGGGCTTCGTAAAAAAGCCCTGCCCTGCCGTCACCTCGCGGCCGTTGAAGTGCCCCCGTCCGGAGAGCACGTAATGCACGATATACTTATTCCGCCGACCGGGGCCGAAGGCCGTATCCTCCACACCGGCGGCATATCCGATATGATCCAGCGAGACCAGCGGACACGCTCCGCCCGCAACCGCAAAGCAGCGCATATCTATCTCTCCCCCCTTTTTGTTAAGATTTTACCATATAGTTCCCATCTTTTGCAATACAAAATACTCAGTGACTATTGTAGAATTAAACTTGAGAAAGGACGTGATCCCCCAATGAATGCCCTTGCGCAACAGTTTGCCGATATCGGTGAATACGTGGGTGCCGCCCTCTTTGCGGAGCCGGAGCGCAGTCTCTTTTACCGGAAGGCGCTGGGACTTCGGCGGCTGTACGAAAACTGCGATCTGCCGGAGTATACCGGAAAGCCGCTCTATCCCTCGGGAAAGATCGCATACGGCTCGCATTTCTTCCCCAACAATAACCGTGGTCTCTCTGTGGATCTGAACAGGCTCCGCGATGTCTGCCCGGAGGGCGCAGAGGCCTACGAGCGCGAATTTTTCGCCTTTACCTCCTCTTTGCCGCCCGAGCACGTTGTCGGCGGCAATATGTATACCCACACCATCCCCAACTACCACCGTATCCTGGCGGAGGGGCTTGATGCCTATCTGCCCCGCATCGAAAAGATCGCCGACCGGGATATGCGCGAGGGACTTCTGCATCTGGTGGAGGGCATCCGCGCCTTTGCCGCCCGCTGCGCCGACCGGCTTGCCCAATCCGGTGCGCCGGAGCGGCTGGTCTCCGCCCTGCGCCGGGTCCCGATGCAGCCTGCACGGGATGTTTTTGAGGCGGCGGAATGCTGGAATTTCGTCATGTATCTCGACCGCTGCGACAATCTCGGCTGTCTGGAAAAGGGACTTCTGCCCTACTGGAAGGGGGAGGACATCGTCCCCCTGCTTGAAAACCTGTACGAAAACCTCGACGTGAACGTCGGCTGGTCCATGGCCCTGCATCCCCCCTATTCGCCCCTGACCCTGCAGTGCCTTCGTGCCGCAAAGGGTCACCGCCGCCCCATGATCGAGCTCTTTGTGGATGAAAACACGCCGGAGGAGGTCTGGGAGACCGCCTTCGACACCGTCCGTTCCGGCTCCGGTCAGCCGGCCTTCTACAATCCCCACGTGCTGCTCCGCGGACTGAAGGAGCGGTTCCCCGTCATCCGGGAGGAGGATATCCCCTTCTTCTGCGGCGGCGGCTGCACCGAGGCCATGTTTGACGGCTGCTCCAATGTCGGCAGTCACGATGCAGGCATCAACCTTCTGCTCATTCTGGAGAACACGCTGAAGACAAAGCTGACTTCAGTTGCCGATTTCGAAAGCTTCTATGCCGCCTTCATGGCCGATACCGCCGAGGTGACCGATACCGTCACCCGGGAGATCGCAAACTCGCAGGAGCGCCGCGCAAAGCTCAACCCCGTCCCCATGCGCACCCTGCTGGTGGACGACTGCATCGACCGCGAGATCGAATACAACGCCGGCGGTGCCCGCTACTCCTGGAGTCAAATCAGCTTTGCCGGCCTTATCAACGTCATCGACGGCCTGCTCGCCGTCCGTGAGCTTGTCTTCCGTCAGAAAAAATATACTGCCGCGGAGGTTCTGGAGAAGCTTTCGGCAAACGATGCGGACTTTCTGCGGGAATGTCGGCTGCTCCCCGTCTCCTACGGTCACGGCTCGGCAGAGGCCGATGCCTTTGCCCACCGCCTCTCTGCGGATGTTTTCGCGTTGCTTGACGGAAAAAAGCCCTGGATGGGCGAAGGCTTCCTTGCCTCCTCGGTGCTCTTCAGTGCCGCCGCCCAGGGCGGCGCGGATATCGGCGCGACTCCCGACGGCCGAGCCGC
>JAFXIE010000006.1 GCA_017533425.1 Clostridia bacterium | reverse complement strand
CTCTGCCGGTGTTTCCGTATATATTTACTGTGTCAGGATAGAACGTACACAGGTACGCTTTTGTCAGAAATCACAGCAACAAAAAACGGACAGCCGATGCTGTCCGAAAATGCTCTCTGTGATACTAAAAAATCACAAAATTACACTTGAGGCGCAGCTATATCGGCAAAAATGGGCAGACTTCTCCCGTATAGCTGCAGAAGTGAATGACGAGGTCAATGCCTTAAAATAGAGCACACAGACCGATACATTTTTCATACGCAGTTCTTTCTTTGTCATATAGCTCACCTCACTTTTTGCTGAAGTATTGTCAACAGCATAGCATATCGCAGTGAATTTGTCAATAAAAATGATAAAATTTGATGATGCTCCTTCCGCGACAGAGGGAATGCACCACTTTTTTATTGTCAGAAAGCTCATAGTCTGCTATAATAAAAAGGATGTGCCCCGATAATAACTAAGAGTAAGGAAGTGCGAATTCCCATGGCTCATGCGCATATATACCGCCCCATGCCCCACCGGACTTTTCCGCTGCGGCAGGTGCTGGATTTTTTGAAAAAGAATGTGGTTATGGCGGTGGCCTTTGCTGCGGCCTGTATAACGGCAGTCATTGTTCCGCCCGATGGGGAATACCTGGGGTATTTTGATGTCAAGACCCTCACCTGCCTCTTCTGCGTGCTGGCGGTGGTGTGTGCGCTGCGCAATATCCGCTTTTTCTATACCATGGCCCAGCGCATCGTGCGCGTATTCCGCACGGCGCGCCTTGCGGTGCTGGCGCTGGTGTATATCACCTTCATCGGCTCCATGCTCATCGCAAACGATATGGCACTGCTGACCTTTCTGCCCCTGGGCTATTTTGTTCTGCATACCACGGGCAAGGAAAAATACATGGCCTTCACCTTCATCATGCAGAACATTGCCGCAAACCTCGGCGGAATGCTCACCCCCTTCGGAAACCCGCAGAATCTCTATCTCTACACCAAATTTCACATCCCCGTGGGGGAATTTATGGCGGTTATGCTGCTGCCCTTTGTGCTTTCCGTGGCGCTCATCACCCTCTGCTGCCTGGTTTTTGTCAAGGGTGAGGCCCTTTGCGTGGAGGGGCGCATTCGCTCCATGCCGAAGGGAAGGACGGCGGTCTATCTTGCCCTCTTTGCCCTGTCCATCGCCATCGTCTTCCGGGGAATTCCCTATTTTGTGGGACTTCTCGTCATCCCGCCGGTCATCTTCGCCATGGATCGTAAGGCGCTGAAGGACGTGGATTATCCGCTGCTTATGACCTTTGTGTTCTTCTTTATTTTTGCCGGAAATATGGCGCGCATCAATGCGGTGCGGGAGCTTTTCTCCGGCCTGATGGAAAAAAGCACCCTGCTCTTTTCCACCGTTTCCTGCCAGGTTATCTCCAATGTTCCCTCGGCCATCCTCCTGTCCCAGTTTACCGAAAACTGGCAGGAGCTGCTGGTGGGTGTCAATATCGGCGGCGCGGGCACCCTCATTGCGAGCCTCGCAAGCCTCATCACCTTCCGGGAATATGCAAAGCACAATCCTCACCGCACGGCGGGATATATTGTGCGCTTCTCGGCCTTTAATTTTGCATTTCTCGGCATTCTGCTGGCAGTGATGCTGGTGGTATTTTCTCTTTAAGCTTCGATATTTCTGAAAAGATGGAGGAAACCGAAATGAACTTTACGGAAATTGCAAAAACCCGGCAGTCCTGCCGGAAGTATGACCCCACCCGCCCGGTGGAGGAAGAAAAGCTTGCGGCCATCCTCGCGGCGGGACGGCTGGCGCCCTCTGCCTGCAACGGCCAGCCCTATCACATCACCGTCTGCCGCGGAAAGAGTGCCGCGGCGGTGGCAAATGCCGTCACCGGCATGGGAACGATGAACAAGTTTGCCGCCGATGCCCCGGTGCTGCTGGTTATCTCCGAGGAGGCCTATGTGGCCACAGCTGCCCTCGGCGCAAAGCTCAAGGGAATTGACTACCGCTCCATCGACATCGGCATTCTTGCCGCCTATCTGACGGCGGAGGCAGAGGCGCAGGGCCTTGGCACCTGCATTCTCGGATGGCTGGACGATGCGGATATCCGCAAGGCCTGCGGCCTTTCCAAAAAGGTGCACATGGTCATCACCCTCGGCTACGCCGCCGATCCGACCCTCCGCCCCAAAAAGCGCAAGGACACCGACGAGCTCGTCACCTTCATGGATTGACCGGGATGTACGACAACAAGCTGGGGCTATTTATCCACTGGGGCATCTATGCCCTGACGGAGTGCCATGAGCAGGCCTTTGCCCGCCTGAATATGTCCCGGGAGGAATACGAAGGCCTTGCCGCCCGCTTCAACCCCGTGAAATTTGACGCCGAAAGGATCGCCCGCATGGCAAAGGCGGCGGGCATGGAATACATCTGCTTTACCGCCAAGCACCACGACGGCTTCTGCATGTGGGATACCGCCACCACGGATTTTTCTATCATGCACACCCCCTTTGGCCGGGACGCTCTGCGGGAGCTTTGCGATGCTGCGCGGCAGGAGGGACTTCGGCTCTCCATTTATTATTCCATCCCCGACTGGCACCATCCCGATGCCCGGAACGGAGCCTCCACCCACCAGTGGAAGAGCCATCCGGAGGGGGATTTTGACCGCTACCGGGAATATCTCACGGCGCAGATCACCGAGCTGATGACAAATTACGGGGAGATTTATACCCTCTTCTGGGACATTCCCCCGCACATCGACGCCCCGGAGATCAATGCGCTGGTGCGCCGGCTGCAGCCGGGCATTCTCATCAACGACCGCGGCTTTGACGCCGGAGATTTTTCCACTCCGGAGCGGGAGGAGGCGGAGGATGGCCGCCTTATGCCCTACAGCCGCAGGACAGAGGCCTGCAATTCTCTGGATGCCATCAGCTGGGGCTGGCGAAGGGAGAGCGATTATTATTCCCTGCGCCATATGCTCTCGTCGGTGGACGGCGTTATGGCCCGGGGCGGAAATTATCTGCTCAATGTGGGGCCAACGGCAGAGGGAGAGATCCCGCCGGAGCAGCAGCGCCGCCTTGCGCGCATCGGCGACTGGTTTTTCCGGGTGAAGGAAGGCTTTGCCGGGGTCTCGCCGGATGAATTTTCCTATGCCATTCACCGCGCACCGAAGTTTATCGCCCTTTGCCGGGAAAATACCACCTGGTTTCATTTCCCGGAGGGAATTTCCGCCGACGGCCTGTGCTTCACCGCCCGGAAGGGAAACCCCCGCCGGGTGGTCTGCCTCAATTCCGGGAAAGAGATCGCGGCGGAGGAGACGGATCTGCCCAATCCCTTTGATATGGAAACCGGCCGGTCCAGGGAGAAAATTCTGCACCTTAGGGGCATCCCCGTGGACGAATTCCCCGCAGAACCCATTGTTTTGCGGGTTGATTGGCAATAATGGGATGTGCTATAATAAATGCAAAGATGCGTAAAGGACGGATATTTATATGAAAACATATACCTTCTGGTTTGTGGTCGGCTCGCAGCTGCTCTACGGCGAGGATGTGCTTTGCACGGTGGATGCCCGCGCCCGCGAAATGGCGGAGGAGATGAGCCGCGCGCTTCCCTTCCCGCTGGAATATAAGGTCACGGCAAAATCCGCCGATGAGATCGCCGACATCGTCAGGGAGGCAAATTTTGACGCCTCCTGCGCCGGCATCATCACCTGGTGCCACACCTTCTCTCCCTCCAAAATGTGGATCGGCGGCCTGACGGCGCTGCAGAAGCCCTATTGCCATCTGGCCACCCAGTACAATCTCGAAATCCCGGACGATGAGATTGATATGGACTTTATGAACTTAAACCAGGCTGCCCACGGAGACCGAGAGCACGGCTTCATCGCCGCCCGCCTGCGCATGCCCCGCAAGGTCATCGCCGGCCATTGGCAGAATGCCGATGTGCGCCGCCGTCTCGGCGACTGGATGCGCGCTGCGGTGGGCGTCGCCGTCTCAAAGCGCACCAAGGTCATGCGCTTTGGGGACAATATGCGCGAGGTGGCCGTCACCGAAGGGGACAAGGTGGAGGCGCAGGCTCGCCTTGGCTGGCAGGTCAATACCTGGGCCGTCGGCGATCTTGTCCGCGAGATGAATGCCGTCACCGAGGCGGAAATCGACGGTCTGATGGAGACCTACCTTGCGGCCTACGATGTCGCCTGCGACAATATGGATGCCATCCGCTACCAGGCGCGGGAGGAGATCGCCATCCGCCGCATGATGGAGCGGGAGGGCTGCACGGCCTTTACCAACACCTTCCAGGATCTCTACGGCATGGAGCAGCTGCCCGGACTTGCCTCCCAGCATCTCATGGCCGAGGGCTTTGGCTACGGCGGTGAGGGCGACTGGAAGGTCTCTGCCATGACGGCCATCATGAAGGCCATGGGAGAGGGCGGCAACGGCGCCTCTGCCTTTATGGAAGATTACACCTATCACCTCGTCGAGGGGCAGGAATACAGCCTCGGCGCCCATATGCTGGAGGTTTGTCCCAGCCTTGCCGCCGGCCGCCCCCGCATTGAATGTCACCATCTCGGCATCGGCATGAATGAGAAGGATCCCGCCCGGCTGGTCTTTGAGGGCAGGGAAGGCCCCGCCATTGTGGTCAGCCTCGTGGATATGGGCGGCCGCCTGCGGCTCATCTGCCAGGATATCAACTGCGTCAAGCCCATTCTGCACATGCCCAATCTCCCCGTGGCGCGTGTCATGTGGCGGGCAGAGCCCGATCTTGCCCGGGGCATCGAGTGCTGGATTCTTGCCGGCGGCGCCCACCATACGGTGCTTTCCTACGACGTAACCGCCGAAATGATGCGCGACTTTGCCCGGATGATGGATATCGAATTTGTCCACATCGATCATAACACCACCCCCGAGAGTCTCGAAAAGGAGCTGCTCCTTGCGGATATCGCATGGAAGCTGAAATAACATGCTGGAAGAGCTGAAAAGCGCGGTTCTGCGCGCAAATCTTGACCTGCCGAAGCACGGCCTTGTCACCTTTACCTGGGGAAATGTCTCTGCCATTGACCGGGAATCCGGCCTGGTGGTCATCAAGCCCAGCGGCGTTGCATACGATGGGATGCAGGCCGAGGACATGGTCGTGGTGGATCTGGAGGGCAATGTGGTTGAGGGCAAATGGAAGCCCTCCTCCGATACGCCCACCCATCTCGCCCTCTACCGGGCATTTCCGGAATGCGGCGGCATCGTACACACCCATTCCCGCTGGGCGACGGCCTTTGCGCAGGCCGGCCGCGCCATTCCCGCCTACGGCACCACCCACGCGGATTATTTCTACGGCGCCATTCCCTGCACCCGCCCCATGACGGCGGCGGAGATCGCCGGGGAATATGAGGCCGAGACCGGTAAGGTCATCGTGGAGACCTTCGCGGAGAAGGATCCCGCCGCCATCCCCGCCGTTCTGGTGCACAGCCACGGCCCCTTTGCCTGGGGACGGGATGCGGCGGAGGCGGTGCACAATGCCGTGGTGCTGGAGGAGGTGGCTCACATGGCCCTGCATGCGGATCTCCTGCAGCCCGGCCTGCGGCCCATGCAGCAGGAGCTTTTGGATAAGCACTACCTGCGCAAGCACGGAAAAGACGCCTATTACGGGCAAAAATAAAAAAATGAGAGGCTGTCATGGGCATGACAGCCTCTTTTTTTGCCTGTAAACTTTATTTTTTTGCAGCCTCGCGACGGATGGCCATGCGATAGCCGAAAACGGAGAGCAGGATGAGCACCAGCCCCACGGAAAGGGAGATGAAATCCACGGAGAAATTGCGGATATCCCCGGTGCGCATGAGAATGAGGGAGAGATTTGTAAAAATCAATCCCAGCGCAAAGAGCACATTGCGGCAAAGGGAGAGCAGGCGCACCCGGCGGCTGAATTTTGCATCCCCCCGGAAAAGGGGCAGCAGAATGCCCGCAAGGGAGAGCAGAATAAAGCCGATCAGACAGAGGACGTCGGCCAGCGCGCTCTCAAAGCCGGAGAAAACCCAGGCGATGCGATAGGCCGCAAGGGCAAGATTTGTGCAGCCGATGAGGACAAAGGCGAGGATATTCTGGCTTCTCGGCAGGGGCAGCGCGGCCACCGCAAGGCGCTCCTCCGTGGTGTAGAGCCGGCGGCGGAGCTTATGGGCGGCGATGTAAATGCCCAGAGCCAGGGCGGCGATGAGCAGGGGTAGCAGCGCCAGATAATCCGCCATGGAGGGGAAGAGGAGAAGGGCGCCGGTCAGCACGGCGGCGGAGAGCATGCCGGAGATGAGGGTGAAAAAATGGCGGAAGACGGAATGAACGGCCTGCTCACGCTGACGCTCCGCCGCGGCGGCGCGGGTTGCCGGGGGAACGAAGAGCACCGTCAGCACAAGGGAAACGGCCACCATCGCAAAGGAGAGAATGGCACCTGCGCTGGCAATGCCGGCGGAAAAGGCCAGCACCAGGCCTAAAAGCAGCCCGATCCCCTCAAAGGCGAGGCTCAGCAGGGTTGCCCAGCGCAGCGAAAGCATGGCAGAGGAAAAATCAGGGATGTTTTTGCGCATCGGTCATTCTCCCCGGCCGCAGACCAGGCTGCGGAAATGCTTTGCGGCGGCGCCGGACATCTGCACGGCAGCCTCCTGCAGCTCGGTGGGGAAGGGCCTCGGCCAGGAATCGGCCTCAAAGTTCAGCGGGCCGGCATAGCCGATGTCGCGCAGGGCGGCGGCAACGGAGACCCAGTCAACCTCGCCGAGGTAGGGAATGGTGTGGCCGTCCCAGCCGGGGCGGGCATCGTGCAGATGCACGCGCTGCAGGCGGTGACCGAGGGTGCGGATCTCTGCGGCGGGATCATCGCCGGTGATGAGGCAGTGGCCGATATCCAGGCAGGCGCAGAAAAGCTCCTCCCCGGCGATGGCATTGAGCTCGTCGATCCACTCGCACATCTCGGCGGCATGGCTGCAGGCGGTGGGGCAGAGCTCCCGGGTTTCGGAATCGCGGCCGTACATATTCTCCAGGCAGCAGCGCACGCCATAGGTGCGCAGGTCGGGAATGAGGGCGGAATAATAGGCCATATTCTCCGCCTTGCAGCGGGCGCGGGCCTCGGGATTGAGATCGAGATTGATATTGTGGCAGAAGGCGGGGTGGATGACCACATAAGGACACTCCAGACGGGAGGTCATGCGGATGGAAAGCCTGGAGAGGCGAAGGTTGCGGGGCGTGATGATGATGACATCTTCATCCCGGGTGTTGGAGGGATAGGGGGCATGGGTCTGGGCAATTTCCATGCCGGCCTTTCTGGCCATGGCGGCCACCTCGTCAAATACGCGGATATATTCCTTCTCCGGCAGATCGAAGAGGCTCTCACCGATGCCTTCCTTGGCATAGCGGCTGTCGGCATAGAGGGTGATGGGATAATCGCAGGCATCGAAGCCGGCTTCCTTCAGAACCCGGAAGGCCTTTTCGGTGCCGAGCTTGCGGATAACACCGCTGGGGGCAAGGGATATTTTCATTAAAACAGCTCCTTTTTCAAAAGCGAATGGTTCGGATGACTCTGACATAAGTATAGCAATAAATGAAGAAAAATGCAATCCGTGCTTTTATCTTCCGGCGGGGAATGGTATAATAAAAACAGATGAAAAGATTAAGGGGGCGGAGCAAATGGAGCTTTACGCAGAAAAAATCCGGGAAATGCTTAGGGGCGATGCCCGAAAATTCAGCCTGCGGGTGCTGCCGGTGGCCGCCTCGACCAATACCCTTGCCCGGGAAGCGGGGGCTGCCGGCGCAGAAGCGGGGCTGGTCATCCTTGCCGGGGAGCAGACGGCCGGCCGCGGACGGCTGGGCCGCAGCTTTTTCTCCCCGGAGGGCACCGGGCTGTATATGAGCCTGCTTCTGCGCCCGCATCTTCCGCCGGAGAAGGTCATCCGCATCACCACCGCCGCCGCGGTGGCGGTCTGCCGGGCGGTGGAAAAGCTTACGGGTGAGCGCCCCGGCATCAAATGGGTCAACGATATTTTTCTCCGCGGCCGCAAGGTGTGCGGAATCCTGACGGAGGCCGCCTTTGACGGCCGGGCAGGGCTTCGGTATGCTGTGCTTGGCATCGGCATCAATGTGATGCCGCCCCGGGGCGGCTTTCCGCCGGAAATTGCCGATATTGCCGGCAGTATTTTTGATGCGTATGCCCCCGGCCTCCGGGAACGGTGCGCGGCAGAGGTGCTCAGCTGCCTTGCGGAGGTTTTGCCGGGTCTTGCGGTCGGCGGCCACGCGGAGGAATACCGCGACCGCAGCCTCGTGCTGCAGCGGAGGGTGAAGATCCTCGGCGGCAGCGGCGGCGAAGGGGTTGTCACCGATATCGATTCCGAATGCCGCCTGCATATTCGCCGGGATGACGGGCGGGAAGAAATTCTCTCCACCGGGGAGATCAGCATCCGAATGGAAGAAACGGAGGGTAATTCACGATGAAAATCACCTTTTTAGGCGCCGCCCACGAAGTAACCGGCTCCTGCACCCTGCTGGAGGCGGCGGGAAAGCGCATTCTCATCGACTGCGGAATGGAACAGGGTTCGGATATTTATGAAAATGTGGATCTGCCCGTTCTGCCCGGCGAGATCGACTGCCTGGTTCTGACGCATGCGCATATCGACCATGCGGGAAAAATCCCAGCCCTGGTGGCGGGGGGCTATGCCGGCCCCATTTATACCTCGGAGGCCACCCGCCAGCTCTGCGGCATTATGCTCATGGACTCCGCCCATATCCAGGAATCGGAGGCGGAATGGAAAAACCGCAAGAACCGCCGTGCCGGACTGCCGGAGGAGCCGCCGGCCTATACTGCGGCGGACGTGCAGAAGACGCTGACGCAGATTTTTGGCATGAAGTACGGCGAGGTGCGGGAAATTCTCCCCGGTATCACCCTCCGGCTGTCCGATGCGGGGCATCTGCTGGGCTCTGCCAGCGCAAAGCTCACCGTAACGGAGGGCGGAATCTCCCGCTCGGTGCTCTTTTCCGGCGATCTTGGCAATCGCGCACGTCCCCTCATCCGCGATCCGCAGACGGTGGACGGCGCGGATTATGTGGTGATCGAATCGACCTACGGCGACCGCACCCACGGTCCCCGGGCGGATTATGTTTCCCAGCTGACCCGCGTCATTCAGGAGACCCTCGACCGGGGCGGAAACCTCATCATTCCCGCCTTTGCCGTGGGACGCACCCAGGAATTTTTGTATCTCATCCGGGAGATCAAGGAGCGCGGCCTCATCTCCGGTCATGACGGCTTCCCCGTCTTTGTGGATAGCCCCCTCGCTGTGGAGGCCACCCGCATCTACGACGGAGGTTTGATGGATTTCTACGATGAGGACACCCTCGCCATCCTTGCCCGGGGCGGAACACCCCTGAAATTCCCCGGCCTGCAGCTCTCTGTAACGAGCGATGAATCCAAGGCCATCAACATCGACAAGCGCCCCAAGGTCATCATTTCATCCTCGGGTATGTGCGAGGCGGGGCGCATCCGGCATCATCTGAAGTATAATCTCTGGCGCCCGGAGTGTGCGGTGCTCTTCGTGGGCTATCAGGCGGCGGGCACCATGGGCCGCGCCCTGCAGGACGGGGCGAACAGCGTCAAAATTTTAGGCGACGAGGTGGCTGTGCGCGCGCACATTGAGTCCATGGACGGTATTTCCGGCCATGCCGACCGGGATATGATGCTCGACTGGCTCCGCGCCTTTGAGAATAAGCCCGTCAGGGTTTTTGTAAACCACGGCGAGGATGCCGTCTGTGACACCTTTGCCGAGACGATCACAAAGGAGCTTGGCCTCGCGGCGGAGGCGCCTTACAGCGGTGCCGTCTACGACCTGGCGGCGGATAGCTGCCTTGCGCCCGGAAGCCGGGTGCGCATCGTGAAAAAGGCGAAAACGAGCTCCCGCGGCGATTCTCCCGCCTACCAGCGCCTGCTTTCCGCCGGAAGGCGGCTGATCTCGGTCATCGAGGCCAACCGCGGCGGCGCAAACAAGGATCTTGCCCGCTTTGCAAGCCAGATCCAGTCCCTGTGCGATAAATGGAAGAGATAAAGCGGTCAGAAAAGGCATGAACTATGAAACTGAGAATTGCGATTTGCGACGACGCGCGAAGTGAACTTGAATATGTGGAAAAACAGGTCTCTGCGTGGGGCGAAAGCCGCGGCCATTTCTGCGAGATTCAGACCTTCCCTTCGGCGGAAGCTTTCCTGTTTGCCGGGGCGGTTGAGACCTGGAATATTCTGCTGCTCGACGTGGAAATGCCCGGCATGTCGGGCATTGAACTCGCAAAACATCTGCGCAGGGAGGGCATTCGTGCCGAAATCCTCTTTATCACCTCGCATTTTGAATTTGCAGGCGAGGGGTATGAGGTGGATGCGCTGCACTATCTCGTCAAGCCGGTTGCGGAGGATAAGCTTTTTGAGGTGCTGGATAAGGCCGCAGACCGACTGGCGGAGGAACCGCCGTCGGTGGTCGTACCCTGTGAAGGTGAGACCGTGCGGCTTTATGAAACGGAAATCCTTTATGCGGAAGCGTTTCTCCACTACATCAATATCCACACGGACAGGGGAGAATACCGGATCAAGGAAAGTCTGTCGGCTTTTGCCGAGAGACTCGGCGCAGATTTTTACCGCATCCATCGCTCCTATCTGGTGTCGCTGAAGCACATTACAAGAATTTCCCGCACCTCTGTCCATATCGGCAGCGTTGAGCTTCCGCTTTCAAGAGGGAAGTATGACGATATCAACCGGGCATTTATCGAACGTAATTGAGGCAGATTATGAGAAAGAGAACTTATTTGAAGCTGGTTGCGTATCAGACCGAGCAATCGGAAAAGCACTTAAACGAGGTGCGGAGCATCCACAGGGAAATGCGCGGCTACAAGCACGATTTTCACCATCACCTGCAAACGCTGAAAGGGCAGCTGGAAGCAGGAGAGATTGACCGCGCGCTTGCCTATATCGAGCAGCTGGATAACCAACTGATGAATGTGGATACCTTGCTCAAAACGGGCAATGTATCACTCGATGCCATTTTGTCCGCAAAGCTTGCCCAAGCTAAGGCGGAAAATATTTCCGTAACCGTGAAAGCCAATGTGCCGGATGCATTAACGATTTCAGACTTGGAATTGAGCATCATCATCGGAAATCTGCTTGACAACGCCATCGAAGCCTGCCGTATGTTGGAGGGCGAACGATTTATCCGCATCTTTATCTCGATGAAAGGAAATATGCTTTATTTTTCCATGCTCAATGCTGCAGGAGCAAAGAGGAAAAAGACAGGCTCCTTGTTTTCAACCCACAAGGACGGCGTTCACGGTTTTGGTCTGCGCCGTGCGGAATCGATCCTTGAAGAACACGGCGGTTGGGTCAAATATAACAGTGAGGCGGGCGCTTTCACCTCGGAATTTTTGGTGCCGGCTGTCGAGTGAAATGCAATTCGTGCACCCACAGATGCAGTTGGTGCACGAATTTATTTTCCCTTTCTTTTTTCTGATATACTGTAAGCGAAAGGAGTTGATGTGATAATGAAAAAGAAAAAGCCAACACATTCCGTATTTTCAAACTTTGCATGGTCACTGAAAATGCTCTTAAAATATAGTAAGGCGGCTTTCTTTATTACAGCTTTATTTATACCGATCAACATTGGACTCAGGTATCTGGAAATATACCTGCCATCGCTTGTAGTATCAGAGGTAACAAACGGTCAAACGATCAATCATTCGTTGTTGTCGATAGGAATTGTTATGTTACTGATTATGCTTGGATATATTATTATTCAAGCATTGGGGCATATCAGAAGTACAACCCTTGGAATATATCGCTATAAAACAGCTGATGCTGTGACAAAGAAACAGCTTTCTATGTGCTATCAGACTTTGGAGCAGAAGGAGGTTCGTAATCTTGCCAACAGAGCTGTTATTGCTACGCAGATGTGGGATGGTGTCCAACCGCTCGTGGATATTGTATACAACGGTTTTGGAATGATTGAGAATCTTTTAGGATACATTCTTTTCGGTTCTGTGATCTCTTTTGCAAGCCCTTGGTTGGTTCCGATATTGACCGTTGCACCTATTGTTAATATCCTCTCTGTCAAAGCCTATAACAAATGGGAATATGCGCATAGAAGTAAAATGACCGATTTGAATCAAAAGCTCGGTCATGTCGAAGAACTCCCCGACGATTTTGCAGCGGCAAAGGATATTCGCATTTACAGCATGGCATCCTGGCTTCGTGAATGTTATCGTGATTTGTCCAAACAAAGGGCAAAATGGGATAGAACTACTGTTAAAAAGAGCTTTCTCTCGCGT
>JAFXIE010000061.1 GCA_017533425.1 Clostridia bacterium | reverse complement strand
CCATGGCCCCGTTCTGACGGAAAACCTCGGCTATTATATCGATCTGTATGACACCTGGTCCTCCTACCGGGCGGAGAGCGAGGGCATCGTCATCGCCTACACCTCCGTCTACGGCAACACCCGCAAGGCGGTCAACCTGCTGGCCGAAAAGCTGAAATCCAAGGGCTGTCCCAAGGTGGTCGTGACCGACCTTGCCCGCTGCGATATGGCCGAGGCGGTGGAGGATGCCTTCCGCTATTCCAAGCTCGTCCTTGCCACCACCACCTACAACGCCGACATTTTCCCCTTCATGCGGGAATTTATCAACCACCTCACCGAGCGCAACTTCCGCAACCGCACGGTGGCTCTGGTGGAAAACGGCTCCTGGGCGCCTATGGCGGCCAAGGTCATGCGGGAAATGCTCAGCGAATGCAAAAATCTCGACTACACCGCGACGGAGGTGCGCATTGCCTCTGCCCTCAGCGAGGAGAGCGAGACCCAGCTGGAGAGCCTTGCGGAGGAGCTTTGCCGCGAATATCTCGCCCAGCAGGATTCCACCGCCAATAAAAATGATCTCTCCGCCCTCTTCAACATCGGCTACGGCCTCTATGTGGTGACCTCCAACGACGGCAGAAAGGACAACGGCCTCATCGTCAATACCGTCACCCAGGTGACCAACACCCCCAACCGCATTGCCGTCACCATCAATAAGGAAAATTATTCCCACCACATCATCCGCCAGACCGGAAAGATGAACATCAACTGCCTCTCGGTGGATGCACCCTTTGCGGTTTTTGAGGCCTTCGGCTTCCGCAGCGGCCGCAATGTGGATAAATTTGCCGAGTGCACCCCCCTGCGCTCCGACAACGGCCTGGTTTTCCTGCCGCGGTATATCAATTCCTTCCTCTCCCTTTCTGTGGAGCAGTATATCGATCTGGATACCCACGGAATGTTCATCTGCACCGTCACCGAGGCGCGGGTGCTCTCCGACCGGGAAACCATGACCTACACCTATTACCAGGAGAATGTCAAGCCGAAGCCCGAAACGGAGGGCAAGAAGGGCTTTGTCTGCAAGGTTTGCGGCTATATCTATGAGGGAGAATCCCTGCCGGAGGATATCGTCTGCCCCCTTTGCAAGCACGGCGCGGCGGATTTTGAGCCCATCGAATAAGTAAAAACAGAAAAATCGCGGCGGCGGACACCGGCAATTCGGGTGTTCGCCGCTTCATTTTGGTAAAGCGGCGAAATTTTTTTCGAAAAGATGCGGAAAAGACCTTGCAAATATTGAAAGTATCCTGTATAATACACCTATTATTTCCTGCTCTGATTAAAGGAGAGTAAAAAAATGAAGAGAATGATTGCTGTTCTTCTGGTGCTCGTCATGGCGATCTCGCTGTGCGCCTGCTCCGGAGCTACCATGACCATGGGCACCGGCGGTACTGCCGGTACTTACTACGGATACGGCGGCGTTCTGGGCAACCAGATCAAGACCTCTGCCGGTATCACCGTCAATGTTGTTTCCACCGACGGCTCCAAGGCCAACATCCTCGGCATCGACGCCGGCAACTATCAGCTTGCCACCGTCCAGTCCGACGTTATGGCTTATGCCTGGGCCGGCACCCGCTCCTTCGCCACCGAGGGCAAGCTTGACTCCTTCCGTGTGGTCGGCGGTCTGTATGCCGAGGCTGTTCAGCTCGTCACCATGGATGAGAACATCAAGTCCGTTGCCGATCTGAAGGGCAAGAAGGTCTCCATCGGCGCAGCCGGCTCCGGCGTTTACTTCAACGCCATCGACGTCCTCGGCGCAGCCGGCCTCTCCGAGAACGATATCGTTCCCCAGTATCAGTCCTTTGCGGATTCCGCCGATGCCCTGAAGGATGGCAAGATCGATGCCGCCTTCATCGTCGCCGGTGCTCCCACCCCCGCCATCCAGGAGCTCTTCACCACCAATCCCAATGCCCGCCTCGTTCCCATCGACGGCGACATTGCCAAGAAGCTCATGGACGCTTCCCCCTACTACACCTCCTACAAGATCGAGGATGATGCCTACGGCGCCGACAAGGCTGTCACCACCGTCACCGTCAAGGCTACCCTCATCGTTGCCACCTCCGCCTCCGAGGAGGATGTTTACGAGCTGACCAAGGCCATCTTTGACAACATTCCCGCCATCACCGAGGCACACAAGAAGGGTCTGGAGCTCTCCCTGGAGAACGCCACCAGCGGTATGACCGCTCCCTTCCACAAGGGCGCTGCGAAGTACTTTGCCGAAAAGAACATCACCGTTGAGAGCAAGTAAGCAGCTTTTTTTCCAACCGGTCTGATCTTTATCGATTGGCTGCGGCCCGAAAAGGGGGTCGCAGCCAATCGTTGCTATTCTAATTGTTTCCAAAGGGAGGATCCCATGGCACTTTTTAAGAAGAAAACGGCACCGGAGATCCAGGAGCCCATGGATGTCGAAGCGGTCATGAAAAAATATGACCGCGAATCCAACACCCGCCTGTGGGAAGGGGTTCCGAAGGTCATCGTCAGCTGCATTCTGGCTGCCTTTTCTGTTTTCTGCATTTATGTGACGCTCTTTGCCACCTGGCTGGATGAGCTGCGCCTGACCAGTTTCATGGCCTTCATCATGTTCATCGGCTTCCTGGTTTTCCCCGCGAAAAAGGGAAAGCAGCGCGTCAACTACATTCCCTGGTATGATATCATCATCATGATCGCGGGCACCGGCGCCTTCCTCTACTTTGCCGTGAATGCCCAGGCCATCGTTGCCAACTTCCGCATCTCCACCCTGGAGGTGGCCATCGGTATCGTCGGCATTGCCTGCCTGGCGGAGCTTTGCCGCCGCAGCGTCGGCCTGCCCATTCTCTGCGTTGCCGGCGTTCTGCTGGTCTATTACCTCGTCTGGGGCTCCACCAACCCCAACATCTGGGCCCGCATCACCGAAATTGTGCGCACCCTCTTCTATTCCAAGGAGGGCATTCTTTCCACCCCCATCAACGTCTGCTCCAAGTACATCGTTATGTTCATCATCTTCGGTGCCTTCCTTGAGCGGACGGGCATTGCGGATTTCTTCATTCAGATCGCCAATGCCCTCGTCGGCCGCTTCTCCGGCGGTCCTGCGAAGGTGGCGGTGGTCGCCTCTGCGCTGGAGGGCATGGTTTCCGGCTCCTCCGTGGCCAACACCGTCGGTTCCGGCGCGGTCACCATCCCCCTGATGAAGCGCACCGGCTACAAGCCGGAATTTGCCGCGGCTGCTGAGGCTTCCGCCTCCACCGGCGGTCAGATCATGCCGCCCATCATGGGTGCGGCCGCCTTCCTCATGGCGGAGACCATCGGCATGTCCTATTCCAGCATCGTCACCAAGGCCATCCTGCCTGCAGCCCTTTATTTTGCCGGTGTTTTCATCACCGTGCATCTTGAGGCAAAAAAAGAGGGTCTGCGTGGCCTTTCCAAGGAAGAGCTGCCCCGGCTGAAGCCCCTTCTGAAGAAGACCTATCTGCTGCTGCCTCTCATTCTGCTCATCTACCTTGTGGCAACCAGCACCCGATCCATCGCCTATGCGGCGGCCATTGCCATCGTTGTTGCGGTGGTGGTCAGCCTCTTCAATAAGGACTACCGGATCACCCCCAAGCGCCTGCTGGAGGCTCTTGCCGCCGGCGGCCAGGGAATGATCACTGTGGCGGCGGCCTGCGGTGTGGCCGGTATCGTGGCCGGTATCATCGGCGCCACCGGCCTGGCCTACCTGCTCTTCAACGGCATCGTTGCCGTGGCGGGTGACCATGTGATCATCGCCCTCTTCCTGACCATGCTCTGCTGCATCGTTCTCGGCATGGGCGTTCCGACCACCGCCAACTACTGCATCATGGCAGCCACCTGCGCCCCCATCCTGGTAAAGATGGGCGTTCCCATGGTGGCAGCTCACTTCTTCGTCTTCTACTTCGGCATCGTGGCCGATCTGACCCCTCCCGTGGCCCTGGCAGCCTATGCCGGTGCCGCCATTGCCCAGGCTAACCCCATGAAGACGGCCATCACCTCCACAAAGCTTGCCATCGGCGCCTTTATCGTGCCCTATGTCTTTGCCCTGAACCCCGCCATGCTCTTTGTGGACACCACCGCACCGGAGGTTATCCTCATCTGCGTTACCTCGCTGGTAGGTATGTTCGGCGTTGCCGCCGGACTGGAGGGCTATTTCCTGCGCAATATGCGCTGGTTTGAGCGCATCGCCACCATCATCGGCGGTCTGCTTCTCATCTACCCCGGCCTTGTGACGGATATCGCCGGTCTCGCTCTGGTGGGCGGCATCTTCCTGCTGGAGATCTTCACCCGGAATAAGGATATCCCCAAGGTTGCCATTTGACGGAGTCTGAAAAAACTTCCTCTGTTTGGAACAGAGGAAGTTTTTTTCTTGTGCCGGAGGATAAAATCTGCTATAATTTTACCAGAGAACCGGGAAAGGAATTTGCGAAAATGAAAGCCTTTGAAATTATGGAGGAGCTTTTTTCCCTGACAGAGCCCCACGATTACTCCAAAACCTGCGACACCTGCAAAACCGGCGATCCCGAGCGGGAGGTCACGCGAGTGGCTACCTGCATGTTTGCAACGCCGGCGGTCATCCGGGCGGCGGCAGCGTGGGGGGCGGAGCTTCTTATCACCCATGAACCCACCTTCTACACCCACATGGATGTGGAATCCGACGAGGCGCAGATTCTGGAGAAGCGCCGCCTGGCGGAGGAATCCGGCATCGTCATCTGGCGCTATCACGACCATCCCCATTTCACCAAGCCGGATGTCATTGTGGACGGGCTGCTGAAAAAGATGCAGCTGCCGGCAAAAATCGATGAGGTTCTGGAGCTTACGCTGACCCGCCTTGCGCTGGATGCGCCCATGACCCCCGTGGAGGTTGCCCGGCACATCGAGACCCATCTCGGGCTGAAGCATGTGCGCATCTGCGGTGCGCGGGATGTGCCCTGCGAGCGCCTTTCCATCACCGTGGGCGCCATCGGAAACCTCGTCATGCAGGAGCTTTGCCATAAGGACAGCCAGATCGTCCTCGCGGGAGAAACCTGCGAGTGGGCCATGTGCGAATATGCCCGGGATGCCGCAGAGCTGGGCAAGAAGAAGGCCCTGCTGGTGCTGGGCCATGTGGGCAGCGAGCGGGACGGCATGGTGCGCACCGCCGAGCTGGTTCGGGCGCGCCATCCGGAGCTGGAATGCCGCTATTTTGAGTGCGGCGAGGCATATACCTATACCGACTGAAAGAAAATTCCCTGTTTTCTTAAGGAAAACAGGGAATTGATTTATTCCATTATCTTAAATTTGTGCAGGGTGAGCACCAGGGGCGGGATGATCACCAGCTGCAGCAGAATGCCGGGAAGGGCACCGGTGAAGGCGCCGGAAAGAAAGAGGGAGAAGGAAAACTCCGTGCCGAAAAGGAACATGAGAAACCTGGCAGCGCCCCAGACCAGCCGTCCGCCGAGCATGGCAAGCAGGAGGGAGATATAAACGGAAAGCGCCTTGCGGGGAAGGAGTCGATAGAGAAGCCCGCTGAGCAGTCCGTAGGCGGCGAGCTCTGCCGCCATGGGGATGGCGGTGAGCAGCGGCGGCATGGAGAAGAGCAGCGTGCGGAAGAGCGGCGTGATAAGCCCGACCGCGAGCCCCCATTTCCAGCCGAGAACAAAGCCGCACAAAAGCACCGGAATGTGCATGGGCAGCAGCATGCTGCCGATCTCCGGGATCTGCGCCGTCAGGAAGGGCAGCATGAGACCGAGGGAGAGAAAAAGGGCGGCCAGCACCAGATCCCGCAGGGAAGAATGGCTTGATTTCATCATATACCTCCGAAAAAAACAAAGGCAGCACACCCGGGATACCGGGTGCGGCTGCCTTCGTGGCTTATACAGTATAAAAAGGGGGCTTGCCTGTCTTCGTGACGGGATTATTTTACCATACCGAATGCCGCCTGTCAAGGCATGCGGAGACCTTCGCGGTAGAATTCAATGCCCATTTCCTTCAGCCGCGGATAGAGGCGCTCGCGGGTGATCGACTCCGGCAGGAAGGAAAGCACACCGGGGGCGCAGACCTTCAGCACCTCCAGGGAAAGCCGCGCCATCTGCAGGCGGCGGCGGACGGCATCGGAGTCGGCCAGGGCATCGGCCTCATCAAAGAGGGAGAGCCACTTGGCATAATCGGCGCGGAAGGCATTGGTGCTTTCAAGATCCATCATCTCATAGCCGAAAATGGTGGGGCTGTAGGAATAGATGCCGGAGTGCTGGCGCAGGGCGCGCTCATGCATGGAGAGAATGTAACGATACACGGGCTCCCAGGCGGCGCCGTAGTAGTTCTGCAGGAATTCCTCCATATGGTGCAGGTACTCTTCCTTTCCCATATCCGGCTTCCAGAGAAGCTTTGCCAAGAGGTAGGCCCGCAGGGCGTTGAGCTCGCCGTCGGCCGTGTTCTGATAGTCGCCCTCCTCAAAGACGCCGATGGCGTTGCATTTGTAGAAGAAATTGACATTTTCCCGGATGGAGAAGAGGTCGGGGAAGGGCATCAGATAGCGGGAGAAGTTGGTGCAGTAGTCCCAGATGAAGAGCTTGCCGGAGATTTCGCTCCAGTCCCGCAGATCCTGCGCCAGGGAGACGGTGCCGTAGATGGAATCCTCGGTGGAGCGGCATTCCGACTCGATGGGATGGGCAAAGCAGGCCTCAATGGTGCAGAAGCGCACCACCACATTGTGGCGCGGACGGACGAATTTAGGCGCCTTGCGGGTGTAGCGGTAGGCAAAGGTGTCCACCAGCACATCGGGATAATCGGGCTCCAGCGCCTCGGCAATGCGGTTGACAAAGGAGATCATGGTGCCGGCAAAGGAACCCTCGCGCTCGTCGATTTCGCGGCATCGCTCGCAGGTGCAGCCGCCCTGGTTGCCGTAGCCGTCATTCTGGGTGATGGAGATGACGGCGGCGTCGGGATTTGCATCCAGCCACTTGCGGCAGTTCTTCAGCACCGTCTGGAAGACCTTCTCATCCGTCAGACAGGGCTGCTCACCGATCTTGACATTCTCCATCTCCGCAAGGGAGCAGATGGTGTGGCAAAGGCTTTCCGCAAAGAAGAACTGGCCGCCGGGGGTGTCCTTGGGAAGGCTCGCGTTGACCTTGTTTTTGACCTTGCAGGCGGGGCTCATGGCCGCGAGAAAGACATCGCGGTAGCAGAAGGCGGGGTGCTGCTCCAGCCGGTAGTCACCGGGCACGGTGGGGGCGTCACAGGCGGGAATGCGCTCACAGTCCTCGGCAAAAAAGCGGCAGCCGAAGACCTCCTCCAGCAGGGTGTACACGCCGTAGATGACCCCGCGGGGGCCTTCGCCGCGGATGATCAGATCCTCCCCCGCGGCCTCGATGACAAAGCCCTCGGCGTTGCGGCGGGCATGGGCATCCCCCTCTGTAAGCTGCAGGCGCAGGGCGGGACCTTCGCCGGAAAGGGGAAATTTCGCGCCGGAGATCTTTTCAAGATAGGCAGCCAGCTCGCCGGCGGCAAATTCCGTGCCGGGGACAGCCTCGATGTGGTAGCGGCTTTCGCCGCCGCGGGCAAGAATGAGCTCCTTCATGGTCGGGTACCTCACAGGTTTTTTATGATTTTCGCGTAAAGCGGACTTCGATGATGTGACGGCTTTCGTGGGTGAGATAGAGATATTCGCCGGAAAGGCGGTGGCCTGCCGCGGTGAGGGTGCGGAAGATGGCATCCATGCCCTCCCCGGAAAATAGCTCCTCGCAGGCGAGATTAAAGCTCTCCTCGCTTGCAAACCGCAGGCGGCAGACCTCCTCGCCGGCGGCAAGGGTACGGCTGAAGATGGCGGCCTCGGCGGAGATGCTGTGGTCGGAAAGCAGCAGCCCCCTGCGGGTGAAATAGTCCGCTCCGCCGGCGGTCGGGGGCAGATCGTAGGGGCAGTCGGGGGTGTGATCCGGGGAAATTTCCCCATCGGTCAGACCGAAATAGGTGTAGCTATGCCAGGGGGAGCCCGACAGGGGATCGGCCCAGGTGGGATCGATGTGGCACCAAACGCCGTCCAGCCGCGCCATCACCCAGGCGTGGAGATATTCCTTCCCATCGGTGCGGGCAGAGCCGGAGACAAAAAGGGCGTCGATGCCGGCCCGCTGCAGCAGAAACTGGAGAGCCCTGGCGTAGCCCGAGCAGATGCCCCTGCCCGTGCGCAGAATGCCGGCAAGGCTCTGGTCGGAAAGGGAGGCATCGTAGGAGACGGAATCAATCAGCGCATCGTGAAGCAAAAGGGCGGTCTCCCACTGCGACGCGCCGGAGGCGGCAGCGGAAAAAAGATCCGCCCGCCGGCAGATTTCCGCATACTGCGACGGGATTTCCGAAAGGGGGGTGTTGTAGATCAGATTGCAGGCGTAAGGCTCGCCGGCAAGGGTGGAGATGGAGTAGTAGCTGATCTCCGTGCCCTCCGTCACGCCCCACCAGAAAAGCTCCGGATGGTCGGCAAGCACGCAGGAAATCACATCCCCAATGCCGGAAAGGGCATCGGCCGGGGCGTAGATGCACTCCGCGCCGGAAAGGGCGGCCGCATATACCTGGTCGTAAAGCTCCTGCCGGGCGGGGGAAAGGCTCTCCCGGGCGGTTTCCGAAAGGTTCTCCGCGGCAATGAGAGGGGAACCGACCTCCCCGGAGAGGCGGGAGAGAATTTCGCCGTAGATGGCGGCGGGGGAGAGACAGCCGCACAGAGATACGGCCAAAAGGCAAAGAATCAGGAGAAGCGCCGGCACGCGGAGCAATGCTTTCATAAAAACCTCCCTGACCCTGAAAAAAATCGGATACTGCTACCTGCTTATTGTAGCATAAATGCGCGAAAAAGCAATGATATTTTTCTCCCTTGCGCAGGAAATCTCTTTGCAAAACAGGCGGATTATGCTATAATAAGGAAAATAGCATAATGGGGTGTCGCCAAGCGGTAAGGCAACGGACTTTGACTCCGTTATTCGCTGGTTCGAATCCGGCCATCCCAGCCAAACAAAAAGCGCCTGCAAGGGCGTTTTTTGTTTGGCTGGGTATTGTTCGGTAAGCAGGGACGGCGGCAAATTGGCAAAGACAATTTGCGTCGGTCAGCAAAGCTGAACGACGGGGTTCAGAATCCGGCCATCCCAGCCAAACAAAAAAGCGCCTGCAAGGGCGTTTTTTGTTTGGCTGGGTATTGTTCGGTAAGCAGAGACAGCGGCAAAT
>JAFXIE010000060.1 GCA_017533425.1 Clostridia bacterium | reverse complement strand
CGCATCTGATGCACATAATAATGCTCGTCTGCACCGGGCTTATAGACGTTCCAAAATGCCTCACGGGTAAGTTCTTCTACTGTTCTGTAGTCTTTTTCTGTTTCTAAACGTATCGTCAAATTGTTCATTGTTAAATCCGTTCATAAATTTTTGACGCTCAAGATACGAGAGGATTGCCGAGAATGTATTTGCAAACCTCTCGTTTACAATACAATCTCCAAAAGGTTGGTGTTTTTCAAACAGCACACTCCGATAAAAATATTCAAGCCGTGGCTTGTAAGAGTATTATATCATAGTAATATAGACAACTCAAGCATACTATTGACGAAATATAACACAGGTGACGGTTCTGTGTGTTGCCTGAGTAAACTAAAAAAGGGGGGACGGAATTCTCCGTCCCCCTTTACCCTAAAGAACTTTTCACAGGGGACAGTTCTCCGCCGCCTGATATATACAAACAAAGACCGTGTCGGAAGACACGGTCTTTGCTTATCTCTCTCAAAGTGCCTCGCAGGCGGCGATGAATTTCGGCAGCCACCACTTGCGGTAGCCGGTAAGGGTGGGATGCACGGGGTCCCGCATGAAGCGGGCGTAATCGTAGCGGGAGACGGCGTTCATCTCCTCGTCGTTCCACAGATCCAGCACTGCAAAGCCGTATTCCCCCTGCAGGCGATGCAGAAGCGCCACCATCTCCGCATATTTTGCGTTTTCATACCGGGTGCCGGTGTAGAAGAGCATGGGGCAGTTCCAGCGGCGCCGAGCCTCGGCGATGATATCGCGCAGGGCGGTCTCAATATCGCCAAGGGGCAGATCGCGGGCGGCATCGTTGGTGGAGAGCTGGCAGATAAAGAGATCCGCCGGGGTCTCCGGGGCGGCGCGGAAGCGGGAGATGTAGGAGCGCGCATCGATATCCGCAAGGGTGGTGCCGGATACGGCCTCCTTGTGCATCACCGCGCCGAAATGGGCGCAGAGAAGCTCCGCCATGGAGACGCCCTCCACGCCGAAGGTGACCGATGAGCCGAGAAAATAAATGTCTTTTCCGCGAAGATCCATAGCGCTTTTCTCCAGTTCTGTCACAGCCGCAGCTGCATGATGTCGTAATCGATCCATTCCCCGCCGATCTTCATCAGCGCGGGATCAAAGCCCACCTTGCAAAAGCCGAATTTTTCATACAGCCGGATGGCGCGCAGGTTGTCCTGCCGCACCTCCAGATTGAGAAGCTCCAGCTCCGGAAAGCGGCGGGCATGATCAATAACCGCCTGCATCAGAGCGGAGCCGATGCCATGTCCCCAGGCCTCACGGCGCACGGAGATGGCGATCTGCCCGCGGTGGCGCATACGGGCACGGCGGTCGGCCTGCAGCGATATATTGCCGAGAATTTTCCCGCCCTCCACCGCCAGCAGAAAGACCGACGGCGGCGTGACGGAATCCAACATTTTTGCCTCCTGTGCTTCGGAAAAGGGAAGCCCCTCGCTGCCGAAGGTCAGGTTGTCGCTTTCGCCGCCCACCAGCGCAAGATAGCGCAAAAATTCCGCCGCATCGGCGCGTGTGGCGGGGCGAATGGTGAAATTCATGGAAATAACCTCAAAATTTCGGGAATTGATCTGTCTCGATGCGGATATCCGCCGCCTGCTCGGTGGCAAAGGCTGCGAAGGCAGCCTCCTCCAGGGGGATCCACTTCTCCCGGAAGGCGGGAAGATAGCTTTCCCCATCCCGCGCCGCGATGCGGGCAAGGCGGGTGCCGCGCTCCGCCGTCACAAAGACGCGCAGGTCGGCATAATCTCCAAAATGGGGATGGTGGCTGTAGCTTCCCTCCACAATGCGCAGAGGGGCGGCCGGAATTTCCCGCACGCCGTCAAAATCCATGCGGGCGCAGGAAAAAATGCGGTAGGAAAAGGCGCATCCGGAGGAAAGCCCCGGCAGGACCTCCGCCGCAAAGCGCTCATAGTGCACATTTCCGCCGGGTTCGGCAAGGCGCTCAGCCCCGCGGAGGGCGGGCGGCAGGAAAAAATCGTCCATATGCACCGTGGGCGCACGGAAAACCTCGGCAAGGGTGGCGGCAACGGAGGTTTTTCCGCTGCCGCAGCGGCCGTCGATGGCGACCACCCGGGGCTTTTCCGCCGCGATGCGGCAGAGAAGGGGGAGAAGGCGAGCCTCCTCCGCGTCGATCACCCGGTAGGCCGGCCGATATTTCGCCCGGAAGGGGGCGCTGTGGCGCATGGGCGGGTATCCCGCCGCCTGCCAGCGCGCCAGGGCAGCCGAAAGGGCATCCGCCCCGAAGGGGAGAAGACCTTCCGCCGCAAGCTCGCGCAGGGCAGCCGTGCGGGCGCGCAGACCCTCCTCGCAGCCCCGGGGACGGGCAGCGGAAAAGAGAACCCAGAGGGCTTCCGGGGGCAGCCCCGCGGCCCGGGCAGGGCCAAGATGCAGCCGGTAGGCACCGCCCACATCCTCCAGAAGGCTGCCCTCCGCCGCCGCGGAGGCATATTCGCAAAACAGATCCTGCCGGGCGGCCTCGGGGCTGCGCAGCAGATGCCCGGCCCCGAATTCGCCCTGGTAGCAGATTTTCAGAAAATCCTCAGGCTGCGCCGCGGGATATGCCGCCGCGTGCCGGAGAAATACTTCCCGAAGGTACATTACTTTTCGATGCGGCTCATGACGTAGTCGGCAAACTCCGCGCCCGTGGCGCCGTCGGCACGGCCGGTGATCACAAGCTTTCTCTCCTCCGTGCAGCAGATATCCAGCGCGCGCTCCAGCTTCTCTGCGCGGTCGATCTTACCGATGTGGCGCAGAAGCATCACGCAGGCGCGCAGGATGGAGCAGGGATCGGCATACTTGTCGCGACCCTCGGCCACCATGCGGGGCGCAGAGCCGTGGATGGCCTCAAACATGGCGTAGCGCTTGCCGATGTTGGAGGAGCCGGCGGTGCCGACACCGCCCTGGAACTCGGCGGCTTCGTCGGTGATGATATCGCCGTAGAGGTTGGGGAGAACCACCACCTCAAACTGGCTGCGGCGCTTCTCATCCACCAGCTTTGCGGTCATGATATCGATGAACCAGTCGTCGGCCTCGATCTCGGGATATTCCTTGGCGATGTCGTAGAACATGTGCAGGAATTTGCCGTCGGTGGCCTTGATGATGTTTGCCTTGGTCACGCAGGTCACGCGCTTGCGGCCGTTCTTGCGGGCATAGTCAAAGGCCAGGCGGATGATGCGGTCGGTGCCCTGGCTGGTGGTGACGGTGAAGTCCATGGCGAGATCCTCGGTGACATGGACGCCCTGGCTGCCGACGGCATAGGAGCCCTCGGTGTTCTCGCGGAAGAAGACCCAGTCAATGTTCTTCTCGGGCACCTTCACCGGGCGCATATTGCAGAAGAGATCCAGCTCCTTGCGCATGGCGACGTTGGCGCTTTCGATGTTGGGCCAGGGATCGCCGGCCTTGGGGGTGGTGGTGGGTCCCTTGAGGATGACGTGGCAGGCCTTGAGCTCGGCCAGCACATCCTCGGGGATGGCCTTGTTCTGGGCGGCGCGGTTTTCGATGGTCAGACCGTCGATGCTGCGGATTTCGATCTTGCCGGCGGCAATTTCCTCAGAGAGCAGAAATTCCAGCACGCGGCTGCCCTCTGCGGTGATGGCCGGGCCGATGCCGTCGCCGCCGCAGACGCCGATGATGAGCTTGTCCAGGGCGTCGTAATCCACAAAATCGCCCTCGGCCTTCATGCGCTCAATGCGGGCGAGCTGCTTCTCGATCAGGGAGCGAATGTGCTCCAGAGTCTGGGTGTGATCCATAATGATTGTATCCTCCGGTTGTAATGATAGGGTTTCTATAGAACGCTGGGGATGTGTTGACATAAAGCCGCATGATTTTGAATTACGGACAGTTGTACACAGTTTCCACAGAGTTTTACACATGGGAAAAGATGGCCTGTCAGGCGGACTTTTTGAATTCTGCACTTTTTTCGCAGAGCCAAAAAATGCAACATGTGGAAATTGCAAATAACAAATCGGTTTACATAATGCGGAGACCGTCGAAATTTGCGGGAGGCGGCACCGCCGCTTTTTGCGCATTCTGAAGTCTTTTGCGGACAGGCTCTGCGCAGGTTACAGAAAATAACGGAAATGCAACTTGCGGTTATACAGAGAGTAATATTATGCCTCTTCGGTGGAGAGAGACATGGTTGCATAGGCGTTGAGATCTGCGGCGGCGGTATGACCGGCGAGAAATTCGTAATAGCCGAGGCAGCCGACCATGGCGGCATTGTCGCCGCAGTAGGAAAGCGGGGGGATGCACAGCCGCAGCCCGGCATCCCGGCAGGCGCGCTCCAGATCCCGGCGCAGCACGGAGTTTGCCGCCACGCCGCCGCCCACGCAGACGGTGGAGCAGCCGGTTTCCTCCGCGGCGCGCATCAGGCGCGGCACGAGCATCTCCGAAACCGTCCGGCAGAAGGAGGCGGAGAGATCGGCGGCGGAGGGCTCGATGCCCTTCTGGCGCAGGTTATGTACGGAATTGATGACGGCCGTTTTCAGCCCGGAGAAGGAGCAGTCCAGCGGCGCATCGGCAAAGGTGGGATGGGGGAATTCAAAGGCGCGGTCGTTGCCGTCGGCGGCCAGCCGGTCCATGGCGGCGCCGGCGGGATAGGGAAGCCCCAGCACGCGGCCCACCTTGTCAAAGGCCTCGCCCGCGGCATCGTCCCGGGTGCCGCCGAGGAAGCGGAAGCGGGTGTAATCCTCCACATGGATAAAGGCGGTGGTGCCGCCGGAGCAGGCCAGCGCCACAAAGGGAGGCTCAAGCTCCGGGAAGGCAAGATATGCGGCGGCCACATGGGCGCGCACATGGTGCACGGGGATGAGGGGAACCCCCAGGGTGGAGGCAAGCCCCTTGGCAAAGGAAAGTCCCACCAGCAGGGCGCCGATGAGTCCCGGCGCATAGGTGACGGCGATGGCGTCAATATCCGAAAGGGTAAGTCCGGCCTCCGACAGAGCCATCCGACAAAGGCGGGAGATGGCCTCGGTATGCATGCGGGAGGCAATTTCCGGCACCACGCCGCCGTAGAGGGCATGGGTGTCGGTCTGGGAGGAGACGCAGGAGGAGAGCACCCGGCGTCCGTCCTCCACAATGGCGACGCAGGTATCGTCGCAGGAGGATTCAAAGGCGAGGATCTTCATTTATTTTGCCTCCGCAAGGAGATTTGCGCCCACGGAGAGGGCGGCATAGTCGCCGATGGCATCCCCCAGGGCAGCGGGCAGAAGCCGGCAGACGGCGACTGCCTGGGGCAGCGCCTCCCGGCGGATTTCCGCAAGGGCGGTCTCCCGCAGGAGATGCTCGCTGCGGGCATAAACGCTGCCGATGACGATGGCCTCGGGATTGAGGATATCAATGATGACGGAAAGTCCCCGGCCAAGCATCTGTCCGCATTCGGCGTAGATGGCGAGGGCGTCCGCATCGCCTGCGTCGGCAGCCAGGGCGACGGATTTTGCCGAAAGGCTGTCCAGGGCGGCCATATCGGGGCAGAAGGCGAAGGGTGCGCCCCGCTGAATGGCCTCATGGGCGCGGGTGCGAGCCAGCTGGGCAAGACCGCCGCCGCTGCAGAAGCCCTCAAAGGAGCCTGCCTTGCCGTAGCCCACGGGGCCGTGGGAGGAAAGGCGGACATGCCCCACCTCGCCGGCGTTGTCGTTGGTGCCGGCATAGAGACGGCCGTCGAGAATCAGCCCGGCGCCGAGGCCGGTGCCAAAGGTGAGAAAGACCATGTTGCGGGTGCCGCGGCCGGCGCCAAAGCGCCATTCGGCCAGGGCGCAGGCATTGGCGTCATTCTGCAGGCCGCAGGGAACGCCGAAACGGGCGGTGAAAAATTCGCAGACGTGCACATCATCCCAGCCGGGCAGGTTGGGCGGGGAAAGAATGCGGCCCTCCGCAGAGGAGAGGGGGCCGCCGCAGGAAACGCCGATGGCGGCCAGGGCCTCCGGGGAGATGCCCTCCCTGGCGGCAGCCTCGGAAAGTGCCTCCGCCAGCTGCGCCAGCGCCGCCTCCGGCGTTGCGGGGGTGGGGAAGGCCACGCGGGCGCCGGGACGGATTCCGCCGTCCTGCAGCTCGCCGATGAGGGCGGCGCACTTGGTGCCGCCGATGTCGATACCGCCGATATACATGGAAATATTCTCCTCTCATCCTGTGGAAAACTGGTTTTATCCGATGGGGGACAGGCTGAAAAAGCCGTGTATTGCCAAACTCTTTAACTCTTTCCACAGGCTTTTCAACAAGCGTGTGGAAAGAGTGGATTTCGCGGAGCATCTTGCATAGTCCGCAAAAAAGAGGTATAATAATGCAAAGAAAATGCCAAAGGAGAAGGCAAATGGAAAAGAAAAAGGGCGTTGGCACATGGCTGGAAGGGTTGGAGCAGAAAAATCCGCTGCTTTTCAAGACCTATTATCCCGCCTGCGTGATGGAATTCGGATTTCTTTCGGTGATTCTCGCCTTCGCGCTCATCCGGCTGGTTTCGGGCGGCTTTGACCGGCTGGCTCAGGCCATCGCGTGGCTGGAGCCGCTGGAGATATTCATCTGCTGCCTGGTGCATCCCCTCATCATCACCGGCCTGCATTACAAAAACTGCCGGAAGATCGGCCAGTATGTCTATTTCAAGAGCCTGGGCTATGTGCTGCCGCCCTGCCTTGGGCTGACGGCGGCGGTCTGCCTCAACGATATCCTTGTCACCGGGCTTCTGACCGAACAGGGCTTTTCCTTCAGCTGGAAGATGTCGCTGCTGCTTTTGGTGGCCACGGTGCTGGTGCTCTTTGTGATGGCGCTGGTCAGTCAGATGGTGCTCATCTTTGCCCGGGCACGAAACGAATAAATTCTACCCGATGGGGAGACAGGAAGGCCTGTCTCCCTTTTATTTTTTGTCCGCGGCGAGGTTTTCCTTTGCGCGGCGGGCGGCCATGCGGTAGGCGGCAAGGTCGGAGATCTTCGCACCGCGGCCATCGGGGAAGAGGAAGCTTCCCTCCGCCGAGACGGTGCCGATGCGCAGCGCGCCGGGGATATCTCCCTTGCCTTCCAGCACAATGCCGCCGAAATTGAGCAAAAGATAGGCAAACACATCCAGCGAGGGATCGGCCCGGAAGCCGAATTCGCCGCACAGGGAGAGAATGGCCTCAGCAGGGCCTGCGGCGCCCACTGCCCGGGCGGCGGCAATGCTGCCTGCGGCGGCCAGGGTGCGGAAATGGGCATGGGAGGCCTGCGTGCCGCAGAAATCGGGCAGGGTATCGGAATGGCAGGGGGCGGCAAGAAAATATACGGGGTTGCCCGCGCAGGAGAAGTTTCCGGAGAGGGGGCGCAGCGCCTTTGCCGTCAGCCGGAGGGCAGCCTCACCCTCGCAAACCTCCAGCCGGCAGCCGAAATCGGTGCAGGCATCCACGGCGGCGCAAAGGGCGGAAAGCCCGGCGGCGGTGAAGGGCACGGAAAGGCGGCAAAGCTCCTGCCGGCCTGCGCCGGCTGCACAGAGCTCCGCCGCGCCGCGCACAAAGGCAGCACAGGCGGCGGTGTAGGGGCCGGAAAGGCGGGTGTCGGCCGGGCGGGTGCAGATCTCGAGGCGGTCGCCATCGGCCCGGATGGCACAGCCCGCAAAGGCGGCTCCCTCTCCGCCGGGGACGAGGGAAAGATCGCAGGCGATGCCCGAAAGCCAGCCCTGCGGTCCGCCGCAGGAGGGCGGATAGAGCTCGGGGATCTTTTCCTCGGCGGGAATGTCGGGGAAGATCTCTCCCTCCGCCGGCAGGGCGGCCTCTCCGGCGAGAATGGCGGGAAGGCGGGAAAGATTTGCAAAGGTGGGCGCAATGCCGGCATCGATCATGACGGAGAGGGTGCCGAGCAGAGCCTCGTCGCGGATATGATCGGTGCGGATATGGGCATGCCTTGGGATGATCTGTTCATTCATGGTTTGCTTCCTCCTCTTCGCGGCGGCGGATGCGCTCAGCCTCTTCGGCCTCCGCCCGCAGGGTCAGCCCGCGTACGCGCAAAGCCTCCCGCACAAACAGCCAGCCCGTCAGGCCAAGGGCAGCGGCCGAGCAGACGATGAGCAGCGGCGGGCCGAAGGCATTGCCGTTCAGGCAGGCGAGAATGGCCGTCTCCCAGATCCCGTGGGCAAGGAAGGGCAGCAGGATGGCGCAGGTGTTGTTGAAAACGTAGGGCACGCAGAAGGTCTTGGTGCGCCCATAGAAGCAGCCCATCAGCGCGCCGGTGCAGACCTGCAGCGGAAGCCCGGTGAGATAGCGCAGCCAGACGCCCTCCCGGTTGATGGGGTTGATGATGAGAAAGAGAAGCTCCGCGAGCTGAAAGCCGCAGAAGAGAAAGACGGTGATGAGCACCGCATCAAAGCGCAGCCGGTAAAGGCGGGTGCGGCGGGTATCGGCATAGAGGGCGAGAAACTTCAAGATGGTCTCCACAAGGGCTGTGCAGCCAAAGGCGGAGATAAGCAGCAGCGGCAGAGACATCTGATCCTCGGAAATATAGGAGAAGGCGGCGGTCTGGAAGACCATAATGGGGATGATCATCACCGCCCCCCAGATGTAGGTGGACACAAGGGATCCGGCAAAATCCCGCGAGCGCCAGCGGCGGGCATAGAGATAGAGCGCGGCGGTCAGCGCGATATTTGCAAGCAGTGCGGGGATCCAGAGCATGGCGGTTCCCCTCCTTTCCGATGGCCTGGTGAGGAAATAATATTACAACAATATATTATATCATTTTCAAACCCCGCAGGCAAGCCCCGAAAGGAGCTGTATGCGGGGTTTGCAGAGAAGAAAAGGAAACCCCCGGCAGATCCTCTCTGCCGGGGGCAAAAGCTTTCCGTTCGTGGGGCGAAAGGGGACGCCTCAGAACTTATTTCCCATATTCTCCGCAAAATCCGCCATGGAGCGCATGGTTTTGTTGGCGCTTTTGCGGAAGACGCGCATGTTGCGGTCGGTCATGGGGGCGATGAGCATACCCGCCGCCATCCCGGCGGCAACGCCCGCCAGCATTCCCGTTACAAAGCCTTTCATCATATAAAGACAACCTCCTTTTTCGGGGCTATCTTTTGCCGATGCGGTGGCTTTTATTCCTTAAAAGCCGTATTTCTTTGCAAAATTCCGCAGGGCGGCCAGGCTCTCGGCGCACTTTTCGGCGTAAGGCTCCGGCGTCAGGCACTCCAGGGTGAGATCCCCGGCATAGCCGATCTGCGAGAGAGCTGCAAAGAAGGGGGCGCAGGCCTCGCTGTCGGCGGGGATCCACTCGCGGCTGCCCGGCTCCGCAATATGTGCATGGCGGATGAGATGGCCGAACTTTTTCAAGCCCTCCAGACCCTCGTCATCGGCGGTCATGTGGTAATAATCGGCCAGCAGCATAAATCCGGGGCAGGCCACCGATTCCACAAACTCGCCGCCTTCGGCCACGGTGTTGATGAGGTTGGTTTCCTTGCGGCAGAGGGGCTCCATCACGGCGATCATGCCGTTTTCTTCAGCAATTTCGCCCATGAGGGTGGCCGCAAGGGAGAGCTGCCGCAGCGCCTTTTCCCGGCCGAATTCCTCCGTATATTCCCGGCGCCTTCCGCTGCCGAGCACAACGGTTTTGCAGCCCAGCGCCGCCATGCGGCCAAGGGCACGGTGCAGATAGCGCTCGGTATTGCCGATATCCACCTCGGGACCGGCCAGAGGCACGCTCTTGGGGAAGGTGCCGTTGCCGGCAAGCAGGGGAAGCCCCAGGGCGGAGACCTTCTTCTCCGCCTCGGCAAATTCTTCGTCGCTCAGGGCGGCGATGCTCGAAACACCCGTTTCGTAATAATCGTATCCGATTTCCTTTGCCAGCTCAATTTTATTCAGAGATCCGCTGAAACCGATCTTCATCCTATCTGTCCTCCTTTAGTTCTGCCAGGTTCCGTCAATGACGCTGTCCAGCGCGGCGGCAATGGTGGGCTTGTCGGCGGCGGCATAGAGCACGCGCACCTTTCCCTCCGCCTCCGGCAGAATTTTCATAACGCCCTTTTCATCCAGCTGCAGGCTGCAGGGCTCGCCGAGGGTAAAGATAGGCGCCTCGCCCAGCACAGCCGCCCAAACGGCGGTCAGATCCCAGCTGTCCCGCAGGCCGTTCTTTGTGTAGAGCTCGTAGGATTTGCAGACGATGTGGTCGGGGGAGAGCCGATCCCGGAAGCCGCCGGTCATGACCTCGCAGCCCAGCTCAAAGGGGGAAACCCACACCTCGCCCGGCCAGGTCTCCAGCACGGCCTTGGAGGCGGGAAGATCGCAGACGACATTGAATTCGCCAAAGCTCTCACTGCCCGCCATGGTGACCAGGCGATGCACCCGGCTCTCAATGAGCTCCCGGCCGGAATAGGGGGAGATGGCATCCGGCTTGGAGGCAAGCAGCTCGGCGAGATTGTTCAAGGGACCCACCGCGCAGATGATGACCGAATCGGGGGCGGCGGAGGCCAGCGCCCGGCGCAGCACCCGCACGGCAGCTTCCGGCTGGCGGCGGGTATAGCGGTTGGGGTAATTTTCGGTGATATAGCGGTTGTATTTCTCATGCTCCGCAAGGAAATCCCTCCGGTCGGTGGTGCCGACGGGCACTTCCGGGTGGCCGTACCAGCGGTTGACCGCATCGGCGCAGCCGGCGCCGTAGGGGTTGGAGGTGCAGTGGGTTACGGCGGCAATGCCGCAGCGGTGGGCATTGGCAAAGATGTTCAGCATGGCCAGCGCGCCGACGTCGTCGCAATCCGGACCGATATCGGTGTCAAAAATAATATCGTACATATTCATTTCTCCTCCATAAGCTTTGTCATAATGGATACGGTACGCTTTGTGAATTCCTTCATCTGCTCGGCGGTGAGGGGAGCCTGGTGCAGGCGGGCAAGATCGCGGATTTCCCGGGCGATGAGCTCTGCCGTGGGGCGGGTATCCTCGCTGCCGGCCATCCGCGCCACCGCGGAGATGACCGGGGAAGCAGAGTTGAGAACCAGCTCCTCCTCCATGGGGAAGGCGGCGGGATCGCCGCCGTACATGCGGCTCATATCCCGGAAGCGGCGGGTGGTTTCCGACTGCAGGAGCACGGCGGGCAGTGCCTCTGCCCCCAGCGCCTCTGCCCGGACGCGGACATTTTCATCCAGCGCGCCGAAAAGCTCCTCCGCGGCGGAGATATCCGCCCCCTCTCCGCCGGCAAGGTCGGAAAGATCGGAATCGATGCGCAGGAAATGCAGCCCCGGGGTCTTGCTTTCCAGAAAAGAGATGAAATAGGTGTCAATATATTCCGAAAGCACCACCGCCGCGATGCCCTTCTCCCGGAAGAGATCGATGTAGGCGGCCTGCTGAACGGCATCGGTGACGTAATACACGCGCTTTTCGGCGGGGCGATCCCCCTCGGCATCCTTGGCGGGAAGGGCATCCACATATTCATCCACCGTTTTGAATTCGCCGTCGATGGTCTCGAAGATGAGGGCTTTCTTCATGCGCTCATAGAACTTTTCATCCCGCAGGCAGCCGAACTTCACAAAGGGATTGATATCCTTCCAGTCGGTACAGTAGGTTTCGCGCTCCTTCTCAAAGAGGGAGCAGAGCCGGTCGGAAACCTTCTTGGAGATGTGGGCGGAGATGCGCTGCACGGTGGCATCGCTCTGCAGGAAGCTGCGGGAAACATTGAGGGGCAGATCGGGACAGTCGATGCAGCCCTTTAAGAGCAGCAGATATTCCGGAATGACCTCTTTGATGTTGTCCGCCACAAAGACCTGGTTGCAGTAGAGCTTGACCTCGCCCTCCATATTCTGCATCTCGTTTTTCATCCGGGGGAAGTAGAGAATGCCCCGCAGGCGGAAGGGATAGTCGATATTTAAGTGCACATACAGCAGCGGATCGGAAAAGTCGGTAAATACCTCGTGGTAGAACTTTTTGTATTCCTCCTCGGTGCATTCCGAGGGCTTTTTGTTCCAAAGGGGCTCGCAGACGTTGATGGGGGTCTCCGGCGCGTCCTCCGTCATCGGCTTTTCCGCATCGTGGAGATAGATCTCATAGGGCAGGAAGCGGAAATATTTCAGCAGCACGCTGTGGATTTTGCCGTATTCCAGAAATTCGCGGCTGTCCTCCGCCATGTGCAGGGTGATGGTGGTGCCGCGGGTCTCCCGGTCGGAGGGTCCCATCTCATAGCCCGCGCTATCGGCGCTGACCCAGCGGACGGCCTCTGCCCCGGGGCGGTGGGAAAGGGTATCGATGGTGACAAGATCGGCGGCCATAAAGGCGGAATAAAAGCCGAGACCGAAATGGCCGAGGATCTGCGCATCGGCAGATTTGTCCTTGTACTGCGCAAGGAAGTCCTTTGCGCCGGAGAAGGCCACCTGGTTGATGTATTTCTCCACCTCCTCGGCGGTCATGCCGATGCCGTTGTCGGAGATGCGCAGCTCACCGGTTTCGCGGTTTACGAAAACATCAATGCGAAAGACCTCATCCTCCGCCACCTCCGCCTCGCCGATGCCGGCAAGGCCCCGCAGCTTTGCAATGGCGTCATTTGCGTTGGATACCAGCTCGCGGATGAAGATATCCTTCTCCGAATAGAGCCATTTTTTGATGATCGGCAACAGATTTTCGCTGTTGACGGAGAGATTTCCCTGTCTTGTTTTGAACATATCGCATCATTCCTTTCGGGGGTGTTTCTTTTTTTCCTATTGTACCCTCTTTTTATGAATATTTCAAGAAGCCCGGGCAAGGAAAAGAAAAACTCCCGCAAAAAAAATCCGCGGCGCGGAAAGGATCAGCCCTTTCCGCGCCGCGGGTGGTTTTATTTGACGGTTACTTTATTAGCTTTGAGATGGGTTCACGCTTCTGCGCCTCTCACTCTTCGACCATAAACCAGTCATCCCCGATTTGGATCCAGTTTTCCTTCTCATCCCAAGGGAT
>JAFXIE010000059.1 GCA_017533425.1 Clostridia bacterium | reverse complement strand
GTACGAGAGGACCGGGATGGACGTACCTCTGGTGCACCGGTTGTCACGCCAGTGGCATAGCCGGGTAGCTATGTACGGACGGGATAAACGCTGAAAGCATCTAAGCGTGAAGCCTCCCTCAAGATTAGATCTCCCAAACGAAAGGAGTAAGGGCACACAAAGACTATGTGTTTGATAGGTCAGCGGTGTAAGTGCAGTAATGTATTCAGCCAACTGATACTAATAGCCCGAGGGCTTGACCTTCCAAGTCAGTACTTTTTGAGTAGAATCATTAATGTTCTCGGCTCAGACGTTTGCATTATTCAGTTTTGAGGGTACATCAGGTATCTTCAGAGCTTCTGGCAGCAATCACATATGCACCTTTAGCTCAGTTGGTAGAGCAACTGACTCTTAATCAGTGGGTCCCGGGTTCGAGTCCCTGAAGGTGCACCATCCGGCCCGTTGGTCAAGTGGTCAAGACGCTAGCCTCTCACGCTGGAATCGGGAGTTCGACTCTCCCACGGGTCACCAACTGATTGCTTGCAGAAGTTACAATTCAGCTGATTTGATCATCCCTTCCGGATGTTTCAAATACAGTCGGTGTCTATGGCGGTGAGGGTCCACCCGTTCCCATTCCGAACACGGTAGTTAAGCTCACTTGCGCCGAAAATACTTAGCTGGAGACGGCTTGGGAAGATAGGTCGACGCCGACACAAACCGGTCAACTCAGGTTGACCGGTTTTTTTTGTTTTTCGAACGCAACGCTCGGGTGAGCGCAGCTCATTTCTTTCATTAGAAACCAGCGGAAAAAGTGATTTTCCGAAGAAATCACCACCCTCTCTGACCTCCGCAAGGACAACGAGCGTTTGCGCAAGCAGATCGTCCGGCTGAAGAGCGAAATGAAAGAGACCAAGAAACCCACCTTGCGCAGAGACGATATCGAAAAGCTGTCGCGACGGCTGATTTTAGAGTACCACAGCCCGCTGACTGCGGATGATATTGCAGATTCCGTGCAGGATCTTGCGCATTTCCTTGTGCGCAACGGAGACGGCATCCACGAGCTGACATTTGCGGGACTCAAAAAGCGAACGGAAAAGGTTGCAGAAAGGGTCGTGCGCAGCGCAGAGGTGCTGAACGAGACATGAACAGCTGTTTGAGAATTGCGCTTGGAATTTTCAAAAACAGACAAGATCTGTTCGGTTGCAGACGGTTGTTTTTCTCCTTTGCTTTGTGTTATAATTACTTCGCGTTCAAATGCCGCGTGGCGCATGCAATCCGTTTTTCAAAGGACAGGTCAAAAATGATGGAACCCAAGGATTATACCGTTGTAAAAATCGAGGGCGAATACGCCTATCTGCGTCCGGATCACGGCACGGAGGCGGATGATCTCTTTATCGCGCTGGCGCTGCTTCCGCCGGAGGCGGATATCGGAACCCGGCTTCATTATGAGATGCTTTGCTCCACGGTGATTGAATAAATCCCGCACTCGCACGAAAAAAATCCCCAAGAATTGTGTCGGGCTGTGCGTATATACCGAAGGAAGGGAAGATCGGAGGACAGGAAGATGAAAAAGCGCATCCGAATATGCTTTGTTGTGCTTTCGCTTGCGGCGCTCGCCGCGATCTCGGCGGTATTTTGCCTCAATGCGTATGTCAAGGCTGCGGGCGCAGAGCGGATGCTCTCTCCTGAGACCGCGGCGGAGCTTTCGGATATCGACTGCATTCTTGTCCTCGGCTGCGGCGTCCGCCCGGACGGCAGCCCCAGTGATATGCTGGCCGACCGCCTGCAGCGCGGAATTGATCTTTATTCCGCCGGTGCGGCGCCCAAGCTTCTCATGAGCGGCGACCACGGAACCAAGGGCTACAACGAGGTCGGCGCCATGAAGGCCTTTGCCGATGCGGCCGGCGTGCCCGCTGCGGACGTTTTTCTCGACCATGCCGGCTTTTCTACCTATGAAAGCGTCTACCGCGCAAAGGAGATCTTTAAGGCGGAGCGCGTCATCATCGTGACCCAAGGGTACCATCTCCATCGCGCCCTCTACATCGCCCGCGAGCTGGGGCTGGAGGCCTGGGGCGTCGATGCCGACCTGCGCTCCTATTATGGACAGACGGCGCGGGATGTGCGCGAAATTCTTGCCCGCTGCAAGGATTTTGCCATGTGCATCTTCAAACCGGAGCCGACCTATCTCGGCGATTCCATCCCCGTCAGCGGGGACGGAAAGATAACCCACGATTGATTGCGATGACCCGCAGGCCAGGAGGCTTGCGGGTCATCTTGCCGTTATGGGGCGCGTGTGTTATAATGAAGAAAAACGCTGGGAGGCGAAGCTTATGTGGTTTCTTTATGCGCTGCTGTCGGCCGTTTTTGCGGCGCTGACCTCGATTTTGGCAAAGGTTGGCATCGAAGGGGTAAATTCTAACCTCGCAACGGCCATCCGAACTTTGGTGGTGCTGGTTATGGCCTGGGGCATGGTCTTTTTAACCGGTGCAGAGGCGGGCCTTGCGGACATCGGGCGGAAAAGCTGGGGCTTTCTCGTCCTTTCCGGTCTTGCGACGGGGGCATCCTGGCTGTGCTATTACCGCGCGCTGCAGCTCGGCGAGGCAAGCCGCGTCGTTCCGGTGGATAAGCTCAGCGTGGTCATCACGCTGGTGCTTGCATTTGTATTCCTGCACGAGCCCTTTTCGGCAAAGTCGGTCATCGGCTGCCTGCTGATCGGCGCCGGCACCCTCTGTATGGTGCTGTAGGGTTAAAAAAGGAGAAAAACGCCATGCAATTTTGTCTCACGGATGAAACCTATTCCAACATCCGGATTCCCGGCCTTGTGATGACGGAAAAGGGCACCCTCATTGGCGCCTGCGAATGCCGACGCACCATTTCCGACTGGGCGCAAATCGACATTCTCCTCCGCCGCAGCCGGGACGGGGGTGAGACCTGGCAGGATGCGCTGCGCATCCCGGGAGAGGGGGAGACCCTGAACAATCCTGTGCTGACGGTGCAGGGCTCGCGCATCTGGCTGCATTACTGCGAAAACTACCGCCGGCTTTTCGTGCGCGAAAGCAGGGATGACGGCCTGACCTTCACCGAACCGCGGGAGATCACGGAGATCTTCTCCGGCGCCGGATTTTTCTACAATGTTTTCGCCGTGGGCCCCGGCCACGGAATTGCCATCGGCAGCAAGATGATTCTTCCCGTGTGGATCGCCCAAAACCGGGAGCAGCCCCAGGCGCACCGCCCCTCCTTTATCGCAACGGTTTATTCGCCGGATGACGGGCGGACATGGAGCCTGGGCGAAAGCCTGGATTGCTCCGGGCTTGCAAACCCCAGCGAATGCGCCCTTGCGCCCTGGACGGGCGGGGTGATCTCCTCCATCCGAAATGAAAATTGCGACCGCCGCCGTGCCTTTGCCCACAGCCCGACGGGATATGACGGCTGGTCAAAGCCTGCGCTGGCTGAGAATATGCCCGATCCCATCTGCCAGGGGAGCATGGTCTCTGACGGTGGGGAGCTATGGCATCTCAACTGCGCCGCGACGGAGGGACGCATCAACCTGACCCTCAAGCACAGCTGCGACGGATTCAAAACCTGGGATGCCCGGGTGATCGACCCCGTCGGCGGCTACGGTGATCTTGCCGTGGACAGGAAATATATCTACATTCTCTACGAGCGCGAATTTGGCAGGGACGGCCTCTTTTTTGTGAAAATCA
The DNA here is from genome assembly GCA_017533425.1 of Clostridia bacterium. GTDB lineage: Bacteria > Bacillota > Clostridia > Oscillospirales > QAMX01 > RGIG1911. The sequence continues at coordinate 4,072 of JAFXIE010000059.1, read as the reverse complement.
AACGGTGAAAGCTACAGCTCCATCTGCATGAAAACCTCGCCGCAAAAGCGTCCGTCCTTCATGCGAAAGGCCTTCGGGCGGATGCAGACCTGCCGGAAGCCGAATTTTTCATACAGCCGCCGACCGCGGTCGTTGCCCTCCTTGTGGGTGAGCTCCAGCAGCGTTGTTCCATGGGCACGGGCTGCGGTGATGCATTCCGCGAACATGGCGGAGCCGATGCCGAGCCCCCAAAAGGCCTCCCGTATGGCGATGCCAAGCTCCGCCCGGTGGGCGCATTTCTGCTCCTGCCGGAAGCGGAGCTCGCAGTTTCCGATCAGCACCCCGTCCACATAGCAGGCAATGTCAAAGCTCTGCGGGCTTTCCCGCAGGCCGCGAATCCACTTTGCCTCATCTTCGGGGGTGACGGGATCCCACTCCTCGGGATTCCGGAGAAGAAACTCCGTCTCCCCGCAGGCGGCGCGGATGAAGGCGAGCATCATTTCCGCATCTTCAGGGGCTGGGGTTTTCAAGATGGCGGTGCGCCCGTCTTTCAGCATGAGCGCTTTTTCTTCAAAAATCATGGGTGTTTCATCCTTTCTATAATAAAATCACGGCGTCGAGACAGAGCTCCAGTGCTGTGCCTGCGGCGCTTTTTCCAAAGCCCCGCGGATCATAGCGGTCGGGATCGGCCAGGGTATCGGCCGTGAAAAGCAGCTCGCCCCACAGAACTTTGCGGAAGGCGGCGCAAGCTGCGAGGGCGGCACACTCCATCTCCACAACCTCGCATCCCTCGTCCCGCCGGGATTGAACCTTTTTTCGCGTTTCCCGGAAGACGCCGTCGGTCGTCCAGGTGACGACCTCCCGGCAGGGGATGCCGCGTTTGGCAAGGACGGCGGCGAGCGCCTCCCGGGCCCGGGGATCGGTTTCGGCATAGCGGGCAGGCGGGAGATAATGATAGGAGCATCCCTCGTCCCGCAGTGCGCGTTGGGGAATGAGGAAAAGACCCTCGTCAAGCGCGCGGAGCACCCCGCAGGATCCGGTGGACAGTATTTTCCGCGCGCCGTAACCGATAAGCCAGTCCATCAGCTGGGCGGCGGGCGCAGCGCCCACCGGAGCCTGACAGAGTGCCACCCGGTGACCCTTGTGGTGCAGAAGATAGACGGGGAAATCCTTGGTTGCCGAATCGTAATGGCCGATGACCGTCCCTCCGTGTGTTTCGGCATAGCGGTAAAGCTCCCTGCCGGGAAAGGCGAAAACACATCGCTCCGGCAGCCGGAGATCGAGCTGCTCATGGGTGGGGGTGAGAATGGCGCCGGGGTCTGGATCGTATTCGAGCAGGGGTATTTCGTGTTGGATATACATATATTTTTCCTCCAGATACAAAAAGCAGGCCGATCATGCGATCAGCCTGCTTTGTTATAGCAAAAAATCCGGGATTACCGGAATCGGGATACGACAAAGCAAGCCCGGAAAACGATCGCATCGTTTACGCCGCGCATGACGAGGGTATCCATATTCCGTACGGTGTGCCGAACTGCCATTGCCGTAGTCCTTTCAGGTAAATTTTGGGGTATTATAGCACGCAGCGTGGCCGCTGTCAACATTTTTTGCATCAAATTCCACGGATGTTTGAAAAATGCGCGGCCTGCAGGCTCTTGTCGCCGCCTCCGGGGGAAGGAAAGGCAAAAAAAGACCCCCGCTGCGGCTTTTTGCCGGCGGCGGGGGTGAAATTATGGGATTGGCTTTTGGGGGGATCCTGCGGTTAGTCCTCCGCCTCTGCCGGGACGCGTTCCCGAACCTCCACGGAGAGGCGGTCCACGCGGTGCTCATCCATGGAGAGGACGGTGACGACCAGGTTCTCGTATTCAAAGCGGTCGTGAGCCTCGGGAATGCGCTCCAGCTGCTCCATCACCCAGCCGCCGAGGGAACTGGCCTCGGTTTCGATGGTGAGGGAGAACTGCTCGGCAAACTCCTCAATATCCACGGCGCTGTCCACGGAATAGAGATGCTCATCCAGCTTGCGGAAGGTGGGCTCCTCCACCTCGTCGTGCTCGTCCCAGATGTCGCCCACCAGCTCCTCCAGGATGTCCTCCATGGTAACGATGCCGAGGGTTCCGCCGTAATCGTCGATGACGACGGCGATGTGGGATTTGCGCGCCTTTAGGAGGTGCAGAAGGTCATCCACCTTGTCGCCGGGCTGCACCAGCACCGGTGTGGACATGATCTCCGCGAGGGGCTTATCGGTGACGCCGAGGCCGTTGTAGAAATCCTTATGATGGATGACGCCGACAATGCGGTCAATGCTCTCTTCGTAGACCAGCAGGCGGGAAAAACGGGATTCCGTAAAGGCGGCGGCGATCTCCGCCGCGGAGGCATCGAGGCTCACTGCCTCCAGATCCATGCGGTGGGTGAGAATATCCTTGGCCGCAAGGTCGCCGAACTCCACGGCGTTGCGCAGCAGCTCACCCTCCTCCTCGTCCAGGCCGCCGTCCTGCTCCACCTCCTCTAAGAAGGTCAGCAGCTCCTCCTGGGACATGGCATCCTCTTCCTTGGTGGTGATGATGCGGTCGACCAGCTTTTTCCACAGGCCGAAGAGGAAGGTCAGGGGGGTAAGGAGCTTCATGATGAGGTTGATGATGGGGGCGGAGAACATGACAAAGGAATCGGCGGCATCCTTGGCAAGGCTCTTGGGGGTGATCTCGCCGAAGATGAGCACGAGAACGGTCACCACCGCGGTGGAAACCGTTGCACCGAGGCTTTCCTTGCCGTAGTTTGCAAGAAGGGAAACAAAGACCACCGTGGCAAGGGAGGAAAGGGTGATGTTGACGATGTTGTTGCCGATGAGAATGGTGGAGATCAGCCGGTCGTACTTTTCATCCAGCGCCAGGGCGAGCTTTGCCTTTTTATTTCCCTTGTCGGCAAGCACCCGCAGGCGGGTTTTGTTCATGGAGAGAAAGGCCGTCTCCGTGGCGGAAAAATAGGCGGAAAAAACAAGACATATCAACATGATGATGATACTGGGTATATGTTCGGTAACCATTGGCAAATCCTTTCAAATAAAAACAGATGGAAAAACAACAAAAAGAGACATACCCGACCACCCCGGAATGCGGGTGCAGGCATGCCTATACTATTCAAGCAAAATCATATTGTTAGGATCGCCATCATCGCAGGAACTGCAACTGTCCATGAACCGATATCACCTTCCTTGCATCTTTGCTGGCTTCATTATAGACAATTCCATCCCGTTTGTCAATGGAAAAGAGCCCATTTTGGGAGACATTTCGTAGAGAAGTTTCTCCCAATTTTATTTTATATTAAAAAATGATACTTTCGGTTTGAAAGTGTCATAGTGGGTTACATACTTTAAAACTATACCTATCTCAAAGATAAATGTAATGAGTGATATTGTGAGACAGGTCTCACAGTGATATTTCGCCTTACGGCAAAGTGATATTGAAACCGATGGTTTCAGTGATATTATATTCGCCCTCAAACTCGCGAAGCGAATATCACTTGGACTTAGTCCAAATATCACTGTGAAGCAATATAACTCGCCTTTGGCGAATATAACTGAGGCACACTTCCTTACGGAGTGTGCCTCTTCGGGGCTCTTTTGCAAAGTTTATTGAATTTCTGCGGTAAATGCGCCCACGGGCAGGTCGTTGCCGCAGAGGTTTGCCTCCGCAAGGGTGGCAATGTTTATGAGGCAATAGTGGAGTTTTGCGGTATCGGCGTCATCGGGGATGGAGATGCGCACCCGGTCGGGGGCGACGATCTCCGCCGCGGCGGGGATAAGGGCGCCCTCCGCGCCGTCAAAGGAAAAGCCGGTGACGGCGGCTCCGCCGTCGGCGGTATAAAGCCCGTCTCCCACGCAGGAAAAGCTGAGAAGGACGGAGTCTCCCTCCCGGTGCGCTTGCTCCGGCTGGGGGGAGAGGGCATCGGCCATGTCGCCGATGCCGTACTCGCCGGCGAGGATCTGGGCGGTGACGCGGCAGGCAGCCTCGTATTTGTGCACGGAATGCGCCCAGTCCTGGGCATCTGGATCGGCCCCGAGATCGCGGGTCACCGCCAGGTGATAGTTGGGGATGAG
>JAFXIE010000058.1 GCA_017533425.1 Clostridia bacterium | reverse complement strand
TTTTACGGCCATCTGCACGGCCCGGGACTGCGTCAGGCGGTGGGCGGACTGTGCGGCGGGATAGAATACCGCTGCGTTTCGGCAGACTATGTAAACTTCACCCCACAAAAAATCATGTAATTTAGCGAAAATGTTTAAATCAAACTATAGATTATTCTGACAGAATATGCTATAATATTTGAAAATGTCTTGGTAGAAAAAAACCATTTAGGAGGACATCATGAGCCTGAAGAAGATGGAGACCATTGAGGTCAACCGCGTAGAGATGGAGATTTCCGTGGATGCGGAAACTTTCCAGAAAGCCTGCCAGCTTGCGTACAAGAAGAACGTCGGCAAGTTCAACGTTCCCGGCTTCCGCAAGGGCAAGGCACCCAGAAAGTACATCGAGAACCTGTATGGCACCGGCGTGTTCTATGAAGATGCCATCGACAATACCTACGGTGAGGCCTATGAAGCGGCCCTTGCCGAGGCGAAGATCGTTCCTGTCGGCCGCCCCGAGATGAACATCACCGACATTGGCGATGAGGGTTACACCTTCTCCGTCAAGGTCTACACCAAGCCCGAGATCACCGTCAAGGCCTACAAGGGTCTGAAGGCGGAATATGTCGAGCCCTCCGTTTCCGATGCCGATGTGGCCGATGAGCTGGAGCGCCGCCGTCAGCACAATGCCACCCTCGTTCCCGTGGAGCGCGAGGCCAAGGAGGGCGATACCGCCGTCATCGATTACGAAGGCTTCTGCGACGGCGTTGCCTTCGAGGGCGGCAAGGGCGAGAACCATGAGCTGAAGCTCGGTTCCGGCCAGTTCATCCCCGGCTTTGAGGAGCAGCTTGTCGGCAAGAAGGCCGGCGATGCCTGCGATGTCAACGTTACCTTCCCCGAGCCCTATCACAGCGCCGAGCTTGCCGGCAAGCCCGCTGTTTTCAAGGTCACCGTCAAGGAAGTCAAGGAGTCTGTGGCTCCCGAGCTGGATGACGAGTTCGCCAAGGATATCTCCGAGTTTGAGACCCTCGCCGAGCTCTCCGAGAGCATCCGCACCCGCCTGCTGGACTACCGCACCCGCACCGCCACCGAGGGCTTTGAGTCCGCTCTGGTGGATCAGGTTATCGAGAATATCGAGGGCGAGATCCCCGCTTGCATGTATGACGACGAGGTGGACAAGATCTGCCAGGATTATGCCTACCGTCTGCAGGCTCAGGGTCTGAAGTTTGAGGATTACCTCTCCATGACCGGTATGGATATCGATGCCTTCCGCAAGACCATGCTGCCCCAGGCCGAGAAGCGCGTGAAGACCACCCTCGCCATGGAGGCCATTGCCAAGGCTGAGAATATCGAGATCTCCGATGCCGACTGCGAGGAAGAGATCAAGAAGCTCGCCGAGGAGTACAAGATGGCGGAGGAAGAGGTTCGCAAGTATGTCGACCTCGAGGTGCTGAAGAACGACCTGGCCAACAAGAAGGCCATGGATCTCGTAAAGGACAGCGCCGAGAAGACCGCTCCTGCCGCCAAGAAGCCCGCCGCCAAGAAGAGCACCGCGAAGAAGGCTGCTCCCAAGGCTGAGGAGGGCGCTGAGGCTCCCGCCGAGGAGAAGAAGCCCGCGAAGAAGCCCGCTGCCAAGAAGCCTGCCGCCAAGAAGGCCGAGCCCAAGGCAGAGGAAAAGGCAGAGGAGAAGGCTGAGTAAGCCTTTTGCGGAATATTCCGCCGGCTTTTTGCCTACAATGAAAGTATCATCCGAAAACCCCATTTTGAATTTGAACCAGGGAGGTAGTAACATGAGTTTGGTGCCTATGGTAGTAGAGCAGACCAACCGCGGCGAGAGATCCTATGATATCTATTCCCGCCTGCTCAATGACCGCATTGTCTTTCTCAATGATGAGGTCAACGATGTGACCGCAAGCCTTGTGGTTGCCCAGCTGCTTTATCTTGAGTCCCAGGATCCCGACAAGGATATTCAGCTCTATATCAACAGCCCCGGCGGCGTTATCACCTCCGGCATGGCTATTTATGATACCATGCAGTACATCAAGCCGGATGTGTCCACCCTTTGCGTCGGCATGGCCGCCAGCATGGGTGCCTTCCTGCTCTCTGCCGGTGCCCCCGGCAAGCGCTATGCACTGCCCCATTCGGAGATCATGATCCATCAGCCCAGCGGCGGAGCCCAGGGCCAGGTGACGGATATCCAGATCCATGCCGAGCGCATCGTCCGCGTCAAGCGCACCTTAAATGAACTTCTTGCCGCGCAGACAGGCAAGCCCCTTGCCGAAATCGAGCGCGATACCGAGCGTGACAACTTCATGTCCGCCGATGAAGCCCTCGCCTACGGCCTGATCGACAAGGTTCTCACCAAGCGTTAAACAAACGAATGACAGTCCCGGCGACGGGATGCAAGAATGCGCGCGTTCCGGGACATCCCCCATCAGGAAACGCGCGCATTCCTCATAGGAAAGGACAAATGTAACCATGCCCAAATCCGGAGATCAGAGCGAGATCCGCTGTTCCTTCTGCGGCAAAGCCTACAATATGGTGGACAGCATGATCCAGAGCCCCATGCGCCCCAACACCTACATCTGCAATGAGTGCGTTGCCCAGTGCACCGAGGTGGTCGGCATCCCCGTGGCTCCCGGCGCAAACAAAGCGGCCGCAAAATTTGACCCCGCCGCCATTCCCACCCCGCACCAGATGAAGGAAATGCTGGACGGATATGTCATCGGCCAGGACAAGGCAAAAAAAGCCCTGTGCGTGGCGGTGGCGAACCATTACAAGCGCATTGCCTCCCCGCTGGCGGACGATGTGGAGCTGCAGAAGAGCAATATGATCCTTGCAGGCCCCACCGGCTGCGGTAAAACCTATCTGGCCCAGAGCCTTGCAAAGATGCTGCAGGTTCCCTTTGCCATCGCCGATGCCACCACCCTTACGGAGGCCGGTTATGTGGGCGAGGA
>JAFXIE010000057.1 GCA_017533425.1 Clostridia bacterium | reverse complement strand
TCATTTGATCACAGAAGGAGATACTCTGTATTTGGCTGCTTGCACGAAGGGAGCAACAGCTGCCTCTGTCCGAAAACAACCGTTCAGTGATATCCCTGCAAAACAGCGGGCATATTCTTTGAAATCCTCTTACATGACCCGGATCCTCAATCAGTATATCTTTGGCAAAGATGAGGACGAGCATATCATCAAAGATTGGCGAGTCCTTCAGAAAAACGGATTTGAGGACTATATCATTGACCAGTTAAAGCCCTATTACGGAATGACGCAAACAGAGCTGAAGAGCCGCTTCGGTGTTGATACGATGGCCAAAAGCCTGAATTATATCCTTCTTGCACGCATGCTTGGGATCAATGGTGATATCAGAAATACGCAAGAGTTCCAGAATGCGAACATCATCCCCAAGACGATTCGAATTCAAAAGAATGGATCGATAAAAGAGAGTATGTCGTTCCCAACGTTTAAGTTTATGGAGATCATACAGGAAGAGTGGGAAGACTCCGCACTGAGAGAGTATATCGAGCCAGCTAAGTTTTTGTTTATCATTTTTAAAGAACGCGAAGACGGACAGTATGCTTTTGAACGCATCAAGTTCTGGAATATCCCTGCAGAGGATCTCGAAGAAGTTAAGTGTGTCTGGGAGCGAACTGTACAGACGATCAAAAATGGCGTGCGCCTTGAGCGAGTGAACAATGAGGTTCGGAATAATTTGCCCAAAAGCACTGAGAACCGTGTGGCTCATGTCCGCCCCCATGCGAGGAATGCAAACGATACTTATCCGCTTCCTGATGGTCGTGAGATGACAAAGCAGTGTTTCTGGTTCAATAGCAGTTATGTTTTAACGATAGTTCAAGGAGAGTGATTCCATGTGTGCCGTTAGACTAAAAATTGGAAAACAAAGTTTTTTTAATAATGCGGATTTACTTTTGCCTGCTATAAAAGATTCACAGGGGAATCCAATAGAAGACGGCGTGCGCGCATGGCTTGAGCAGGACTATGAGCTTGCAATTGTCCAGCATAACGAGGTTAGTGGTACTAGAGATGGGTATGATGCAAAGCAATTGAATAAATTGCTCCGTAAAAAAATGTACAGTATTGGTGGAATCCATGGGGAGGTATATGTTGAACATGGAGCATTTCTAACAAAAGCAAACAAGGGGTTTGATTTTGCGCTTTTTGATGAAGAATACAATATTGTAAAATTGCGCAACGCTTTTGTGGGAAATCCGGGACATTTTGAAGGAGAAACTCCGCTGTTGGGTCTATACGCGAAAGTGCTAAATGCGGACGATTCAAAATACACCAAACGGCGTGACTGGAAAGCGAAGTTAGATAGTTTGTGTGGAACAAATGGAACAAATATCCTTTACCAAAAACAGCGATACACTGTGGTGGGTGAACTGCAGTTTGGCAACTGGGCTCTCGGAGGGCATGATCTTCTTCGCTTGCTAAACTCTAGTATCGATGGAGAGATAGATTACTATGTATATGTGACTGCTACTGGCGATTTGCAGAAAGGCCTCAGTAGTAATACTGTGAATTTTGATAAAATTATTGGCTTATTCAAGGAGAATCGACAGCTCCTCCGAACCCCTACGTGGGTTATCGGATTAGACGTTAAAACGGTATAGTATGCGCTTATGAAGCACCCTAAGTCATATGATTCTACTCCGGAGACGCGGAAACGCATGTCAAAAGTGAAACTGAAAGGCGGCAAAGCTGAAACGCTGCTTGCGAAAGAACTTTGGCACAAAGGCTATCGCTACCGAAAGAACGATAAGCGACTTCCTGGATCTCCTGATATTGCCATTCTCAAGCACCGTATCGCTGTTTTTGTGGACGGTGAGTTTTGGCATGGGAAAGACTGGGAAACGCGAAAAGAGCGACTGCAGCGTAATCGTGAGTATTGGATCGAAAAGATAGAAGAAAATATGACTCGCGATCAGCGCAATGACCGATTATTGATTCAAGCGGGGTGGTTGCCGCTTCACTTCTGGGAAAAAGATGTAATAAAAAACACGGCGGAGTGCATTGCAGAAATAGAAGAAGGTGTTCTCGCTAGACTAATTGATGATATAGGGGGCATACCTTTTGATGCGATTGAAGAGTAGCTTGGAAGGAGCGCATAAATGAGCCAACGAGAAATCGATATGCATGCTGAGCAAGCTTTAGCAAAGTTTCTTGATGACCATCTTTACCGTGAGCTGCTTAAAGAGGAGAAATTTGCTTCTTTCCAAAGGGTCACTTCTATTGCACAGCAAAAACAAGGAATAGATGTCATCGCTAAAACAGGCGCCTCTGTTGCTTATATCGACGAGAAAGCGCAGCTCCATTATATCAATAAGACCTTGCCGACATTTGCCTTTGAACTAGAGTTCCTTTTGGATGGACGAGCTATGGAAGGTTGGTTTCTTAACGACGACTTGAAAACGACTCACTATCTTTTGCTTTGGCCGAATGCGAGGACGACAGATCTCTCAAGAATATCTAGTGAAGATTTTACTCAAGTCGAAGGAATGATGATATCTAAGGTTAAAATGAAACGATACTTAAATACCATTGGAATTACCACTCCGTTTTTGAAGGAAATTACTCGTATCTTACGACAGAGAAAGCTAACTGGGCCACAAAAGACGGCTTTCGATGGCATAAAGTTTTTTGTTTCTCCTTCGACTGCCTATTCAGAAAATCCGGTCAATATGGTGATAAGCAAAAGAGTTTTAATTACGCTGACTGATGCACATTATGTGGTTTCGCAGGATGGATTCCGGCGCATTCCTATATCGCATCAATATAGCGAAGTAATTACTGACCTATGCTGATACCATTGACCTTAATGTCTTTGCTGATTGTGAAGACGCGGTTTTTCGTATACAGCACGTCAACCTAATCGCGGGGCAGATGATTGATTCCTGCGCAACCGCTACTGTATCAAAGAGGGGGGGCTGTTCGGTAAACGAGCAGTCCCTCTCTTTGATATTTGTATTAACAGTCGTAGCTGTTTTTAGTGAAGTACGATTTACTAAATCATACATTACTAAATCATAACATCACTAAATATCTCCGGGAAAAGACGAGCAAAAGTTATACCCCGTTATGCCCATTTCGTTTGGGTATAACGGGGTATAATGAATTTTAAGGGATGAAGAGAATTTGTATCAAGCTAATAGCTGTTGAGTTACGGGTGACTCAAATTGGAGCCGCACTAAAATATAATTTGATATTACGATTTGTTTGTAGAAGATGCTTTTAGCATGTATTTAGCTTGACACTCCAATAATCCCTGAAGAGCAATCTGAGCTTCAAAGCGCAGTTGGGCTTCGATACAAACATCCATCAGAACAACAGGATCATCATCCCAACACCGGATGCCATCCAGATAACCGGTGCGACGCTTGTCATCGATGATGAAGGGTATGATTCCATGCCTGAGACATTCCTTGAGCATGATCAGTCGGCCTACACGCCCGTTGCAATCTTCGTAGGGACGGATGCGCTCGAACTTTACATGGAAGTCCAGTATATCCTCAAGGTCAACAGACTTCTTCACTTCGTACTTCTCAATCAGATTCGCCATTGCTGAGCTGATCTTGGCGGGAGGTGTAGTTTTGCCGAACTTTTTCGATGCGGGTGATTTGCGATATCCGACCGGAGTAGGAGCATGGCGACGGTGCTTGCAGCTGTCACTGAGAAGTTGCGCTTGTAGCTGATTGATGAAGGTCTGGGTCAAAGGCTTCATCGCATTGGTCAGGATCGTATCGACGCAAAGAAAGTGGTTTCTAGCTTCGACAATATCATTGACCTTGATGTCTTCGCTGGTAGTGAAGATGCGGTCTTTCTTATACAGCACCTCTATCTGATTGCGTGTCAGTCGGTTGCTTGCCATGCGTCCGCTGCTGTAGACCATATTGATCTGCAGATACTCGTAAAAGCCTCGATACTGTTTGCCGTCGCGTTGTTTGAGAATCTTCTTAAGGAGCAGCGGAGTGGGCTTGACTTCTTTCTCTTTACGGGCTGGCTTTTCTGCATTTTCAGGGATAAACCATGTTCCGAACTCTTGGTAGGCATCTGGAATACGTCCTTGTGTGCAGTATCTATAAACCATACGGTCTGATACCGCCCATTTTTCAGAGGCTTCTTTTACAGAAATGTAGTTCATTTTTGTGTTTCCTTTCAACTGATTTTTGGAACCTGCTTCTCATAGGCTTCGAACTTTTCGATTTTGTTCGAACTTTTAGTACCAGAATAAGTACCAGAAACAGTGCAAAACACCATGTACCAGTTGAAACGAAATGGACTGAGAAATGTCCATTTTATGCGGTTTTGTCTAACTTTTTTCATCACTTCCACTGAGTCCAGAACCTCAGGAGCGATGGCATTCAAGAGGTCAGCGGTTCACACCCGCGCACAAATTCTCCCGCTTCGGTGGAAAAATCCTCGTGTATATGCTATAATTTCCGGGAAAGAAGCGGTTTTCAAAGGGGAATTAACGGATGAATCATACGGAGCAATGGATCTGGCTGCCGGAAAGCCTTTACAAAAACGAACAGACCACTGTCTACAGCGGTTTCAACAGAGGCGAGGCGGACAACTACACCGTTGCGGAATTTCAGAAGACCTATGTTTTTCCCCAAAAGGTTATCCGGGCGGAGCTGCGCTTTTGCGGCGACACCGCCTTTCAGCTTTTCTGCAATGGCGGCATCGTTGCCACCGGTCCCGCGTGCGTGGGCGGTGATTTTCTCGGAAATGAGACCGTCCGGGACAATTTCTATGCGTTTTCCGCAACCCTCTGGCCCGATTCGGCGGAGCTGCGCTTTTTCGCCCGGGTTCAGATGCTGCCGGTTCACATCTGCGAATACTCCAAGGGACACGGCGGGTTTATGCTCTCCGCCATTCTGTTCTTTGCCGACGGCGAAGAGCTGGAAATCCACACCGACGAAAGCTGGCTTGTCCGGAAGTGCGGCGCCTACACCGCGCCGAAGGCCTTCGACGGTCGCATCCCGCCGGATGCCTTCCTCCCCGCGGAATGCATTCCGAACATCTGGAACACGGAGACCGCCCCCATCCCCGTGCGGGTGGAGCAGGAGCTGCGCACCGAGGCCAGCCGCTTTTCCCTCCTTCCTCACGAGGAAAAAAACTTCGTTCTGGATTTTGACCGGATCTGGAGCGGCTTTCTTCAGGTGCGGACAAAGGCGCGCGGCGAGCTTTCTCTGCAGCTGACATGCCGCGAGCTTTCCGAAAAGGTCAAGCCCGAGGTGCTCATCTTCTCCGGCGATCAGGAATATCGCGGATTTTATATGCACAGCGCGGGAAATATCGCCGTATGCGCAAAAAACCTCTCCCCTCACCCGGCGGAGGTTGACATTTCCTTTGTGATAACCCACTATCCCGTATACGACGAGGTCGACACCGTCACAGACGATGCGGCGCTGAATCTTGTTCTGCAGACCTGCAAGCACACCCTGAAAATCTGCCGCCAGACCCACCATTTGGACAGCCCCCGGCACTGCGAACCCCTTGCCTGCACGGGCGACTACTACATTGAAAGCCTGATGACGCCCTTTTCCTTTGGCGATATGCGCCTTGCGGAATTTGATCTGCTCCGCACCGCAGTTATGCTGGAGCGAGAAAGCGGCAGAATGTTCCACACCACCTACAGCCTGATCTGGGTGAGGATGCTCCGTGATGTCTACATGCTGACGGGAAACCAGACGCTGCTTTGCCGGTGCCGTCCGGCGCTTGACCTGCTTTTCGATCGCTTTGCGGGCTATCTCGGAAACAACGGCATTTTAGAGACGCCGCCCGACTATATGTTTGTGGATTGGATCTACATTGACGGCATTTCCATGCATCATCCGCCCAAGGCGCTGGGGCAGAGCTGCTTGAATATGTTCTACTTCGGCGCCCTTCAGAGCGCGGAAGAGATCTACCGCAAGCTCGGAGATGCCTCCGCCGCCGCGCAGTGCCATGCCAAAAAGGAGGCCTTGCGTGCGGCCGTCAACCGGCTGCTCTTTGACCCTGTGCGGGGCTGCTATTTTGAGGGACTCAACACCCCCACAGAGCCGCATCTCATCGGGCAATGGATGCCGCAGAACGTAGAAAAGCGCTATTACTTGAAGCATTCCAACATCCTCGCCGCATATTTCGGCATTTGTGATGACGATACGGCCAGAGGCCTTATCCACCGGATCATGTCCGACGATATTGCCGGCGACTGCCAGCCCTATTTTCAGCATTATTTGCTGGAGGCGGTATTCCGCCTGGGGCTGCGGAAGAAATACACGCTCAAGATCTGCAGTCGCTGGAAGGCGCCGGTACAGCATTGCCCCAAGGGTCTGGTGGAGGGCTTTGTGGCCCCTGAGCCCACCTATCCCTTTGACCACAGCCACGCCTGGGGCGGAACCCCCCTCTTCTCCCTGCCGAAGGCGCTGATGGGGCTGGAGATCCGCAAGCCCGGCATGCGGGAAATCTCCCTTTCGCCCGCGCTGCTCGGCCTGTCCCACGCAAGCGCCGCCCTTTTGACCCCCTTCGGCAAGGTTGTCTGCGAGATGAAGGCGGGCGAGCCTGCCCGCATCACCCATCCGGAGCAGGTGCGCGTGATCTTGAAATAACCGCACACCTACAGCAGCACTGCGGTTTTGTGTTATCATCAAAGAAAAGGTATCCAACGCATTTCTTCGAGGTGAGATGATGAAAAATAAGCTTAAACTGCTCTTTCGCTGGGCGCTGACCTTTCTTCTTTGCCTTGCGGTGATCTATGCGTTTGTCTTTTTCGGAGGCTGGCAGCTCTTTCAGAGCGGCGATCCGCTTCTGATGGAGGTGGGCGCTGCTTTGGTGCTGTCCATTTTCGTTTTTGTCGCAAACGAGGCGGTCACCGGGCTTACCCAGCGCATCAAGGCGCTGGAGGAACGCATGGCAGAGCTTGAGAAAAAGACCTGATCCGCCGTTACCCTGCCCGATTGGCGCAATGTATTTACCGGACAAGTCCTGCAAACCTTTTCCGGCGTTGGCAGGCTTTCCTATCAAAATCAACGAAAGAAAACGAGGTTTCAAAATCATGGAATACAGAGTTAAATTCCTGGAGGGCGAATATTTTTGGGGCGGCTCGGTGGAGCGCGGAACGGATATGCCCATCCACGCCGGAAGCAATTACCGCCGGGACTTTTCCAAAGGCGGCTCAAACCAGATGATGCCCCTCTTCCTCTCAAATCTTGGCCGCTATATCTGGAGCGAGCATCCCTTCAAGGTCTGGGTGGAGGCAGGCGAGCTTTGCTTTGAGGGCAGCGGCTTTGAGCTTGTTTGCGCCGGCAGCTGCCTGCGGGATGCCTATCTTGCGGCGATGGAGGCACATTTCCCCTTTGACGACACCCGCAAGAGAGGCAAAAAGCTCGCCCGGGAGTTCTTTGAGGTGGCGCAGTACAACACCTGGATGGAATTCACCTACGATCCCACCCAGGAGGGCGTTCTCGCCTACGCCCATGCCATCATCGACCACGGCTTTGCCCCGGGTATTCTCATCATCGATGAGGGCTGGCACACCCGCTACGGACTTTGGGAGTTTGATTTCCACAAATTCCCCGATCCCAAGGGGATGATCGACGAGCTGCATGCCCTGGGCTTTACGGTCATGCTCTGGGTGACCCCTCTTGTGACCTGCGACGGGCAGTCCTTCATCCGCACCTATATCTCCCCCTTTGCAACGGAGGAGAGTAAAAATCTCTTCCTGCGCACAAGCGACGGAAAAATCGCCATCGTCGAATGGTGGAACGGCTTCTCCGCCATTCTCGATATGCGCAAGGAGGGCGACCGGAAATACCTGGATGACAAGCTGCAGCGGCTGATGCGCGACTTTGGCGTGGACGGCTTTAAGTTTGACGGCGGAAACTACGCCATGTACCACCCTGAGAATATTCGCAACGGCACCGCCGCCCCCGATCACGATGCCGCAGCCCTCAACATTGCCTGGAACGAGTTTGGCGCCCGCTATCCCTTCCACGAATACAAGGACACCTTCAAGGGCGGCGGCAAGGCCACCATCCAGCGCCTGCTGGATCGCCACCACACCTGGGATCGCAACGGCCTGAACACCATCATTCCCTGCGCCATTCTGCAGGGGCTTTTCGGCCATCCCTTCATCTGCCCCGATATGATCGGCGGCGGGGAGTGGACCTACAATTTCATCCCCGGGCTTGTGCCGGATACCGAGCTTTTCGTGCGCATGGCCCAGGCCTCGGCCCTCTTCCCCATGATGCAGTTCTCCTGGGCGCCGTGGCGCGTTCTCTCCGGCGACCGCTTTGCGGCGGTGCTTGCGGCCGCAAAGCTCCACCGGGAAATGGCGCCGGAGCTTATCCGCCTGGTGGAGATGGCCGAGCAGACCGGCGAGCCCATTCTCCGCTGCCTGGAATACAACCATCCCCACGAGGGCTATGCGGAGATTTCGGACGAATTCATGCTGGGCCGCGACCTGCTGGTATGCCCCGTCATCACAAAGGGATCCCTTTCGCGGGATGTCGTCTTCCCCGCGGGGCGGTGGCAGGATGCGGAGGGAAACCGCTACGACGGCGGACAGACCCTCCGTCTGGATGCACCGCTCCACACCCTCCTCTGGTTCCGCCGGATTTCCTGATTTTTTTCATGAAAAACCCCCGGTATCCTTCCGATACCGGGGGTTATCTTTGTCATTTTTCTCCTTTTGCCGCAAGATACTCCCGCGGCGACACGCCCACCACTTTTTTGAACACGGTGGAGAAATACAGCGGATCCGAGAACCCGGAAAGCAGCGCCACATTGCGCACCGAATCTATGCCGTGGTCAAAAAGCGAGACCGCATAGCGGATACGGGTGGTGCGCAGCTGCTCCACAAAGCCGACCCCCGTTCCCGCCTTGAAAAGGTGGGAAAGATACTTCGGGTTGTAGGACAGCTCCTCGGCTATGCGGCCGAGACTGAGCTCCGGGTCGTTGAAATTCTCCTCGATCTGTCCCAGCAGCCGGTAAAGCAGCCCATCCTTTTCCGCGCTCGCCGGAGTGAGCCGCGAAAAGGTGTATAAAAGCATGCTCTCGGCCACAAGATCGGCCGTCTGGCCGTCGGCCCGGGAGAGACTTTCCATCCACAGGGGCAGCAGCCCGTCAAAGGCGGAAAAGCGCCGCCGCCCCGGCCGGACATCAAAGCGGAGAAAGAGCTCGTCGGCGCGGCTGCCCTCAAACTGGATGTACATATATTCGCACGACTCCGACTCCACCGCAATTTCCTCCCCCCGGAAGGCAAACAGCACATCTCCGGCGGTGAAGGGGTGCACCGTCCCGTTGACCATGAGGTTTCCGCTGCCGCGGGAAACCAGCGTCATCCTGTGCACCGGCAGCACCGTCCGCTTGCGCATGACCTCCGGGTTGCCCTCCTTAACAAAGCAGGAAAGGCACAGTCCCGTCTCACGGCCGGGCATAATGAATTTACAGATGTTGTTATCCGCCACAGAAAGCCACTCCCTTTCACCGTTACTATACCCCTTTTCTGATGAGAATGCAAGGGCAAAAACAAACCAATTCAAATAAATCCATGGATATTTCCCATTGTCATCCCCTATGCGGTTTGATATACTGAATGCGTAAACAGTTCTGCCCCTGCCGTATGCGGCAGCGCGGCACGCACATGAGGAGGAATAGATCATGGCAAACCTGCGGATCGGTATTTTCGGTGTCGGGCGCGGAAAAGATCTCGCCCGGGATTTTATGCTCAACGGCTGCGATATTGTCGCCCTCTGCGATTTCCGCGAGGACAAGCTTTCCGAGGCAGCGGAGAAGCTCGGCGGCAACATTGCCACCTACACGGATTTTGATGCCTTTATCGAGCATCCCATGGATGCCGTGATTCTCGCAAATTATTTCCATGAGCACGCCCCCTATGCCATCAAGTGCTTTGAGAGAAACATTCACGTTTACTCCGAATGCATCTCCAACGGTACCATGGCCGAGGGTGTGGAGCTCATCCGCGCCCACGAAAAGAGCAAGAGCATTTACATGCTTGCAGAAAACTATCCCCAGATGAGAACCAACCGCGAGATCAAGCGCATCTGCGACGGCGGCACGCTTGGAAAGCTTCTGTTTGCCGAGGGTGAATACGTTCATCCCGTCAGCCCCGCAGACGCCGCCTTCCGCAAGCGCTATAACTATTTTGAGGGACACTGGCGCAACTACTGTCCCAGCACCTATTACATCACCCACTCCCTCGGCCCCGTGATGTGGGCCACCGGCGCAACGCCGAGGCGGGTCAGCGCTTTCGTTGCCTCCACCACCCTTCCTGACGATTACCCCACCGCAACCCACATCGGCGGTGACAACACCTCCATCATCACCACCCAGAATGACGACGGCTCCATTTTCCGCGTCTGCGGCTGTGCGCATTTCGGTGCCCACGGCAACACCTACCGCGTCTGCGGCACGGAGGGACAGGTTGAAAACCTCCGAGGCATGGGAAATAAGATCATGCTCCGCTACAATTCCTGGTCCAAGCCCGAGGGTATGGAGGAAAACAACCTCTACGAGCCCTCCTGGAACGATCCCGATGAGGAGTTCATCCTCAAGAGCGGTCACGGCGGCGGCGACTATCTCACCATCCGCATGTTTGTCCGCTGCATTCGCGAAGGCCATCAGCCGGAGCATCCCTTCGATCTCCATTCCGCCGTCACCATGTCCTCCGTGGCCATCCTCGCCCACCGCTCCGCCCTTGCCGGCGGTGCCTCCTTTGAGGTTCCCGATTTCCATGACGAGGCCTGCCGTGTTCAGTACGAAAACGACCGTCTTTCCCCCTTCCCCGGTGCCGACGGTGCAGAGCCCACCATCTCCCCCAGCATGGATCTCGGCTTTCAGCCGAGCAAAAAACAGCTGGAGCGCTACCACGAGCTTCTCAATTCCTGAGCGTTTCGAAATAGGCGGATACCGGCGGTATCCGCTTATTTTTTTGCCTCCCTGCTTGTCCTTTGGGCACCTTTGTGCTATACTTATAGATATAAAATCAATACTTTCGGGAGGATCAACTCATGGGTCACCTCAGTGGAAAAACCGTTATCATCACCGGCGGCGGACGCGCCGTGCTCTCTGACGGCCGTCCCGGCTCCATCGGCTACGGCATTGCCCACGCCTACGCCAAGGAAGGCGCAAACATCGTCATCACCGGCCGCAACGTGCAGAAGCTTCAGGATGCCAAGGAGGAGCTGGAAAAGCTCTACGGAATCAAGGTTCTTCCCGTGGCTGCGGACATCTCCGCCGGCGAGGACAATGCCGCCACCGTCAAGCGCGTGGTGGAAGAGACCGTTGCCGCCTTTGGCGGTATTGATGTGCTCATCAACAACGCCCAGGCCTCTGCCTCCGGCGTCACCCTGGCAGACCACACCACCGAGCAGTTTGATCTCGCCCTCTATTCCGGCCTCTATGCCACCTTCTATTACATGCAGGCCTGCTATCCCTACCTCAAGGAGGCCAAGGGCACCGTTATCAACTTTGCCTCCGGCGCCGGCCTCTTCGGCAATTACGGCCAGTGTGCCTATGCCGCCGCAAAGGAGGGCATCCGCGGCCTGACCCGCGTGGCCGCCACCGAGTGGAGCCGCGACGGCATCAATGTCAATGTCATCTGCCCCCTGGCCTGGACGGCGCAGCTGGAAAACTTCCAGAAGGCCTATCCCGATGCCTTCGAAAAGAATGTGCATACGCCCCCCATGGGCTTCTTCGGCGATCCCGAGGAGCATATCGGCCGCGTTTGCGTGCAGCTGGCTCATCCCGATTTCAAGTATATGACCGGTGAGACCATCACCCTGGAGGGCGGCCTTGGCCTCCGTCCCTAAGCGAGCAAAAGAGAGAGCGGATATCCTCGGATATCCGCTCTCTTTCTTTATTCGCAGAGGAAGACAAGCTCGCCGATGCGCGCCTCGATGAGGGAATAGGCATCCTGCCAGTTTTCCCCCGCGGTCGTGAAGGAATAGGGGCCGTAGGAGCCGCGGCGCACGGGATAAATGTGCAGCGGGCCGAAGGAATTGCGCCGGGTATTGACCAGGGTGATGCGCAGCGGCAGCCGCTCTCGCACGGCCTCCGTAATATCCGCCGTGAAGGGCTCCCAGGCGATCCGGCGGGTGACATCGCCAAAGCTCACCGTGACCAGCGCGCCGGTGAAATCGGCAATGCGCACCAGCACCCGGCCGGCATCCTCCCTGACCTTCGGAAGATATGCCTCCGGCGGGATCTCCACCGTTACGCGGCCGGAATAGAAGGGCAGCCGGCGCTCCGTCATATCCGAGAGGGAGAGGGTTTCCGGCGCGGACACCAGGGTGTTTCCGCCGGGGGCTGCCTCCACGCCGAAATCGCCGAGGATATAGACCGCCTCCAGGTTGGTGGTCTGCTTATAATCCACCGTGAGGGAAAGAATATTCTCCCCCTTCCGGAGAGTGCCTGCAGGGATCTCCATCCGGATAAAGGCGTTGTCCACCCACCAGTCCTCCAGAGAACTGTAGGTAAGCTCCACGCCGTTGAGGGCATAGCAGCCGTACTCCGGGCGCTCGGCCGCCACCCAGACCGGGCCCTCCGGCATTTTCTCCACCCGGAAGGGATATTCCACCCGGACTCTGCCGCGAACCTCGCCGTACATTTGCTTTGCAAACCAGGGCTGCAGCATGGCGCCGCCCCGGCGCTCCATGCCGAGCCTTGCCCGCAGGTCACGATCCAGCTTCAGAATTTCCATAAGCTGCGAGGGCTGCGTGTCCGCATCCAGCCGGTAGCGGGCAAAATCCAGCACCGCCACGTTGGGCTCCTCCAGGCTGTAGGCAAATTCGCCGCCGGTCAGGCGGCCGCTCTCCGCCGCAGGGGCAAGGCCGAGCTCCGGCAGAGCCTCCTGCTCCGGGGTAAAGACCAGGCAGAGCATTTCCGCCGGCGCGAGGGTTACGGCAAAGCGCAGTCCCCCGGGATGCACGGCACGCGCACCCGTCTCGGCATTCCATATCTCTGCGCGGTAGCCCGCGGGCAGCTCCGCCGTGAGGGTAAACTCCGCGGAATTCTGCCGGTCGCAGTTGAGCCAGACGGAAATGTAATCCTCCCCCACCCGGCGGGTCTGGCAAAAGACCTTTTCGCCGGCGTCGGCGCGGATGGGGCAAATATCCTCCGCCGCAAGGCTTGCGCCCAGCTCGTCAAGGTCGATTTTTTTGGCTCCGGCGCGGTCGGCCAGCTCCGTCACCGCCGGAGAGGGGTATCCGCCCACATAGGCGGGAAGATCGCCGACAAAAACCACCTCGCCGCCGGCGGAAAGAAGCTCGGAGAGCAGACGCACCGTGGATCTCCGCAGGGTCAGCGCCCCGGAAACCACCACCCGGCGGTAACGGCCGTGGCCAATGCACAGGCAGCCATCCTCCACGCGGCCATGCTCGGCCATGATCTGCTCCTCGCCGTAATCAAAGTCCACCCGGGCGCCGGCAAGCTGCATAAAGGTCTTTGCATAGATCTTTTCCAGCCCCTTGATATCCTCCCGCTTGGGCATAATCCAGTCCGCCCAATCGAGATTTGCAATGGCCCAGGCGCTTTCGATGGGATTGATGACCAGGGTATCGCACACCGGCTCGCCCTCGCTCAGCAGAACCCCCAGACGGGCAAAATAGCTTTCCACCAGCTCATAATCCTTCCAGTAGGGGGACTGGAAGGAGATGCTTGCGGGATAATCGCGCTTGCACTCGCCCTCCATGGTGTACCAGGAAAGGTGCGGACAGCGCACATTGATGCCAAAGAGGGCCTGCCAGTTGCCCACCGCCTTGTGATCCCGGAAGGAAAATTCCCAGCCGGTGCAGCCGTAGAGCTCGGAGAGCATCCATTTTTTGCCAAACTGGCGGCAGACGGAAGACAGCTGCTTTGCCACCCAATAGGAGTTGTTGGAATTGCCCAGCAGATCCATCCCCGGTATGCCCATATTGAGATAGGAGCGCATGAGGGAGCCGTTGGGCACCGACTGGCAGGTGAGGGAATCCTCATGCAGCACATGCCCGGTGAAGACCATGCCCCGCTCCTCGCACCAGCGGTTGATGGGCGCCATAAAGCGCTCGTTGAAGAGATTGCAGCCAAGGTCGAAATAATCGATGCGAACCGGGCTCACCGGCTCGCCGCCGAGGCGGTAGAAAATCTCCGGCAGACGGGGGCGGGCATCATAGCCGTAGCGGGCGGCAAATTCCTCAAAAATATCGTCGGTATAGAAGATGGATACCGAGCGGACGCCCTCCGCTTCCTTGAGATTTCCCATGGCATAGCCGCGCAGGGGCTCATCGGTGAAGATGCCCTTGATGGAATTTCCCATGCGCCCGCCGCAGCGGGCTTCATACTGGGCGTGGGTCAGCTCGATAAAGCGCTCCACGGCGGCGGGCTTCATGGTATCGATATAGGTGTTGCCGTTGTAATTTGAATCGGGGGCATCGTAGACTACCTCGAAGGAAAGCACCTTGGGCTTTCCCTCGCCAAGGCCCTCGAAGGCAGCGGAAAGATCATCCTCCGCAGCGATCTCCCGGTAGCCGCCGATGGAGATGCCGTCCTCCATGACCGTGGCCGCGAAGGCAAACAGCACCCCGTCATCAAAGGCAAAGCCTTCGGGATCGCTCTCATAGAGATAGAGCGCCTTCTGCCGCAGGGCGGGATCCTCCGTCACCTTGCCGCCGGCAGAGCCGCTGGGCCAGCGATCCTCATCGTAGAGCCAGGCCTCAAGCCCGGCCTTTTCGGAAAAATCGGCCACGTCGTTGGTCACCTGAAACCACTCGTCGCCGAGGTATTCGGTAATGAGTCCGCAGCGGGAATGCATGAAATAGCCGCCAAAGCCCATCTTGCCGAGGATATCCGCCTGGCGGACAAGCTCCTGGGATTTCAGCTCGCCGTTCCAGCTCCAGAAGGGCTTTCCGCGCCATTCCGCGCCGGGATTTTTGAAGGTTTCGTATATCTTTTTCAGCTGCATATATCTCTCTCCTTTTCGTATAACGGAAGGGGTACCTTCATTATAACACAATTCCGCCGCAGAGCAAGTTTTTCAGGCTCTCTTCTTTACTTTTTTTCTTCGCTGTGCTATGCTTAGCTCTGATGAAAGAACCGACTTCGAGGAGGCTTCAAATATGCTGACCATCCCCACCCCCTGCCCCCGCTCCGATGCGCACCAGGCCGATCTTATCCGCGATCAGAAGGCTGCCGGTGCCGACCGGATGCTGATGGACGTTCTGGAAATTTTCTGCGACGATGCCGAGCGCGAGGTGCTTTTCTCCAACGTCAAGCGCTATATCGCCCGCGCCACCGCCGAAGGCCTGCAGCCAGGTATCTGGACCACCACCCTGGGCTGGGGAGATGAGAGAGACGACGATTTCAAGCGCAAATACGGCGGCACCACCCGCATCACCTCCTTTTCCGGCAGCACCTCCGGCGCCGTCTGCGTGCTGGATGAGGAATTTGCCGCCCTTTGCGAGCGCAATGTTGCCGATATCGCCCGCGCCGGCGCGCGGCTCATCCTGCTGGATGACGATCTCGTGCTCTCCGTGCGTCCCGGGCTGACCTGCGCCTGCGATAAGCATCTGCGGCTTTTCGCCGAGCGCACCGGCAGAGACTGGACCCGCGATGACATTTGCAAGCTTTTCACCGGCGCCCCCTCCCCGGAGCGCACCGCCTGGATGGATCTCACCGGCGAGACCATTACCGAATTCTGCCGCAGGCTTCGCCGGGCGGTGGACGCTGTGGATCCCACCGTGCGCATGGGTCTCTGCGCCAGCTACACCCATTACGATCTGGACGGGTTTGACGTCAAATCCCTTGTCCCCCTGCTGGCCGGCGAGGGCAACCGCCCCTATTTCCGCCTCTCCGGCGCCACCTACTGGGCTCGCCATGCCTGGCGCGCCAAGAACCAGCGGCTCTCCGGCGTGCTGGAATTTGTCCGCATGCAGGCCGCGTGGCTGCGCGACACCGATTTTGAGCTGCTGGACGAAAACGATCCCCACCCCCGCAAGACGGAGGTCGTTCCCGCCTGCGACGTCGAGCTCTACGACAAGGCCATGCTGACCCAGAACCGCGTCGGACGGCTGAAATACATCACCCTGTATGCCGACCGCGCCACCGGCGAGCTGGGCTATTTCAACGCCCACATGGAAAACCTGCCGTATGACGAAAAAATTGCCGACGCCTTTGCCGGCAAGACCGCCGTCGGCTGGCGCGTTTTCTCCGCCGAGCACAAGGTGCGGGACGCCCACCTTCCGGAGAAATATATGGGGAATTCCACCCTCATGAAGTGGCTGACCCAGTCCCATGCCGGCGCCTATGCCGCGGCCATGGGCATTCCCACCCGCTATGAGGGCGAAGGCCCCACCCTCGTCTTCGGCGAGGATGCCCGCCATTTGCCCGATGATCCCGCCTTTTCTCCCATCGTCTCTGACCGCACCGGCGCGGCCATCCTGCGCAAGCGCGGTATGGACTGCATCGAGCTTTGCCTCGATGCCATGGAGCTTGACTTTGCCGCCCTTCCCGACTGGAGCGATACCCTCCGCCGCCTTGCCCCCACCCTGCCTGCCGCCTTGCCGGGTCTTTACCCCCTCATCTCCGAGGGGAATGACGGCGAGCTTTCCCTGATGCTCATAAATGACGGCGATGACGATATTCCCGCCTCGGACATTTCCCTTTCTGCCCCCTACACTGTGACGGAAAGCCTCGGCTGCACCGCAGCTATCGCGCCGGACGGTCTGCACCTCTCCCCCATCCCCGCCCGCAGCTGGGCCATGCTGCGGCTGCAGCGCGCGTAAGGCTATTGCAATTCCCCTCATTTTCTGCTATAGTAACAGCGCTGCTGAAAATGCCGAATCGAGGTGTCTTGTATGGATTTCTGGTATGCAGTGCTGTCAGTCTTAAATACACAGGCCACCGAGCCTGTTCCCTACGGAATGTTCCATCTCGCCTGGTTTGCCGGCTCCATCCTTCTGGGCGTCCTTCTCTGCCGGCTGCGGCCGGAGGGTGAGGAAAAGTTTGTCCGGCGGCTGCTTCTCATCACTGCCGTGGTCTGCCTTGTTGCCGAGGCATACCGGCAGGTGCATTACGGCTTTACGCTGGAGGGCGGACAGGTCATTCCGGATTACAGATGGTACATTTTTCCCTTCCAGTTCTGCTCCACCCCCATGTATGTGGCTCTCATGGCCGCCATCGCCCCGAGGGGGCGGCTTCACAATGCCCTGTGTGCCTATCTTGCCACCTTTGCCCTCTTTGCCGGCACCGCCGTCATGGTCTATCCCGTCACCATCTACACTGCGACCATCGGCATCAACATCGGCACCTCCATCTGCCACGGCTCCATGATCATGCTGGGCATATATCTCTGCTACAGCGGCTATGTGCCCCAGGACCGCACCACCCTGCGCCGCGCAGTTCCCGTCTTCGGCGTCTGCGTTCTCATCGCCATGCTGCTCAATGAGCTCGCCCATCTCTCCGGGCTTCTTTCGGAGCATACCTTCAATATGTTCTTCATCAGCCCCTACTGCGAGCCCTCGCTGCCGGTCTATTCCATCGTGCAGCAGTATGTTGACTATCCCTTCTGCCTTGTTTTCTACATCCTCGGCTTTGCCGCCGCGGCCGGCATCATCCACCGCCTGCTCTGCCTTTTGTGCCGCCCTCTGCGCCGCCCCGGAAAGCCCTATGCCAGAACGTTTTCATAAGCTTTGCCCTCCCCGGGTGCCGGAATTCCGGTGCCCGGGATTCATTTTTGGGCAGCAGCGGTTGAATTTCCCCTCTTTTTTTGGTATAATACCGTTAATTTCACAAGCAAAAGGAAGATTTATATATGGATCTGCATCTTCTGGCCGCCCAGGCCGAAGCCGACTGCCGCGAGGCCTTTGCCCGCGTTGATGCCATTGCCGCAAAAAACACCGAAAAGGTGCTGGACGCCTTCCGGGAGGAGCGGGTTGCGCTGGCCGATTTCACCCCCACCACCGGCTACGGCTACGATGATGTGGGCCGCGACAAGCTGGATCGCATTTATGCCCGCACCTTCGGCGCGGAGGCGGCGCTGGTGCGCCTGCATTTCTTCAACGGAACCCACACCATCGCCACCGCCCTTTACGGCATTCTCCGCCCCGGCGATCTGCTGCTTTCCGCCGTGGATTCCCCCTATGACACCCTTGCCGACGTCATTGGCGGGAAGGATGGCGAGGGAAGCCTTGCGGAATGGGGCGTTTCCTATGCCGAGCAGGCCTTCCTGCCGGATTTCGAGGAATATATTGCCGCCCTTTCCGCCACCGTTTCCGAGCTGCGGCCCAAGGCGGTCATCATCCAGCGCTCCCGGGGCTATTCCCAGCGCCGGACGCTGACGGTGGCCGAAATCGGCCGCATCTGCGAGACCGTCAAGGCGGCCTGCGGGGAGACGGTGACCATCGTGGACAACTGCTACGGCGAATTTTGCGAGGAGCTGGAGCCCTGCGCCCTCGGCGCAGATCTCATCTGCGGCTCTCTCATTAAGAACCCCGGCGGCGGCATGGCTCCTGCCGGCGGCTATATCGCAGGAAAGGAAAAATACGTCCGTCTCTGCGCGGCGCGGCTTTCCGTGCCCGGCATCGGCGCCGAGGTGGGCGCAAATCCCGCCGGCTACCGCGATCTCTACCAGGGCTTTTTCATGGCGCCGCACATTACGGCGCAGGCCGTGAAGACCGCCATCTTCGCCGCCCGGCTTCTGGAGCTCATGGGCTTTGATTCCGCCCCTGCCTACGATACTCCCCGCTCCGACATCATCCAGACCATCACCTTCGGATCGCCGGAGCCTCTGATCGCCTTCTGCCGCGGCATTCAGGAGGGCAGCCCCGTGGACAGCTTTGCCACGCCGGAGCCCTGGGCCATGCCCGGCTATGCCGACCCCGTCATCATGGCGGCGGGCGCCTTCGTGCAGGGTGCATCCATCGAGCTTTCCGCCGACGGGCCCATCCGTCCGCCCTACACCGTCTATATGCAGGGCGGCCTGACCTACGAGGCGGGTCGCATCGGCATACTCTCGGCAGCAAAGTACATCGCCAAGGAAAACTAAAAAAATCGGGCACCGGAACTCTCCGATGCCCGATTTTTATCTCCTTTTTAGCAACGTGTTGCTCTGACCAGTCGGCCGATCCTAATGTAGTTTTATTCCTTTGGGGACACACATCAAAATTCGCGCCACCGATAAATGAAAAGGAGCGAGGTGAATTGCAGCCTTGCCTCTATGCAGAGAATACTGTATTTTAGTCTTTTGTTCAATTATTTTCCCATGTTAGCAAATATCGATAATGGAGCCCATATCTGAGAGAATACCCACATAACCTTTCCCTGCCAATTTGACGAACTTCGTCCATCGTTGGCAAATCGTACGATACATCGATATTCAATTCTTCCGAAGTTGTATTCTTTTTGATTGCAGAAACCATTTTGCTCGGAAGAACTCTCGCCAATTCCACAATCCAGTCAAACAAACTTGTAGGTTTTGCAAGACCTACGATAATCAGCACGCCTTTCTTCGCCAGCAGTTTTTTTGCTTTATCAATGGCATTTCCCATATCCATGTGATGAATGGATGCCACAAAAATGATTACATCAAATCGCTCACTGCTTGCTTGAAAATCCTCAAAAGCAGTTCGAACGAACGAAACGTTGCTGTATGGATTTTTCTCGTTGGCTTTTTGTATGCATAAATCAGATACGTCTATCCCAAGAATATCGTTGTCCGTGGTTCTCAAATACAGGGCGAGAGTTCCATCTCCGCAGCCAACATCAAGAATGCTGTTCCGGTTTCCGACCTTTTCGGAGATCCAATGTTTATATGCATAATTGTGATTCCAGGGTATTTTTTGTTTTTTTATTTGAGCCATGTTCTTCTTTCCGATCAAACTCGTGTATATCTGACAGCTTCGTCGGCCATATGGACGAAAAATCGCAAAGCATTCCATATCATTGTCTTTTATACTTCTTGCAAGGTATGATAAACAACCGTAGGTATCCGCTGCTTTGCCTGGCAACACCGATCTTGAAAGGGGACATTTATATTTACAGTTTTAGAAGCCTCAACAGATTTCCGGAGAAGATCTTCTCCTCCGTCTCCGCCGGAAGGCCGAGGGATCTGATATTGCGGATCTCATCGGCCGCATTCCACATGGGATAGTCGCTGCCGAAAAGCACGTGATCCTCCCCGAAGAAGGCGATGAGCTTTTTTGCCTCCTCCGCCGGAAGCGCAAAGAAGGAACTGGAGGTATCCACCCACACCTCCAGCCCGTCGTAGGCACGGCGGACATCATCCCACTCGGAATAGCCGCCGAAATGGGCGCAGATGAGCTGCAGGCGGGGAAATTTTTCCAGCACGGGGCGGATGCGGCCGGGATTTGAATAGGCATAGCGCCGATCGCCGGTATGAAAAAGGATGGGGCAAACGCCCTCAGCCAGGCCATAGATGCGATCCATTTTGGGATCATCAATGGCAAAGGTCTGAAAATCCGGGTGCAGCTTGATGCCGTGCAGCCCCGCATCCATGCAGCGGGCAAACTCCGCGTCGGGCTCCTCCATATCGGGATGCATGGTGGCAAAGCCGATGAAGCGGTCGGGGTGCTCTGCCACCTCGCCGAGAATATAATCATTGATGCGGGAAACCTGTGCCGCTGTGGTCGCAACGGAATGAACAAGAAAACGGTCAACGCCGGCGGCATCACCCACCTGCAGAAGGTGATCCACCGTGCCGTCATAATCCATTTGGATATTGTAGAATTTTCCGATGGTAACGGCAGCCTTTGCGGCGATTTTTTCGGGATAAATGTGCGCGTGGGAATCGATGATCATGGGATATATTTCGCTCTTTTCTCAATTTGCAGAATTCAATTTTTATATCTTACCACTTTTTTCGCCCCAATGCAAGCCTTTCCCCCGCTTGTCAAGGCCCGCACATCGTGGTATAATATATGCGCGTTGATATCCGGGGGCGTACCGGTTTCGACGGGGGT
>JAFXIE010000056.1 GCA_017533425.1 Clostridia bacterium | reverse complement strand
GCGCTCCATACGGGCAAAGCCGATACGGAAATGGTTCTGCAGCAGCTCACCGACGCTGCGCAGGCGGCGGTTGCCCAGATGGTCGATATCGTCCACGGTGCCGATGCCGTGATCGAGACCGTTCAGATAGTTAATGGAAGAAAGAATATCGTCGGGAATGATGTTCTTGGGAATGAGATCATCGCGGCGGCGGCGGATCTCCTCCATGAGCTCGTCGCCGGAGAAGGCATCAAGGATCTCACAGAGCACGGAGAAGCGAACCTTCTCGTCGATATCGCACTCGGCGGGGTCAAAGTCCACAAATTTGGACATATCGACCATGCCGTTGGAGAAGACCTTCACGGTCTTGTCGCCGACGGTGAGCAGGCAGACGCTGACGCCGCGCTCTTCGATGAGTCTGGCCTTTTCGGCGGAGAGGATCTCCCCTGCCTCGGCAAGAATTTCACCGGTGCGCGGATCGCACACAGGCTCCGCCAGCTGCCGGTCACAGATACGGGCAGCGATGGCAAGCTTGAGGTTGTACTTATAGCGGCCCACACGGCTCAGATCGTAGCGATGGGGGTCAAAGAAGAGGGAATTCATCAGGGAGCGGGCGCTGTCCACCGTGGGAGGCTCGCCGGGACGCAGACGGCGATAGATCTCCATGAGAGCCTCGCCGGAGGTCTTGGCAGGATCCTTGTCCAGGGTGGCGACAATGCGCTCATCCTCACCGAAGAGCTCGAGGATCTCGGCATCGGTCTCCACGCCGATGGCGCGGATGAGGCAGGTCACAGGCAGCTTGCGGTTCTTATCGATGCGGACATTGAAGATGTCGTTGCCGTCGGTCTCATACTCCAGCCAGGCGCCGCGATTGGGGATGACCGTGGAGGCATAGACATTCTTGTCGGTCTTGTCGGGATGAGATTCAAAATAGATGCCGGGGGAGCGAACGATCTGCGAGATGACCACGCGCTCGGCGCCGTTGATGATGAAGGTGCCGTTCTCGGTCATCAGGGGCAGATCGCCCATGAAGATCTCCTGCTCCTTGATCTCATTGGTCTCGCGGTTGCGCAGGCGCACCGTCACGCGCACAGGGGCGCTGTAGGTCGCGTCGCGGCCCTTGCACTCCTCTACGGAATATTTGGGGGTTTCTTCAATGCGGTAGCCGACAAAGCTCAGCTCCGTCGTGCCGGAATAGTCCGTAATCGCGGACATATCCCGCAGCACCTCGCGAAGGCCCTCTTCCATAAACCAGCGGAAGGAAGACTTCTGAACCTCGAGAAGATTGGGCATCTCGATGAGCTCGGAGACCTTTGCGTAGCACTTTCTGGTTGTCGTACCGTACTTTTTGTCGTTTCCGACCATCCGTTTACCACTCCGTTTCTTCATGATTCGTGCGGCCGCGCGCTTTGCGACACACACGGTTGCGTGTTTGTTATTTTCTCCTTTGGCATTGCCAAAGCAGGGAGAAACGTGTATACTGTTTATCAAGGAAAGCATGGCTTCCCATAATATTACAGCATACAGACTTACATTGTAGCATGCGTCATTCCCTATGTCAAGGGCTTTTTGGCGTCCTGCTGCTATTTTTTTGCTCATTTTGGAGGTTTCTCATGAAATGCACCCTCTGTCCCCGTGCCTGCGGGGTGGATCGCGCCGTCACCCGGGGCTTCTGCGGCGCAGGCGAGGGGCTGCGCGCCGCCCGCGCTGCCCTGCATTTCGGAGAGGAGCCCTGCATCAGCGGCGTCCGCGGCTCCGGAACGGTCTTTTTTTCCGGCTGTCATCTGCGGTGCGTTTTCTGTCAGAACAGCGAGATTTCCGCCGGAAATCACGGCTGGGAAACCACGCCGGAGAAGCTTTCCGCCCGGCTGCTTGCCCTGCAGGATGCCGGCGCCCATAATATCAATTTCGTCACCGCCACCCATTACTACCCCGCCATCCGCCAAACCCTGGCGCTTGCCGGAGACCGGCTGCGCATCCCCTGCATCTCCAACACCGGCGGCTATGAGCGCGAGGAGACGGTGGCGGAATACGCCGACCTCTTCCCCATCTGGATGCCCGATCTGAAATTCTGCTCCTCTTTCCTTTCCGCCCGGTATCTTTCCGCCCCGGATTATTTCGAAAAGGCCTCCCGCGCCATTCTGTGTATGCGTCAGCTCTCTGGCCCGCCCGTATATAATAATGAAGGCATTCTCACCTCCGGCGTGCTGCTGCGCCATCTCGTCATGCCCGGCGCCCGGGCGGACAGCCTTGCCATCGTGGACTGGCTGGGGGCAAATTTCGGCCCGGAGGATATTGTCATCAGCCTCATGAGCCAGTATCTGCCCCTGGGACGCGCAAGCGAATATCCCGAGATCAACCGTCGCGTCACCACCTACGAATACCGCACGGTGGAAAACGCCCTGGCCGAAAAGGGCTTCCGCACCGTCTACACCCAAAGCCGTCAGAGCGCCACTGCCGAGTATGTTCCCGCATGGAACGGCGAGGGCATCCGTCCCTGACGGCCGTACCGGAAAAGCTTTTTCAAAACTCCCAGTTCCTTTTTGTGTGCCCGATGCCGATCGTGGTACAAAAGCCCCCCTTGTGTGCGTTACATATCCGGGAACACGGAGTCGAATTGGGACTTTCAAAAAAAAGAAAAAATTTATGTGACTTTCCGCACCGCTCATGCGTATACAGGACAGGAGGGCAGGAGATTGCAGCCAACAACCCGCTTCAAACCGGATATTGACGCAGCCTACCGGCAGCACGCCGATATGCTCTACCGTGTCGCCCTGGCGCAGCTTGGCAACGATGCCGACGCCCAGGATGCGGTGCAGGATGTTTTTATCCGCTATATGTCCCACACCTCCGTCCCGGAAAGTGCGGAGCATGAAAAGGCCTGGCTTTTGCGCACCGCCATCAACCGGTGCCACGACATTGCCCGGCGCAGAAAGATCCGGGAGTTTCTTCCCCTGGAGGATGCCCACGGCATTGCCGTCGGGCAAAGCAGCCTCGCAGAGGTTGCAGAGCAGCTCAGGGCTCTGCCCGCAAAGCTTCGGGAGGCGGCGATCCTTCACCATCTGGAGGGGTTTACGCTGGAGGAAACCGCACGGATCCTCGGCATCGGCCTTTCCGCCGCCAAGATGCGCATTTCCCGCGCAAACGATATTCTGAAATCTGCCCTGAAGGAGGATGTCCATGTTTAACCGCGAGCAAATCGAGGCCTACCGCAGCATCAAAGCCCCGGATGCCCTGCGCGACAGGGTTTTATCCTCCCGGAAGCCCCGCAGGCTCCGTCTGATGCCCCTGGCTGCCGCCCTGGCCGCCTGCCTCATCCTCGCCCTTTCCCTTGGCACCCTTTCCGGCGACAGCTCCGTTCTCATCAACGGCCAGGTGCCCGACGGCTCCCCCGTCGCCTGCAGCCTCTCCCCCGCCGCGGAAAACCGCGCCGCGCCCATCTACAGCTTCGAGGTGGAGCTGACCGACGACGGATCCGCTGAGGTTTCCGTTTCCAGCGGATGGGTCTCGGCAGAAGGAATTCCCGCCGCAAAAAGTCTCACCCTCCGCACCCCGGCAGTTCTGTGCTGGGAGACGGAGTGCGATGACGCCACACCGGATTGCACAATGGAGATCCGGGATGCCGACGGCACCACCGCCGTCACCCTAACCTACAAAAATGCGGAAATCACCGCCAATAAAAGGAGAATTAACCAATGAAAAAGTTCCTCGCTCTGCTTCTCGCCTGCCTGATGCTGCTTTCCTGCGCCGCCTGCGGCGAGCCCGCCGGCTCCGATGCGTCCGCCGATGCTACCGTCGGCTCCACCCTCTACAGCGCCTTCAAGGCCGATGCCTCCGGCACCGCCGAGGAGATCGCCAACCGCATCATCACCAACGAGATCATCCAGTTCATGGGCGGCGCCGTGCCCGTCGAGGAGGGCTTCCTCACCGGCTTTGGCGAGACCGAGATCAAGGGCTTCAAGGAAGGCGCCATGTTCGCTCCCATGATCGGCACCATCCCCTTCGTCGGCTACATCTTCAAGCTTGAGGACGGCGCCGATGTCGAGGCCTTCAAGACCACCCTGAAGGACAACGCAAACCTCCGCTGGAACATCTGCACCGAGGCCGAGGAAATGATCGTTGAGCACAAGGACAACACCGTTTTCTTCCTCATGTGCCCCAAGAGCTTCGAGCAGGAAGCTCCCGAGGGCTCTGCCGAGTAAAAAAGCATTTCAGCACGGCTTTCCCGCCGTGCTGAATTTTTGAAAAAATTTCCCCTCTTATTACTATCAAGGAGACAGGCGCCATGCTCTTTTCCAGCATTCCCTTTCTGTTCTATTTTCTGCCCTGCGTGCTGCTTCTGTATGCCCTTTCCCCGAAGAAGCTGAAGAATTTCACCCTGCTTGTCAGCAGTCTGGTTTTCTATGCCTGGGGCGAGCCCCGGCTGGTGGTGCTCATGCTCATCACCGTCTTTGTGGGCTATATCCTCGGTCTCCTCACCGAGCGCTTTCCCCGCTTTAAGAAGCTCTTTGTGAGCCTCGCCGTCATTTTCTGCCTGGGCTTTCTTGCCTATTATAAGTATGCCGACTTCTTTATCGCAAACTTCAATGCCGCAACCGGCCTTTCCCTGCCGCTTTTGCGTGTAACGCTTCCCATTGGCATCAGTTTCTACACCTTCCAGCTGCTGAGCTACAATGTGGATGTCTATCGCGGCTCGGTGCCTGCCCAGCGCAGCTTTATCGACCTTGCCGCCTACATCGCCATGTTCCCCCAGCTCATCGCCGGCCCCATCGTGCGCTACAGCGACATTGCAGCCCAGCTGCGGGAGCGCACCCACAGCACCGACAAGCTTGCCCTGGGCGCCCGCCGCTTTATCATCGGCCTTTCCAAGAAGATCCTCATCGCCAACGCCCTCGGCGAGCTCTGCGATATCTTCCGCGCCTCCGGCGACAAGAGCGTGCTCTTCTACTGGATGTATGCCATCGCCTTCTCGCTGCACATCTATTTTGACTTCTCCGGCTACAGCGACATGGCCATCGGTCTCGGAAAGCTGCTGGGCTTTGATTTCATCGAAAACTTCAATTATCCCTACATTTCCAAGAGCGTAACGGAGTTCTGGCGCCGCTGGCACATCTCTCTGGGCTCCTGGTTCCGCGATTACGTTTACTTCCCCATGGGCGGCTCCCGCGTTGCCCGCCCGCGGATGTTCCTCAATATCTTCACCGTCTGGATGCTGACCGGCTTCTGGCACGGCGCAGACTGGAACTTTATCGTCTGGGGTCTCTATTTTGCCGTCCTGCTGGTCATCGAAAAGGTCTTCCTGCTGAAATTCCTGAAGAAATCCCGCGTGGTCAGCCATATCTACGTGCTCTTCTTTGTGGTCATCAGCTTTGTCATCTTCAATGCCGCCTCCATGGGCGAGGCGATCCAATACATCGGCGGCATGTTCGGCGCCGGCGGCATCCCCCTGGTCTCCACCGAAGCCCTTTACTATCTGCAGAGCTTCGGCCTCATCGCCGCCCTGGCCGTCATCGGTGCCACCCCCATCCCCAAGCTTCTTGCAGGCAAGGTCAAATGCCTCTCCTATGTCGAGCCTGTCTTCCTGCTCGGCCTGCTGGCCATCATCACCGGCTACCTGGTGGACGGCTCCTTCAACCCCTTCCTGTATTTCAGATTCTAAAAGGAGGAACTTCTAAATGAAAGCCAAAAATATCATCACGCTCCTCCTTTGCGGAGCCTTTATCCTCTCCTTTGCCGGCTGGTGCATTCTCGGCACCACCCCCGCCTATTCCGAAAGCGAGCGCCGGGTGCTGGCAAAGTTCCCCGAAATCAGCTGGGAGAAGATCGTTTCCGGCGAATTTGCCGGAGATTTTGAGGAGTACGCCACCGATCGCTTCCCCCTGCGGGATTTCTGGCGCGGTCTCAAGGCCCGGGCCCGTCTCCATCTCTTTCTGCAGAAGGACAACAACGACATCTACTATGCCGACGGCCACATCTCCAAGCTGGAATATCCCATGAATCCCGCCATGCAGGATTATGCGATCTCCCTCTTTTCCTCCGTCCGGGATAGGTATTTCCCCACAAACCGGGTGTTTTTCTCCATGATTCCCGATAAAAACCGCGATCTCGCGGAGCTTTCCATGGATTACGACGCCTTTGAGAAATACATGCACGAGGGTCTCCCCTTTGCCGAGCCCATCCGGATCGGTGATCTGCTCACAAGCGACGATTTCTACAACACCGACACCCACTGGCGCCAGGAATGCATCGTCGACATCGCCCAGCGCCTTGCCGCCGCCATGGGAACCTCCCTTTCCGGCAAATATGATACAACCACCCTGGATGCGCCCTTCCGCGGCGTGTATGTCGGCCAGTCCGCCCTGCCCTTCGAGCCCGATCACATCACCATCCTCGAGAATGATGTCATCCGCGGTCTGCAGGTCACCGGCGCGGCCGCGGTCTATGATCTCTCCAAGGCCGAAAGCCGCGATCCCTATGAGCTCTTCCTCTCCGGAAACCAGCCTGTGGTGACCGTAAAGAACCCCGCGAATCCCGAAGGCGGCCGCCTGATCCTCTTCCGCGATTCCTTCGGTTCCTCCATCGCCCCGCTGCTGGCCGAGGGCTATTCCGAGATCGTGCTGGTGGATCTGCGTTACATCTCCTCCGGTATGCTCGGCGAGTTTGTTGATTTCACGGATGCCGATGTGCTTTTCCTCTACAGCACCATCCTGCTCAACAGCTCCACCGCCATGAAATAAAGTAAACTCTGCCCGCCTTTGATCCCGTGTCGAAGGCGGGCGGAAACTTTTCTCAAAAAGGTCTTGCCTTTTTCTCAAAACCGTGCTATAATATTTGAGCGCTGTAAGAGCGCCCCATATCGCGGGGTGGAGCAGTTGGTAGCTCGTCGGGCTCATAACCCGGAGGCCGTAGGTTCAAGTCCTGCCCCCGCAACCAAAGCCCCAAGGACAATAAGTTCTTGGGGCTTACTTCTTACCTGTTACCTCTTCACTCTTACCTAAAAAGCCCTTGGGGCTTTAGAAGTAATAAGTAAGAAGTAAGAGGTAATAAGTGTTTTTTGCAAGGCTTTGCCTTGCTCCTTTTGTTTTATAGTGGTATAATGAAACAAAGGAAGGCGGTATTGTTATGGCAGAAAGTCCGTTAATTATAAAATCTAAAGAATTTGCTTTGCAGATAATAAAAGTTTGCAATTATGTGAAACAAACTAAAAGGGAAAGTGTACTAACTAATCAACTTATCCGCAGTGGAACAAGTGTTGGTGCAAATATTCGTGAAGCGTTTTACGGGCACGGAACCGCCGATTTTATTGCCAAACTTCAAATAGCACTTAAAGAATGTTCTGAAAGTGAGTATTGGTTGGAACTTTTAATTGAAAGTGGCTATTACGACAATAATGATATTTTAGATAAGTGTATTGAGGTTAAGAAATTACTAATTACTTCAATAAATACT
>JAFXIE010000055.1 GCA_017533425.1 Clostridia bacterium | reverse complement strand
GGTTTTCGACCGTGATCTTCTTACCCGGGGCTATGACGCGCTTCTTTCACGGGGAAATGTTCCCACGGACGACTGCTCCGCTGCTGAGGCTGCGGGGGCCGAGGTCCACATCGTGGAGGGCAGTCCCCGCAATATCAAAATCACCACCCCGGAGGATTTTATGACGGCACGCGGTCTTATCGGTCTGCCCGCCCTGCGCATCGGACACGGGTATGATGTCCATCGGCTGGTGGAGGGTCGCCGGCTCATTCTCGGCGGCGTGGATATTCCCTTTGAAAAGGGGCTTCTCGGCCACAGCGATGCCGATGTGCTGACCCATGCCGTGGCCGATGCCTGCCTCGGCGCTCTGGCGCTGGGGGATATCGGCAAGCATTTTCCCGATTCCGATCCGAAATATGCCGGTGCCGACAGCCTGCAGCTGCTTGCCCATGTTGCCGCCCTTTGCCGCGAGGCAGGCTACCGGGTAGATAATATGGATGCGACCCTTCTCTGCCAGCGGCCAAAGCTTTTACCTCACATTTCCGCCATGCGGGAAAATCTTGCCCGCGCCCTCGGCATCTCCCCCGATGCCGTCTCCGTAAAGGCCACCACCGAGGAGGGGCTTGGCTTCACCGGGTCGGGAGACGGCATCGCAGCCCACGCCGTGGCGCTGCTTTCCCTCTTATGAGCCGACCGGAGCTGCTGGCTCCCGCCGGGAGCCTGGATGCCCTGCGCGCCGCAGTATGCGCCGGGGCGGATGCCGTATATATGGCGGGTGCGGCCTTCAATGCCCGCCGGAATGCCAAAAATTTTACCGAGGATGAGCTGCGGGAGGCCATTTCCTGGTGTAAGGAAATGGGAGTTCGCACCCACATCACCGTCAACATCCTGCTGACGGATGATGAGCTTCCGGACATGCTTTCCTATGCGGAAAAACTTGCAGCCTATGGCGCGGATGCCCTCATCGTTGCCGATGTTGGCGTTGCCCGGCTTCTGCACGCCCATCTTCCCGATATGGAGCTGCACGCCAGCACCCAGCTGACCCTCTGCAATGCCGAGGGTGTCGATGCTGCCGCCGGGCTGGGCTTTACCCGGGCTGTACTGGCGCGGGAGCTCTCAGGCGCGGATATCCGCGAGATTGCGGCTTCTACCGGGATCGAAACGGAGGTTTTTGCCCACGGCGCCCTGTGCATGTGCTATTCCGGGCAGTGCTATATGTCTGCCCTCATCGGCCGGCGCAGCGGCAACCGCGGTCTCTGCGCCCAGCCCTGCCGTCTGCCCTACACCCTTGCCGGCCGCAGCGGATACCCCTTGAGTCTGCGGGATCTCAATCTTTCCGATTCGCTGTCCGAGCTTGCCGATGCCGGCGTTGCCTCCCTGAAGCTAGAGGGACGCATGAAAAGCCCCGACTATGTGCATGCCGTCACCTCTGTGTATGCCGCATGTCTTGAGGAAAGACGAACCCCAACGGACGAGGAGCAGCAGCTTCTTTACGATGCCTTTTCCCGCGACGGCTTCACCAAGGGATATTTTGAGGACCGCCGCGGCGCCCATATGTTCGGCGTCCGCGCAGACGATGCCCCCAAGGCGCCGGAATTCTCCTTCCGGGAGGGGCATATTCCCCGCCGCGTCCGGGTCACCATGACCCTTTCCGGCGGAATCGGCGACGCCCTTTCCCTGACCGTCTCTGACGGGATTCACGCCCGCACCGCATATGCATCCCCCCTGACCGCCGCAAACCGTCCCACCGACCCGGCGCGCATCACAGATGCCCTGTCCCAGACGGGCGGAACTCCATACATGCCGGATATCCGGCTGCATCACGACCCGGCTGCGCACATCCCCCTCTCCGAGGTCAAGGCGCTCCGGCGGGAGGCGCTTGCCGCCCTGTCCGAAGCCCGGCGAAAACCGCGGGAGGTGCGCGCACTGCCCCTACCCCCGGCGCGGGAAGTTCACGCCCCGGAGGAGGCGCGCTTTGTGGTCTTTGCGGAGGATATCTCCCAGATCACCCCGGAGGTGCTGGCGCTGCGTCCCCTGCACATCGCCCTCCCCCTGGAGGTTGCCGCAAAGGCAAGGCTGAACCTTCCCTGCCCGATGGCTGCGGTCATGCCCACGGTGGCGCGCCCCGGCGAGATGGCGGAGGTTTACCGGCTGGCATGCCTTGCCAAAGAGGCCGGCGCCGAATTTGCCTACATATCCAATCTCGGCATGATCCGCCCTGCCGCCGATGCCGGACTCATCCCCCTGGGCGACACGGGACTCAATATTTTCAACTCTCCGGCCACCGAGGTCTATGCCGACCTCTCCTTTGCATCACTCACGGCATCCTTCGAGCTTCCCCTCGCCGCCATCCGCAGGCTGCGCTCTCCCCTGCCTCTGGAAGCGGTGGTTTACGGGCATTTGCCCGCCATGATCTGCGAAAACTGCATTGTCAAAAATGCCAGCGCCTGCGGCACCTGCGGCTCCGCCCGGCTGACCGACCGCACAGGGGCGGAATTCCCCGTTCTCCGTGCCTTCGGCTGCCGCAGCCGCATTCTCAATGCCCACACCCTGTGGCTTCCCGACCGCACCGATGAGCTCATCCGTGCAGGCATATCGCGGCTCCGGCTGGCCTTTACCTGCGAAAGCCCCGACGAGGTCTCGCAAATTGCTGTCGCCTATGCCCGCGGCAGCGGCGATGCTCCCGGCGAATTCACCCGCGGTCTCTATTTCCGCCCCCTGGAATAACCTATCACTTTTGAAAGCGAAAGAAGGCTGAATCGATCACCATGGCTAACATCGACATCAATCTCAACGAAAAACCTGCCCGCCGCAAGCGCCGCATATCTTCCCTCTGGCAGCTTCCCATTGCCTTTGCGGTTTCTTTTATCTGGATGGAATCTGTCTTCCGCATTTCGGTCTACAAGACCCTTTTCAATGCGGGAATTATCTATTCCACCCTCTTTGCGGTGGTAACGGCGCTGCTTTTCGCCCTTTTCTCCACCTTTGCAAAGAACAAAAAGGTCAATTTCGGCATCGCCACCGGCCTGCTTTCGGTTATTTATGTGCTCTTCGGCGTGCAGCTCATCTATTACTATGTCTTTAAGGTGCCCATCTCGGCCTATTCCTTCGGAACCCCGGGACAGGTCATCGAATTTATGAATATCATTCTCATCTCCATCTGGGAGAATCTGTTTATTCTCATTCTGCTTGCCCTGCCGCTGGTGCTTTTCTGCATCTTCGGCCGCAAGAGGATCAATCTCAAGCGCACCCCCCTGCAGGCAAAGGCCATCCTTGCGGCGGCGCTCATCGTGAGCTATCTCTTCACCCTGCTCTGCCTTGTCATCTCCGGCAACGGCCCCGCCTCCGCAAAAACCGTCTATTTCAACGCAAACGTGCCCTACATCGCCCAGCAGAAGCTCGGCGTCATCACCAATATGCGCCTGGATTTCCAGCGCCTCTTCTTCGGCTTTGAGGAAAAGACGGAATTCCCCGAGGATCCCGACTTCTCCGAGGATCCCCTCCCCGGCTCCGACGCGGAATCCTCCTCCGCCCCTTCTTCCTCCGTCATCGAATATGGCGACAATGCCATGGATATCGATTTTGAGTCCCTGGCCGCCGCAGCTACCAATTCCACCCTCAAGGGCATGCACGAGTATTTCGGCTCCCTCACCCCCACCAAAAAGAACGAGAAAACCGGCATTTTCAAGGATTGCAACCTCATTTTCATCACGGCGGAATCCTATTCCCGCTATATGATCATGTATCCCGAGCTCTTCCCCACCCTGACCAAGATGGCCACCGAGGGCTTTGAGTTCACCAATTTCTACAATTCCTCCTGGCCGGTTTCCACCACCGACGGCGAATATGTGGCCTGCACCGGCCTCATTCCCAAGTCGGGCGTGCGCTCCTTCAAGCTCTCTGCCGACAACTATCTGCCCTTCGTCATGGGCAACCAGTTTGCCAAAATCGGCTATCCCACTCCCCGCGCCTATCACAACCACACCTACACCTACTACCAGCGGGATAAATCCCATCCCAACATGGGCTATATCTACAAGGGCTACGGAAACGGTCTCGATGTTCGCAAGACCTGGCCGGAATCCGACCTTGAGATGATGCAGCTCACCCTGCCGGAATACATCAACGAGGAAAAATTCCACACCTATTACATGACCGTCAGCGGTCATCAGCTCTACACCTTCGGCGGCAACTACCAGGCCGGCCGCCACAAGGAGGAGGTTGCGCACCTGAACCTTTCCGATGGCTGCCGCGCATACCTTGCCTGCAATCTGGAGCTGGAATATGCCATGAAATACCTCATCGAGGAGCTGGACAAGGCCGGAAAGCTTGAGAACACCGTCTTTGTCATCAGCGCAGACCATTATCCCTACGGTCTCTCTGTGGAGGATCACAGCGCCTTTGTCGGCCATCCCATCGACGAGACCTTTGAGCTCTTCAAATCCAGCCTCATCATCTGGAAGCCCGGCATGGCTCACGAGGTCATCGACGATCCCATCTCCAGCCTCGATATCATCCCCACCATTTCCAACCTCTTCGGTCTGGAATATGACTCCCGCCTTCTCATGGGCCGGGACATTTTCTCCGATTCCGAGCCCCTTGCCATCTTCCAGACCCGCAGCTGGATCACCGAGAAATGCTCCTACAATGCCCAGACCGGCGAGGTCAAGAGCTTTACCGGCGAGGAGATCAGCGATGAGTACCTTGCCCGCATCAAGAAAACCGTTGCCAACAAATTTAAGTACTCTCCCCTCATTCTTGACAATGACTACTACGCCAAGGTGCTTAAATAGTGGTTTGGGATATATTTTCCCACAAAATATGCAAATTCTTTATTGACAAATGCGCTCCGGCGAGGTATAATAGTTTTATCGTCCGATTGGACGGCTATGCCTAACCCGGGGGGAGTGAAAACAGTGTCAGAAGTTCATCTGAGAGAAAATGAGACCTTAGACAGCGCGCTTCGCAGATTCAAGAGAACCTGTGCGAAGTCCGGCGTGCTTTCCGAACTCCGCAAGAGAGAGCATTATGAAAGCCCCAGCGTCAAGCGTCGCAAGAAGTCCGAAGCGGCTCGCAAGAAGAAGTACCGCTAAGGCCTGAAAAAGTTCAAAAGAGCGCATACGAAATCGTATGCGCTCTTTACTTTTTGTCTTCATCAGTACTTAGACAGCCGATCCGTCAGCCTATACAGCCAGCGCACCCATTCCAGGGAGATGTCCTCCGGCATGGCGCCGTAATGCAGCTCCAGGCTCAGATTTCCCTCATATCCCCCGCCGCGCAGGGCATCCATAAAGGCCGGCCAGTTGCACCGTCCCATAAAGGGCGGCAGGTGCAGATCGCGGGCGCTGTAATTGTCGTGAATGTGGGTGGCGATCACCCGGTGGGCAACCTCCGAGAGGGCGGCGATGTGCCCATCGCCATAGCTCATCATGGCATGGCCGGAATCCCAGCAAATGCCCACCAGATCCGCAGGGAAAGACTCCACCAGGGACATGAGCTCCTCGGTCTTTGCGCAGAAGCGGTAGGTATCCTTATGCTTTTCCTCTAAAAACACATTCTCAAAGGCAACGCGCATGCCCTTCTTGGCCGCAAAATCCACCAGCGGCGAAAAAAGCCGCCGATTGAATGCAAGACCTCTCTCGAGGGTGAATTCCTGCGCGCCAAAATCAAACTCATCACCGTGAACCACAAGAATGGGGCTGGACATCTCCGCCGCGCAGGCCGCAGCCTGCATCATTCGGGCTGAAAATTCGCCGTAGTCCGCCTTTTTGTAGCGGTTGTAGGGAATGTGGCTCTGCCCGACAGAAAGGCCGTGAAGGGCGCAGAATTCCCCAAGGCGCGCCGCCTCTTCCCTGTCCTCACAAGAGAGATCGAAATGGCGAAAGCCCCCCTCCGCACAGAGGCGCAGCGCCTCCTCCACGGTGCGGTCGGGGGCGTTGATCCGCTTTTTGAAATAGGTCGCATTTACAGATAGATGCATAAACGTAAAATCTCCGGTTTTGGTATGCAAACAGTATACCAAAACCGGAGATATTTTTCAACCTTAGCCTGATCAGTCGGTGAAATTATCGAAATAGCCCTGCACGAGGACAACGGGGGTACCCTTGTCGCCGGAGCCGCTGGTCAGATCGCAGAGAGAGCCGATCAGGTCGGTCAGGCGGCGGGGGGTGGT